>JAJFHO010000143.1 GCA_021775575.1 Hyphomicrobiales bacterium
TGACATCTGGACAGATAACCGCGCGGCGCTGGAGCAGCGCCGCATCGTCCCCACCATCCCCTACACAGTCGGTCCCGATGGTGTCTTCACAGCTGATGCGCCGGGCTTTGAAGGCAAAGTCGTCATCAACGACAAAGGCAAGTTCGGCGACGCCAACGATGCCGTCATCACGGCTCTTATCGAGGCCGATGCCCTGTTTTCCCGAGGCCGCCTCAAACACGACTATCCCCATTCCTGGCGCTCGAAAAAACCGGTCATTTTCCGCAACACGCCGCAATGGTTCATTGCGATGGATAAGGACATTCAAGAGGCGGGGAGTGCTGAAGGCACGACAGGGAATGCAAAAAATGGTGTGAACGACACTCTTCGCGCCCGTGCCCTCAAGGCGATCTCGGACACCAGCTGGGTGCCGGCGAGCGGCCAGAACCGCATCACCGGCATGATCAACACCAAGCCGGACTGGGTGATCTCGCGCCAGCGCGCCTGGGGCGTACCGATCACCGTGTTCCGCAATACGCAAAGCGACGAAGTGATTCCGCGCGCGGGGTTTGATAAGTCGGATGAGTTGATCAAGCGCATCACGGACGCTTTCGCAAAAGAGGGCGCCGATGCCTGGTTCGCCGGTGGGGCGCGGGAGAGGTTCCTGGATGGCATCGTCGAAAACCCAGGCGACTGGGAGAAGGTCGATGACATTCTCGACGTCTGGTTCGATTCAGGCTCCACCCATGCTTTCTCGCTAGAGGGACGCGACGATCTCAAATGGCCGGCCTCGCTTTATCTCGAAGGCTCCGACCAGCATCGCGGCTGGTTCCAGTCGTCCTTGCTGGAATCTTGCGGCACGCGGGGAGCTGCGCCTTATGAGGCGGTGCTGACCCATGGCTTCGTCATGGCCGAGGACGGACGGAAAATGTCCAAGTCTCTCAACAATCAAGTGTTCCCGCAGGATGTCATCAAACAGTCGGGCGCGGAAATCCTGCGGCTCTGGGCGGTGAGTTCCGACTATTGGGAAGATTTGCGCATCGGCCCTGAAATCCTCAAATCGAATGTCGATGCCTACCGCAAGCTCAGGAACACGATCCGCTTCCTGCTGGGCAATCTGCATCACTATGAAAAGTCGCTCGCCGTCGAGCCTGAAGATATGCCGGAACTTGAGCGCTACATGCTGCACCGGCTGAGCGAGCTCGATGCGCGGGTGCGCGAGGACTATGACGCCTTCGATTTTAAGCGCATCTTTGCCACGCTGTTCAATTTCTGCACCGTCGATCTGTCGGCCGTCTATTTGGACATACGTAAGGACGCACTCTATTGCGACCCTTATGATTCGATCGTGCGCCGCTCCTGCCTGAGCGTTCTCGATCAAATGTTTTCCTGTCTCACCGCATGGCTTGCGCCGGTGCTGTGTTTCACCATGGAAGAGGCTTGGCTGGCGCGTTTTCCAGGCGATGAATCTTCGGTCCATTTGCGCCAGTTTCCAGATCTGCCGGAAAGCTGGCGCGACGAGGACCTTGCCGCCAAATGGCGCAAGGTCCGGCAGGTTCGCCGGGTGGTGACGGGCGCGCTTGAAATCGAGCGGCGCGAAAAGCGTATCGGTTCAAGCCTTGAGGCCACGCCCGAGATTTATATCGCCGACAAGGCCTTGTTCAATGCGGTCGCCGATGTCGATTGGGCCGAAATCGCCATCACCAGCGCGGCGAGCTGGACCAATGACGAGGGGCCCGCGGACGCTTTTCGCCTTGAGGAGGCGCCCGGTATCGCCGTGGTAACGAGGGAGGCCCTGGGCAGCAAATGCGCCCGTTCGTGGAAAATTCTTCCCGATGTGGGCTCCGATGCGGACTTCCCTGGCCTGACGCCGCGCGATGCGGAAGCCGTCCGCCAATATGATGCCCGCCGGAACGCGGCGGAGTGAGCTGGCCCGATGGCGGATAATATGGCGCGACGTTGGTTGTGGGGGCCGGCGAGCCGGCTCGGCTTCTTGGCCGCGATCCTGTCGTTGATCGCCGATCAGGCGCACAAATGGTGGATGCTCAACATTTACCGGATTGAAGGGAAGGGCGATGTCGAGATAATGCCTTTCTTGGACCTTGTCATGGTCTGGAATCCGGGCATCAGCTACGGCTTGTTTCCGCAGGGCAGCGCGACGGGCCGGCTGATCCTCATCGCTGTCGCCGCCGCCGCCGTTGCCGGGCTGACAGTCTGGCTGGCGAATGCGCGCACCGCCATCGGTGCGACCGGTATTGGTCTCGTCATCGGCGGAGCTATCGGCAATGCTATAGACCGTGCTGTCTACGGGGCCGTCGCGGACTTTTTTTCATTCCACGCCTTCGGCTATCACTGGTATGTTTTTAACGTTGCCGATATGGCGATCGTTGCCGGTGTGGCGGGACTGTTGTATGAGTCCTTCCTCGGCAGTCATAAAAAGGTCTCAAAACCCTCTTAAGGCCGGGACGGATGGCGCGCCGATAGCAATACGCCGCCGGATTGGGGCAAACCAGTATAATGCGTGAAGGTTCAGGCCATCTCAGATCGCTTCTAGCTGCGCCGCTGCTCGCCGCCACGCTTGTTCTTGGCGGTTGCGGCGGAGTGCAGTTCGAGGGCAAGGTTTTCGAGGCGGTCGGTCTTGGCGAGAAGCCCAAGCAGCAGGAAAAGAAGGTCGCCGACCGTGCGCCGCTCATTCTGCCGCCGAAACGCGAATTGCCGGCGCCCGGACCGGGCCAGAGCGTCGCCAGTCCGGAAAGCTGGCCGAATGATCCCGATGCTGAGTTGAGACAGCAAGAGTTGGCGGCAAAGGCCAAAAAGACACGCTGCGGCGACGCCAAATTCGAAAAGAAGTCGAGTATCGAGGAATTCGAAAAGCTTAGCGATCCTCTGCTTGGCTGCGAAGGTTTCATTGGCAAAAAAGATTTGATCGACGATATCCGGGCGGATGGTTCGCCGGACAAGGTGGTCGAGCAGGATGACGGGTTGAGCACGGAGAAAAAGCTGCCCAGTCCGTGGCGCAGCCAAACGAAGCAGACTCAAAACTAGGCATTGCCTCGTCTCTTTTGCGAATTCGTCGGATTTCGAATGCAATTCCGGTTTGCCAAGGCCAGGCGCAAAGCAAGCCGCCGCGCGAAGTATGACGCCGAATTGAATGGAGCGGATTTGGCGGATCGTCCTATTGTTATCCAGACTCAGCCGGTCTCGCGCGTCATAACGAACCTTACGGCGAATTAACTGGCGCGGTCTTGATAATTACACTTACGTGAATCACCTAGTAAGAGGCGTGATTGGAAGACTGAACGGGTGATGCTCGGCGTACTGCCAGCCAAGCTATGCATCGCCCGGCTGTTGTGGCGATAGAGGTATCTGAAATGATTGACAGCTTTACCGGACCTGCACTCTTGCGTGCCAGCGCTATGGCGGTATTTGCCGTTTTTGCCGCGGGCGCCATTTTGGGGGCGGTGCGCCCTGCAATGGCCGAGGCGCGCGCGAGTCATTTCAAGCTCGGCAACGGCATGGAGGTTGTAGTTATTCCCGACCATCGAGCTCCGGTAGTCACGCATATGGTCTGGTACCGTGTCGGCGCCGCCGATGAAAAGCCCGGCAAGTCGGGTATCGCGCATTTCCTCGAACATCTTATGTTCAAGGGTACCGAAAAGATCGCTCCCGGGGACTTCTCGAAAATTATCGCCAGAAATGGCGGCGAGGACAACGCCTTTACCGGCCATGACGCAACCGCTTATTTCCAGCGGGTCGCGAAGGACCGTTTGCCGCTCATCATGGAGATGGAGGCGGACAGGATGGAAAATTTGCGTCTGCTTGAAAAAGACGTCCTGACCGAACGCAAAGTGATCCTGGAAGAACGCCGTTCCCGTGTCGATAACAGCCCGTCCAGCATTCTCGGCGAGCAAATGATGGCGGCGCTTTACCAGTCCCACCCTTACGGCGTGCCGGTCATTGGCTGGGAGCATGAAATCGCGGAACTTGAACAGCCCGACGCGATCAAATTCTACCAGCGCTACTATGCGCCCAACAATGCCATTCTCGTGGTTGCCGGCGACGTCACCGAGGCGGAGGTGCGCAAACTCGCCAAGAAGACCTATGGAAAGGCCAAACCGCGCGCCGAGCGTGTCCGGGATGCGCGTCCGCGCGAGCCGAAACATGCCGCGCCGGTGCGTGTAACCCTTGAAGACCCCCGCGCCGGGAGCGCGACAATTCAGCGCTACTATCTGTCGCCGGCCTATTCGAGCGCGGAGCCCGGCGAGGCCGAAGCGCTTGAGCTGCTTATGAAAGTGGCAACCTCGGGCACGACGAGCCGCCTCTATAAGTCACTGGTCGTGGAGAAGAAGAAAGCCGCCGATGCCGGCGGATGGTATGGCGGTTCCGGTCTCGATTCGGGACGTCTCGGGGTTTATGCCGTCGCCGCGGAGGGGGTTGCGATCAGCGAGGTCGAAGCCGCCATTGACGAGGTGCTGGCCGATGTCCGCGAAAACGGCATAACGCAAAAAGAGCTGGACCGGGCCCGCATGGACGCCATTGCCAGCCATATTTATGGCTCCGACAGTCAGTCCAGCCTGGCCCGGCGTTATGGTTGGGCGCTGGCGTCGGGACGAACGGTCGCGGATGTTGAGTCCTGGCCGGAGCGGTTACGGAAAGTCAGCGTCGAGGACGTGAAACGCGTGGCGCAAAAGCATCTGATCGAGAAGCAATCCATCACCGGTATTCTCCTGCCGGTTGAGAAGGCGACCAAACGCTCGAAGAAGGGCAATGATGAAGCACGGAAATCGTAGAGACCATTATGGGAAACCCGTCAAGATCACTCAAATGCACATTTCCTCACATCGGTCCGGCATTGTGCCGGACCGTTTTCGCGGCGGCCACCTTCGCGCTGATCTGGATGAGTGCCGTGTCGGCTGAAGCATCAATCAAGATCCAGCGAGTCGTCAGTCCTGGCGGCATCGAGGCCTGGCTGGTCGAAAATCACGATGTGCCGCTTGTTGCGATGCGGTTTGGATTTCAGGGCGGCGCGGCTCAGGATCCGAAAGGCAAGGAGGGCCTGGCGCATTTCGTTTCCGGAATGCTGGACGAGGGTGCTGGCGATCTCACATCGACGGCTTTTCAGGAGCGGATGCAGGAAATCGCTATCCGGATGGAGTTTAATGCTTCACGCGACGCCTTCGCCGGCGGCTTCCAGACTCTGACGGAGAATAGCGAAGCCGGCTTCGAAATGCTGCGGCTCGCCCTCACCGAGGCCCGCTTCGACCAGGCTGCGCTGGAGCGTATCAAGAAACAGATTTTGACCGGTCTCAAATTCGACCTTAACGATCCGCGCAAGGTCGCGTCGCGGGAATGGTTCCGGCTGGCCTTCGAAGGCCATCCCTATTCCAACCCGCTCAAGGGCAGCGCGGAATCGGTTGCGGCAATTACGCGCGATGACCTGAAAGACTATGCGCGGCGCGTGCTAACCCGCGACACGCTCAAGATCTCCGTTGTTGGCGACATCGACGCCAAGACGCTTGGTTCGGTGCTGGACAAGGTCTTCGGCGGTCTTGGCGAGAAATCTGATCTTCGCCCGGTGGCCGAAATCAAGCCACCGGCGGGTCCGATCGAGAAAATCGTGGAAATGAATGTGCCCCAGTCGGTCGTGCAGTTCGGCCTTCAGGGCATCAAGCGCAAGGACAAGGATTTCGTTCCTTCCTACGTGCTCAACTACATATTGGGCGGCGGCGGATTCAATTCGCGGCTGATGGAGGAGGTGCGTGAAAAACGCGGTCTTGCCTATTCGGTTTACAGCTATCTCTCTCCTTACAAGCACGCGGCGGTTTATGTCGGTAGCGTGGCGACGGAGAACGCGGCTGTTAAAGAGTCGCTTGAGGTCATTCAGGGTGAATTGAAGCGCATGGCCGAGAAGGGGCCGAGCGCCAATGAGCTGCAAAATGCCAAGCAATATCTGACCGGCTCTTATCCGCTGCGTTTCGACACCAGCTCGAAAATCGCCAGCCAGCTGTTGTGGGTGCAGATCGAGGAGCTTGGCATCGACTATATCGACAAGCGGAACTCGCTGATCGAGGCGATAACGCTTAAAGATTTAAAGCGGGTCGCCGCCAGGCTGCTGCAGGCCGACGGGCTCATCGTCACGATTGTCGGCAAGCCGGGCAAGGCGGAGAAGAAGCCGACCGAGGGCTAGGCGGCGTATTTTCTCCACGCCGGACAAAATTAGTGTTTCGGCGCGCCGCCATTTGTTAGGTTCCGCGGCAATCGGGGACTGCGGGGGCTTCCAGCATGGCTTACGACCAGAGCATCGACGGCTGCCTTGAGCCGGCCATCGGCGTGTCCGGCCTGAGCGACGCGTCTTTGGCGCGATGGCTTGAGAAGCTCGTGCCTGCGCTCGATTCGCTTAAAACGCAATATGCGGACAACACATTGCCGCTGCTGCGGGCCCCGGAATGGACAGACGATTTGAGCGAGGCGAAGACGGCGCTTGAGGCGCTGTGCGATGACGCCCGAACGCTCATTTTCTTCGGGACCGGAGGTTCAAGTCTCGGTGGCCAGACCATAGCCCAGCTCGGCGGCTGGTTCATTCCCGGCGACCAGGCACGGGGGCAGGAACGCCGTCCGCGCACCCGTTTCTATGACAATCTCGACCCGCGCACGCTGCAGGGGATGCTCGCAGGCCTTGACCTGGAGCGATCCCGCTTCGTCGTAATCTCGAAGTCCGGCAACACGCTGGAAACCCTGGTTCAGGCCATGGCCGCTATGCAGGCGGTCAGACAAGCTGGTTTTGGCGCGCGCCTTCCCGACTTGTTTCTGGGGCTCAGCCAGCCCGAAAGCGCCGCTGCACCGAACGGGCTGCGCAGCCTTTTCGCGGCGCATGGCATTCCCGTGCTCGATCATCATCCCGGCATCGGCGGTCGATATGCCGCCCTGACCAATGTCGGCATGCTCCCCGCGCTGGCGCGTGGTCTGGACGCGGCGGCCTTGCGCAAGGGCGCGGCTGACGTCGTTGACGCCATGCTCAAACTGGATGCGCCCGGCGATTTCGCTCCGGCGCTGGGCGCCGCGGTTGCGGTAGGCCTTGCCAAGGAGCGCGCCATTCGCGCCCTGGTGATGATGCCCTATACGGACCGGCTTGGCCGTTTCGCGCACTGGTTCGTTCAGCTTTGGGCGGAAAGCCTCGGCAAGCAAGGCGAGGGCACGACGCCGGCGGCCGCTCTCGGTCCGGTGGATCAGCACAGCCAGTTGCAGCTATTTCTCGACGGCCCCCGCGATCATATGATCACGATTCTGCAGGCCGGCTGCGCCGGCACCGGCCCGCGCATCGATGCCGAGCTCGCCGAACAGGCTGAAGCGGCCTATCTCGGCGGCCGCAGCGCCGGCGATCTGGTGGCGGCTCAGCAGCGCGCGATACCCGACGCGTTGATCCGGGCCGGGCGGCCGGTTCGCACAATCGGCATCGAATCGCTTGACGAGGCGGCCCTCGGCGGTCTCATGATGCATTTCATGCTGGAGACGATTCTTGCCGCGCATCTGCTGGGCGTCGATCCTTTCGATCAACCGGCGGTGGAGGCCGGCAAGCTTCTGACGCGGCGCTATCTTGAATCCTGATCTTGAGGAGGAACGGGGTGGCCGTCCGGCAACTCCCACCATCGCTCATTAACCGCATAGCCGCGGGCGAGGTCATTGAACGGCCGGCCAGTGCTGTGAAGGAACTCGTCGAGAATGCCATCGACGCCGGCGCATCGCGCATCGACATTGTTTCCTCCGGCGGCGGTCTTACACTTTTGCGGGTCATTGACGATGGCGGCGGCATGGACGGCGCTGATCTTGCTCTCGCCGTGGAGCGGCACGCGACCTCGAAGCTTGCCGGCGACGACCTTTTCGCGATTGATACGCTCGGCTTTCGCGGCGAGGCTCTGCCGTCAATAGGCTCGGTCGCCAGACTCACGATCCAGAGCCGGGCGCGGGGCGGCGGCGAGGGCGCGGAAATCCGTATTGAAGGCGGCGAGAAGACCGCACTTCGCCCCGCGGCTCTCAACGCAGGAACATCCGTCGAGGTCCGCGATCTGTTTTATGCAACGCCGGCACGGCTCAAATTCATGAAATCGGAGCGTGCCGAGCAGGCGGCCATATCTGTCGTCGTCAAGCGCCTGGCCATGGCGCATCCCGGCATCGCCTTCAGTCTGACCAGCGGTGAGCGAACGAGCTTGCGGCTGCCCGCGGTCATGGCTGGCGACGGACAAGGCGTTCTGGCGCGGCTCGCGCGCATTATGGGCGACGATTTTCTGGGTGATGCGCTTCGCGTAACCGCGGCGCATGGTCAATTGAAAGTGGAGGGCTTCGCCGGTCTTCCGACCCTCAACCGCGCCAACCAGATGATGCAGTTCCTGTTCGTCAATGGCCGGCCCGTGCGCGACAAGCTGCTCGCCGGCGCGGTGCGTGCGGCTTATGGCGATCTGGTGCCGCGCGGCCGCCATCCCATGCTGGCCCTGTTCCTGAGCGTTCCGGCGCGCGAGGTCGATGTGAATGTGCATCCGGCCAAGGCGGAAGTACGCTTCCGCGATCCGGGCGCCGTGCGCGGGCTTCTGGTGGGCGCGTTGCGCGAAGCACTCGAGAGCGCCGGCCACAAGGCGGCTTCAGCCCTTGCCGCTCATGCTTTTGCCCATACGGACCGGCCTTCGGGCGGTGGCTGGGCGCAGCGCTCGCGCGCAACGCCGGGTTTCGCCGAGGCCGCGCAGGCCCCGTTTGGCGAAGTGAATATGGTCAGTGGCGACACACGCGCCGGTGTCGAGGATCCCGCATCCGACCTTGTGGCGTCACCGCTCGGTGCGGCGCGCGCGCAGCTGCATGACACCTATATCGTCTCGCAAACGCAGGACTCAATCATCATCGTCGATCAGCACGCCGCCCATGAGCGGCTGGTCTATGAAAAAATGAAAGCGGCGCTCGCCAATGGCGGCGTGGCGCGGCAGATGCTGCTGATCCCTGAAGTGGTCGAGCTAGACGAGACGGCGGCCGATCTCGTCGCCGCGCGCGCCGGCGAGCTTGAGCCGCTCGGTGTCGTGCTGGAACGCTTCGGGCCGGGCGCGGTCGCGGTGCGTGAAATGCCGGCGCTGCTTGGCGATACCGACATCGCCGGGCTGGTCCGGGACCTCGCCGACGAGCTTTCCGAAATGGGCGAGGGGACGGTGCTCAGGGAACGGCTCGATCATGTCTGTGCGACAATGGCCTGTTATGGCAGCGTGCGCGCCGGGCGACGGTTGCGCCCTGAAGAGATGAACGCGTTGCTGCGCGAAATGGAGGCGACGCCTCATTCGGGCCAATGCAATCACGGCCGGCCGAGCTATGTCGAGCTTAAGCTTGCCGACATAGAAAAACTGTTCGGCCGGCGCTAGCCCGGCTGGCCTGTTCCGGGGGGAATATGGTTCGACTATTGGCGCTGTTGTTTGGCCTTCTGGCCGCCGGGCTCGCCGCCTATTCGCTCTATGACGCTTTTTACGGCCCGCCCAAAGTCGTTCTCAAGCATGGCAGCGTGACCGTTCACAGCATTCGCGATCCGGGAAAACCCGTGGAACGCCGCACCCGCCACGTCCAGCGCGGCAAGGACACATTCTGGGAAGTCGAACTCAAAAGCGGTTCCTGGCTCGGCTGCGGCGGCGATTGCGCCGAAGCCTATCGCCGCGAGGAGCTGGAGCCCTGGCAGACGCGGAAAGAAGAATCGCGGTAATACTTCATCTGCTCCTTAGTCTGGAGATAAGAAATGATTGAAAGAAATGATCTGCAGAGGTGGGTAGTCGACGCACTTATGCACTATGGAGGACGTGCCCGTCTAATCGACGTCGCCAAACACATTTGGCGCAATCACAGGGAAGAGTTGGAAGCGTCTGGTGATCTACTGTTCAAGTGGCAATACGACATGCGATGGGCTGCAACTGTCTTGAGGAAGAAAGGCAAATTAAGGGCAGCAGAAGATTCCGAACGTGGCGTGTGGGAGCTAGTCAGTTAGTTTAGTTCTATATGGCCCCGGAGAAAAATAATCTGCGTGTCGCCATAGACCCGCCGATCGAGTTCTTCAAAGCCTTCCGGCACGTCGATTTCGGCGTGCGCCTGTTCTTCAAAAACGGCGATGCCTCCCGTTCCGATCCATCCGCCCTCATGGACCGATTTTAGCGCTTCCTCGCCGAGGCCCTTGCCGTAGGGCGGATCGAGAAACACCAGATCGAAAGCGTCGACATTGCCGGCAGGCCCCAGTTTCGTCGCACCGCGCCGCCATATCTTGGCGATGCCGGTAAGCTGTAAATTCTCGATATTGCGCCGGATCAGCCCGCGTGCTTCCGCTGCGTCGTCGATGAACAGGGCGTATTTCGCGCCGCGCGATAAGGCTTCGAGCCCCAGCGCACCGGTGCCCGCGAACAGATCGAGGACGCGAGCGCCTTCAATGTCGAAATCTTCGATGCCATGCTCGAGAATATTGAACAACGCCTCGCGCACCCGGTCGCTGGTCGGACGGGTGGCGTCGCCTTTTGGCGCCACCAGCATGGCGCCTCGAAACTTGCCGGCGACAATTCTCATTTGCGTGGGCGCTTGTGCCGTGCCGGCGGGCGGCGTCCCGGTTTTCGCTTGGCCGCCTGTGCCTTTTCGCCCGACGGCTTGAGACCGAACTCGGCGGCGACCGAGGACCCGAGCTGGTCGGCCAGAATGCGCGGTTTCACTTCCTCCAGTATGCCTGGTTTCAGATCGGCGAGCGCAAAGGGTCCGAACGAAATGCGGATCAGCCGGTTTACGTCAAGCCCCAGATGAGCGGCGATGCGCTTCACTTCCCGGTTCTTGCCCTCGCGCAGCGCTATGGTGAGCCAGACATTGGCCCCCTGGACCCGGTCGAGCGCGGCGATGATTTCACCATATTTTACGCCCCCTATCTCGATGCCTTCTTTAAGTGCATCGAGCTTGTCCTGCGTGATCGCGCCCTTGGCGCGGACCCGGTAACGGCGCAGCCATCCAGTCGAGGGCAACTCCAGATGCCGGGCGAGTCCCCCGTCGCTTGTCAGCAAAAGCAAACCCTCCGTTGCGATATCGAGGCGGCCGACGGAGATGACGCGCGGCATATCGGGCGGCAGAACCTCGAACACGGTTTTCCGCCCCTCGGGATCGCGGTGCGTTGTCACCAAACCCTTCGGCTTGTGGTAGCGCCACAGCCGCACCGGACCCGCCTCCGGCAAGGGTTTGTCATCAACCTCAACCATGTCGCCCGGCCCGACCAGGCAGGCCGGAGTATCCAGCTTCTTGCCGTTGACCGTGACGCGTCCCGCCTCGATCCAGCGTTCCGCTTCGCGGCGCGAGCACAAGCCGGCATGGGCGATGGCCTTGGCGATGCGCATTGGCGCGTCCGGGCTCTTCGCCTTTTGAGTTTTTTGCCGTCCCGCCACTTGACCCATCCGGTCCGTTTGCCTCAGTTGTTGCTGATTATCCGCACGCAAGGTCGCAGAAGGCATGAGTTCCGGCAAGCCACCAAAACCGATGGAGACAGCGCTTCAAGAAGCGCAAGCGGCCGGCGCGCGCGGCGAGGTGCCCGTGGGCGCCGTCATTGTATCGGCGGCGGGAGAGCTTCTCTGCGCGGCGGGCAACAGGACGCTTGAGCTGAAAGACCCGACAGCCCATGCGGAACTGCTGGCGATCCGCGCCGCCTGCAAGCGCCTCGGCAGCGAAAGGCTCGTCGATTGCGATCTCTATGTGACGCTCGAGCCCTGCGCCATGTGTGCGGCGGCGATCTCTTTCGCGCGCATCCGCCGGCTTTATTTCGGCGCGGCGGATCCGAAAGGCGGTGCCGTTGAACACGGACCCTGTTTCTTCAACCAGCCGACCTGTCATCATGCGCCGGAGGTCTATGGCGGTATCGCGGAGCAGGCCGCCGGCGAGCTGCTTAGATCGTTTTTTCGCGAACGCCGCTGAGCCGGGCCTCAAGGGATCGTTTCAACTCGTCCTTGATGGGCAGGGCGGCGTCGAGAATGGCGCGGATCTTGTAAAATTCCAATATGCGGAACTGGTCGACGGGCGGGCGGATGAGGATATCGGGCCGCTTGGCCTTGAGCTTTTCCTGGACAATGGCGTTCTGCATTATCTGCGAGGAAGCCAGTACGGCCTCCAGCGCTGTCGGTGGACGGTCTTCGGGGAATCTGAGATGCCCGGTCACGTCTATTGCGACAGTAGGCGTGCATTCGGAAGGCAGCAGGTCGTAGGGCAGGGGGTTGACGAGCCCCCCGTCGGCGAGCGCGTGGCCGTCATGCTCGATGGCGCGGAAGATGGACGGCAATGCCATGCTGGCGGCGATGGCCTTGCCAAGATTGCCAGTTTCCAGGATCACGAGCTTTTGCTCCCTATAGTCCGTTGCCGCGGCCCGGAAGGGCACTTTTACCTCCTCCAGCCGCGCGGTGGCGGCTTCGGGCAGGACGATCTCAATGAGCTTTTCCGCATTCATCAGCGAGGCGGAGAAGGGGCGCAGCGTCCAAAGCTGCATCCAGTCCTTTGGCGTGCCGGAAAACAGCCGGCGGGCAATCTCCGCCGGGTTGGTCAGAATTGTCTCGGCGCGTTCGCGAATCTCCCCGGCCGTGAGCCCCAACGCATAAGCACCGCCGAAAATCGCGCCGATGCTGGTGCCGGCGATCATCGCCGGTTTCAGTCCCAGCTCGTCGAACACCTCCAGAACCAGGATATGCGCCAGGCCCCGGGCGCCTCCGCCGCCGAGTGCAAGACCTATCCCGTCCGGGGGAGATCCGGCGGCCATTTCATCACTGTGTTTGGACGTGCTCATGCCGCGTGACCTAACCGGCCTTGAGGAAGGGCAACAATGCCTTAAGCGTATCTTGAGGGTTTTCCTCAGGTAAAAAATGACCGCTGGCGACGGGTTCTCCGGAAAGTTCGCGGCACCATTCGCGCCAGATATCGAGCGACCCGCTTACAAAGCCCTTCTTGCGGCTCTCTCCCCAAAGCGCCAGGACGGGGCATGCGATTTTGTGCCCCGCTTCGCGGTCGATGGCATCGAAGGCGGTATCGCAGGTTGCGCCCGCGCGGTAGTCCTCGCAGCCGGTGTGAATCCGCTCAGGCTGCGAGATCGCTGCCCTGTAATGCTCCATCGCGGGATCGGCAAAGGCGGAAAGATCGCCCGCGCCGCTCCACGCCGCCATCAGATGCTCGAGCCAGAGGACCGGGTTCGCGCCGATCATTTTTTCCGGAAGTGGCGAGGGTTGCGCCAGAAACGGCCAGTGGAACTTGCCGAGCGCAATATGCGCGGTCTCCTGCCAGACGAACCAGGTAGGCACGATATCGAGAACCGCGAGGCGCGTGATGCGGCGTTGCTTGTCGTCAAGCGCCATGCGGTAGCCGACGCGACCGCCCCGGTCGTGCGATGCGACGGCGAATTCGTCATGACCGAGCGCGGTCATGACTTCCGCCATGTCCGCGCCCATGGCGCGTTTTGAATAGGTCAGATGTTCGGCGTCGCTCTGCGGGCAGGAGCTTTGCCCGTAGCCGCGCAAATCCGGGATCACGAGGGAAAAATGCTGCGCCAGTTCACCGGCCAGTTTGTGCCACATGACATGGGTCTGCGGATAGCCGTGCAGCAGAAGCAGCGGCGGGCCCGAGCCGCCGAGGCGGGCGAAAATCTCCGCGCCCGTCGTCTTGAAGCTGTGCACTTCAAAACCGGGGAACAGGTCGGGCAGGGCGCTCACGCGGCGGCATCCTCGCGCTGCAGCGCCCGCCAGCCGATGTCCGAACGGCAGAAGCCTTCCGGCCAGTCTATGCTCGCAACGGCGGCATAGGCTTTGTCCCGCGCCTCGCGCACCGTGCCGCCGCGCGCCGTCACATTGAGAACGCGCCCGCCAACGGCAATAATCTTGCCGTCACGCAGCTCGGTGCCGGCGTGGAAAATCTCCACGTCGGGATCGCTTGCGGCCTCCTCCAGCCCGGCTATTTCCGAGCCTTTTTCATAGGCCCCCGGATAGCCCCGGGCGGCCATGACGACGGTGACGGCCATATCGCCGCGCCAGCGAATATCGACCTGGTCAAGCTCGCCATCGGCGGTCGCCAGAAGCGCCGGCAGCAGATCGGACTTCAGAAGCATCATCAGCGTCTGGCATTCTGGATCACCGAAGCGGATGTTATACTCGATGAGTTTCGGGCCATCCTTGGTGACCATCAAACCGGCAAAGAGGACTCCCTTGAAGGGTGTGCACGCCTCCGCCAGACCCTCCATTGTCGGCAGTATGATTTCGTCCATTGTCCGCGCACAAAGCGCTTCGGTCATAACCTGTGCAGGCGAATAGGCGCCCATGCCGCCGGTGTTGGGGCCCTTGTCGCCATCAAAGGCGCGCTTGTGATCCTGGGCTGTTACAAGCGGAATGGCGGTCTTGCCGTCGACAAGGGCAAAGAAACTCGCCTCTTCCCCGATCAGACATTCCTCGATCACGATTTCTGCGCCAGCCTCTCCAAAGCGCCCATCGAAACAGTCGTCGACGGCTTCAAAGGCCTGGCTTATTGTCTCGGCAACCGTGACGCCCTTGCCCGCCGCGAGGCCGTCCGCCTTGATGACGATCGGAACACCCTGCTCGCGGATGTATGATTTGGCGGCTTCCGCGTCGGTGAAGTGCCCATAGGCGGCGGTCGGGATATCGTGCTTCGCGCACAGGTCCTTGGTGAAAGCTTTCGATCCTTCCAATCGCGCCGCGGCCTTTGAGGGGCCGAATGCCTTCAGACCAGCAGCCGCCAGATCGTCGACGAGGCCCGCGACCAGCGGCGCCTCCGGCCCGATAACGGTGAAAGCGATATTCTTGTCCTTGCAGAAAGCCACAACCGCCTCATGGTCGTTGGTATCCAGCGCCATGCATTCGGCGATTTCCGAGATGCCGCCATTTCCCGGCGCGCAATAAAGCGTATCGAGCAAGGGGCTGGCCGAAAGCGCCCAGGCCAGCGCGTGCTCCCGGCCGCCCGATCCGATCAGAAGAATATTCATGGGCTCAGGTCCTGTTGAGAATCGCGTCACGCGATTGCAGAGTGACTCGGCAGATGATCTAACATTGCTTTTGCATCAGGCAAACAGGAGGAAAGTCGCGCCGTGGAAAAAGCCGACGAAATCGGGCAGCCGCCGGCCGGGAACATCGCCGAGTTCACTGTTTCGGAGCTTTCCTTCGCAATCAAGCGATCGATTGAGGATAATTTCGCCTATGTCCGCGTGCGTGGCGAGCTGGGCCGGATTTCGCGTCCCGCGTCGGGCCATGTCTATCTCGATCTGAAAGATGAAAAGGCGGTGATTTCAGGCGTGATCTGGCGTGGCCAGGCAGCGCGCCTCAAGGTCCAGCCGGAGCAGGGCATGGAGGTTATCGCCACGGGCAGGCTGACCACCTATCCCGGCCAGAGCCGCTACCAGATCGTTATCGAATCGCTGGAGCCCGCGGGCGTCGGCGCGCTTCTGGCACAGCTTGAAAAACTGAAGAAAAAGCTGACCGCCGAAGGGCTGTTCGATGAGGAACGCAAGAAGCGGCGGCCCTTTCTGCCGCGCACTGTCGGCATCGTTACATCGCCGACCGGCGCGGTCATACGCGACATGCTGCATGGTTTTGACGAACGCTTCCCGGTACAGGTGATCGTCTGGCCGGTCAGGGTGCAGGGCGAAAGCTGTGGCGCCGAAGTGGCCTCGGCCATCGCCGGGTTCAACGCGCTGAAGGAGGGCGATGCCATTCCCCGGCCCGACGTGCTGATCGTGGCGCGCGGCGGTGGCAGTATTGAAGATCTCTGGGGTTTTAACGAAGAGATTGTCGCCCGCGCCGCCGCGATGAGCGATATCCCGTTGATTTCAGCGGTCGGTCACGAGACCGACTGGACGCTTATCGATTTTGTTTCCGACGCCCGCGCGCCGACGCCAACCAAGGCAGCGGAATGGGCGGTTCCGGTATATTCGGAATTGCTGGCGCGCTCGCAGGAGCTGGCGCGCCGGCAGATGATTGCGCTGCGCCGCGTGCTCGAGCAGCGCCGCGCGGGCCTGACCGCCGCTGGCAGGGGTTTGCCGCGCCTCCCAGACCTGCTCGCCTTGCCGCGGCAGCAGCTCGATACCGCGGCGGGACGGTTGCCCCTGGCGCTCAAGTCGAATGCGGCGCGCCATCGCTCGCGACTTGAACGGCAATCAGGCCGGGTGCGCCCGCATCTGCTTCGCCAGCGCATGGTGCGCAATCGCGAGCAAGTTCTACTGCTCGAACAAAGGGCGGTTCGCGCAATCGGCCAACTGGTCCGGCGCAAACGCGAAACTATTGACGCGCGCGGTCAGCTGCTCGCCTCGCTCGGCCACAAGGGCGTGCTGGCGCGCGGTTTCGCACTGGTGCGCGATGCGTCGGGTACGATGGTGCGCCGCGCCGCCGGCGTGTCGGCGGGCGATGCGTTGGAGCTGGAATTCGCTGATGGCTGTGTGACGGTAGCCGCTGGCGAAAATACCGTTTCCTCCAAGGCGCAGCCGCGAAGGGGAGGAAAAAAACCGGGCAGCGGACCGCAGGGCTCTTTGTTTTAAGGAGGCTGCTGGCAAAAGCCGCACTCAATGGTTATCTTTAGCAACACTGGAATCACCGGCAGGACCCGAATATCCATGAACCGTCTGGAGAACAAGTTTTCAGTTAAGGGAGAGGCGAAGCTCAACTATGCGAGCGGCGACTATCAGGTTGTGGCGCCGGGCGAATTCGTGCGCTGCGCCGTCAGCGGCGCGCCCATATCCCTGGACGATTTGCGTTACTGGAATGTGGAGCTGCAGGAGGCTTATGCGAGCGCGGAGCTCGCCTTGCAGCGCCACCGCGAGGTCAGCGAGCGCACTGACGGCAACGCTCCCGCGTCAGACGAGTGATTGTTCTACGCTCCGCGAGATCAAAGCGTCTTTCACCAGCGCCGCAATTGCCGGCTTGTCCTGAAACGCAAGCTTTACAGGGAGAGCCCGGGTATTTTTCCGGAGTTCCTCCAAGGCAGCATCCTTATAGGCAAGCCGCGCCCAGTCTTTCTCCGTCGTAACCAGAGATGCCTTGGCTTGCGCCGCCGCCGCCAGCAGCCGGGCCGCATCCTGCTGTGAATAATCATGATGGTCGGGAAATTCGATCCTCGCCGGCAGTTTGGCGCCGGCGTCCTCCAGGGTCCTGAAGAATTTTTCCGGATGCGCGATGCCGGCAAAGGCGACGAGGCGCTTGTTCTTCAGCCAGGCCGTCTTCTCGGCGGGCCGCACGGTTGCGTTGAAGACAGGCAAGCTATGTTGCCGGGCCTTGTCAGCGACCTCGTCGCCGGCGCCGCCATGCCCGACCAGCAACACGGCACCGGCGCGTGAAAGTTGGTTTGAAAGCGAACCGCGCAACGGGCCTGCCGGAATAATCATGCCGTTGCCGACACCGCTCGCACGGTCGACGACGACAAGCGAGAAATCCTTGGCCAGATAGGGATTCTGGAAACCGTCATCCATGACAATCACGCTGCAATCGAGAGTTTCGGCAAACCGTGCGCCTCTGGCCCGGTCCGGGCTGACGATTGTGGCAGCCGATTTTGCGAGCAGGAGGGCCTCGTCCCCGACCTCCGCGCTCCCGTCCTTCGCCGCGTCGACCAGGTGCGGTCCGGTGATCGACCCGCCATAGCCCCGGGTTAGAAAAACCGGCGTTTCTCCAGCCGATTTCAGCATTTCGGCAATAGCTATGGCCGTAGGCGTCTTGCCCGCGCCGCCGGCAACCAGATTGCCGATGCACACGACTGGCAGCTTCGAGCGATAGGGAGTGACCGCGCGCCAGCGCAGCCAGCCGATAAGCCGCCAGATGAGGGCCGCCGGCTCAAGCAGTGCGGGTATCAGGCTGAAACCGGACCCGTACCACCAATAAGGCGCCCTGACCGGCACGATTTCACCCTCTCCGGGGCGGGAGGTGGTCGCCCAGCGCGTCCAGGGTTTTCATCAGAGCGCCGCTCATGGATGACAGGGCAGTCCTGCCGCCCCGCTGCATTTGCTTTCGCGCCCTTGCGTCCCGCAGAAGCCTGTCCGCCGCTTCGGTGAGCTCGTCCGCATTGCGCGTATCGGCCAGGCCTCCGGACGCCCGCAACGCCTTATAGGCATCGTCGAAATTACCGACATTCGGGCCGGAGAGAACGACGGCGCCATGCTGGATTGCCTCGACTGGATTTTGTCCACCATGCGGTACAAGCGATCCGCCAATGAAGGCGATGGGGGCCAGCGCGTAGAACAAACCCAACTCACCGATCGTGTCGGCGACATATATTTCCGTGCTTCCATTGAGATTATCGCTGTTGGAGCGACGAGCGGTTCGAAGGCCGGCGGATTTGGCCAGAGCAGCGACCTCGGCGCCGCGATGCGGGTGCCGGGGAGCGATAATGGTCAACAAACCGGCGTGCTTTTTCGCAAGACGGGCATGAACTTTGGTGATGATCCGGTCCTCGCCGGGATGCGTGCTCGCGGCCAGGAATAGCGGTCTGCCAGCAATGTCCTTTTTCAGTTTAGCCAGCTCATTTCTTCCCGCGGCGGGTGCCGGGGCATCCATCTTGAGATTTCCTGTCGCAACCGCGGCCGGCGCGCCCAGAGCAATGAAGCGCTCAGCGAATTTTTCATTCTGCGCCAGAATAAGATCGAAGAGCGCAAATAACGCCGCGGCTGTTTTGGGTCTGCGCCGCCACCGTCCGAAAGACCGGTCGGAAACGCGGCCATTGACAAGGACCAGCGGTATACCACGCCGCTTGGTCTCGTCGATAAGGCTCGGCCAAATCTCGGATTCGGCGAAGATGGCGGTGTCGGGCCGCCAATGGTCCAGAAAACGGCTGGCGAAATCCGGCGTGTCGAGGGGTACATATTGATGGATGACCTGCTCCCCGATACGCCCCTGTGCGAAGCGCGCCGAAGTCACCGTCCCGGTTGTCAGCAGAACCCGGATATCGGGCCTGAAACGACCCAGAGCCTCGATCAGCGGCAGTACCGCGCTGGTCTCGCCGACGCTGGCGGCATGGAACCAGACAAGCGCTCCGGAGGGACGCGCTACGGCGGTGCGGCCCAGCCGTTCGCGGCGGCGGTCCGGGTCTTCCTTGCCGCGCCGTTCGCGCCAGCGAAGAAACAGCGGCGCCGCCGGCGTAGCCGCGACCATGGCGGCCCGGTACGCTCGCAGCGTGAGCGGACATCCTGCCCGCTTGTTACAGTTTCTATCGCGTAATTTTCGCGCAGACATGCCGTCTCGCACCAGCTTCGTCTATTCGCCGGCGAGCGCCCGGGGGCGAGAGCGCTTTGGCGGCGAATCTGCGGTGTCGCCACTGTCATCGACGAAGATACCGAGCTGTGTCCTGTGCAACCGGGAGTACAGGCCTCCGGTTGCCATTAATTCTTCATGCCGTCCGCTTTCGACAATGCGCCCCTTGTCGAGCACACAAATCAGATCCGCCTTCTTAACGGTCGACAGCCGGTGCGCGATCGTGAGAACGGTTCGGCCGCGCATCAGCTTCTCAAGCGCCTTCTGAACCTTGGCTTCGGCCTGGCTGTCGAGCGAACTGGTCGGCTCGTCCAGCAGCAGGATCGGCGCGTTCTTGTAGATCGCTCTGGCGATCGCAATGCGCTGCTTTTCTCCGCCGGACAATATATTGCCAGCTTCACCGGCACGGGTTTGATAGCCTTTCGGCATCAGCTTGATGAATTCATGAGCGGCAGCGGCCTTCGCGGCGGCAATAACGGCCTTTTCGTCAGCGTGATCGGAGCCATAGGCGATGTTCGCGAGAATAGTATCGTCGAAAAGAACCGGGTCTTGCGTAACCAGCGCGATGGCATCGCGGACGCTGCCCATGGTTACGTGCGAAATGTCCTGCCCGTCTATCAGGACACGCCCCTCCTGCGGATCGAAAAAGCGCAGGGCCAGGTTGATCATTGTGCTCTTGCCCGCGCCGGAGGGTCCGACTAGCGCTACGGTTTTGCCCGCCGGCACTCTCAGCGATATCCCGTCAAGAACCGCCAGTCCGCCGCCATAGGCGAAGGAAACATTGTCGAAGGCAACTTCGCCGGACTTGAGAGCAAGGGGCTTTGCGTCGGGGGCGTCGAAAAGCAATCGTTCCTGATCGATGATACCGAAAATGCGGCTCGCGGCCGCGACGCCCTCCTGGATGGCGGTCTGCAAAGTCGCCACGGTTTTCAAGGGTTCGTACAGCAACAGGGCGGCGGCCATAAAGCCGAGGAAATGACCCTTTGTTACGGCACCGGTAACGCCCTTCACGCCGGCCCAGTAAATGGCAGCCGCGAATCCGCAACCCACAAGAATTTCAACGAGCGGACCAGAAGCGGCGCGGGCACGCGCGCCGCGCATGGTGAATTCCAGCGCCCTGTCGATCGCCGTGGCGGCCCGGTTGACCTCTTTTTGTTCCTGACGATAGGCGCGCACAACCCGCATGCCGGCCAACGTCTGCGATATGAGCGCGCTCAAATCGCCTGTTTCCTGCAGCGATTTGGTGGTGGACTTGCGCATCTTGCGCCGCTGTTTTCCGAGCAGATACACGGCAATCGGCATGGTCAGCAAAACGATGCCGGAAAAGCGGAGGTCCATATAAAGCATCACGCAGACAAGTACGAATACGGTGAGCGTTTTTTCACCAAGTGCGACGATGGCGCGGCTGGCTGTCTGGCGGATCATGTTGGCATCATTGAGAAATCCGGCGATCAGCCGCCCGGAATGCACAGTCTGAATCCAGCTCAGATCAGCACTGGACAGTCGTTCAAACATCCGGATCCGCAGATCGGCGATAAACCGATGGCCCAGATATCCGACGGTTACGGTCGAAACATAGGACGCGAGCGCTCTTACGACGGTGACGCCGATGACCAATGGCACAATCAAATAGACGGCATCGATATTTTTGCCGTCGATTATGTCGTCCGCCGCCATCTGGATTAGTTTGGGGAGCGCCCCGGTCGCCACGGCTGAAAACGCCATGGCGATGCCGGCCAGGATAAGCAGCCCGATGCGGGGTCGAAGATGTTCCTGCCAGATGCGCCGGATGACGTCCTCGGTCGTATACTCGACCTGAAGATTATCATCGGACCGGGTGACCGTGCGGGAATCGCTGAAAAGCTTGTCTTTCACTCGTTTTACCGCCCGCTGACATTACCCGCTCCATGCCGCGTGCTTCGCCGCCGGAGTCGTTCTGACCTTCTATCAGCTTCCCGCATAGCGCGCCAGAAGAAGGCCCGGCATAGTGAAAATCTGTCGTGCGTCAGTCTTTCGTTTCGTCGGCATCGGGATCGAGAAGCCTGTGCATGTGAACGATAAAATACCGCGCATGCGCCCGATCCACTGATTTCTGCGACGCTGCTTTCCAGGCGTCGTAAGCGCTTGCATAGTCCGGGTAAATGCCAACGATGTCCAACTCGTTCAGATTGGCGAACTCGATGCCTTCCAGATCCGACAGCTCACCGCCAAACACCAGATGAAGAAGCTGCTTTTCGGGATGTTCCTCGCCGTCGGGCGCCATTTTATTGGCCTCCAGAATTAGATATTGGCCCGCCTGCATCGATCCAGAAGTTCGGCATGCAGCGATGGCCCGGCGGCAATGACGCCTTCCTGCCGCGGCCGCGGGGAATTATACAGGAACGAACCGCCGGTTTGAGTCGTCATCGTGCCGCCCGCTTCCTGCACCAAAAGCTCCGCGGCTGCAAGGTCCCAGTCGTTTTTCGGCGACATGGAAAGAGTGCCATCGAATTGGCCAGCCGCGACCAGAGCAAGGCGGTAGGCGATTGAATTCACCCATTGCGTTTGTACCGGCGGCCAGGGGAGATCCCAGATGTTGCGTCCAAGCAGTCCTTGCGACGCGATGAGGCTGCTGTTTTTCAAGGCAACCGGATCGCTGACGCCGACGCGCGTTCCATTCAACTGCGTCCCCTGACCCTGGACCGCGTGAAAGAACTCATTCGAAGCCGGATTATAGACGACCCCGATTACCGGCCGGCCGGCCTCGACGAGCGCTGCGGCAATGGTCCATTCCGGTTTTTCCTTCAGGAAAGCGCGGGTGCCGTCGATCGGGTCGACCACCCAGACGCGTTCGCAGTCCAGCCGCGCGTCGTTATCCTCGGTTTCCTCTGAAAGCCAGCCATAGCCGGGCCGGGCGCCGGTCAACAAGTCCCGCAGGGCCGTGTCGACGGCGAAGTCCGCCTCGCTGACCGAAGTGCCGTCCGCCTTTTGTTGCGCGCGAGGGTTCTTGCAAAAATATCCCATTGCTATCCGGCCTCCCTCGCGCAGGGCATCGCTCAGCAATTCGAGATCGTCGTCTCTCTCAATACCGGTCGCGGCGCGATTTTCGGCGGGGCGGGAGCTGTCCATGGTGCAGCTATACGCCATTCGTCGGGAATCCGAAACTTCGCGTCATTTTTCAACCAAATTTTAACGAGGTTTCTTAAGGGGATCGGAATTCTTGTCTGTCATATTCCCCCTCAATCAAGGTTGCGATAGACAACCTGAGGGGAGTTAAAAGTGAAGCGTCAAACAAACCCGCAAGGGCTGGCTATGCGCTGGCCGGTGCGCGAGATGGATGTTGATCCATTCCGGCTTCCGGCACGGTTCAACCTTCCGGTTAAATCGATCTCCGGAAAATTGTTGCGTGCCCGTGACCGGATCCTGATCGACCCCGCCGCCATTGCTATCGAACGAGAAGTTTTGGGCGCCAGCGCGACCCGAAAACGGTTGCCGCTGGAGGAGTTCTCCGGCGTTGCGATCCGTGCCGAGCTGGTCGGTCAGGATGGCGATGTGTTCGCGGTGTCGGTCAACCTGCATCATGAAGACCCGGAATTGTGCATCCCGTTGCACATGTCGTTCGATATGAGCGAAGTGAGCGCTCGCTGGCAAAGCTGGGCACGGGCGCTGCGGTTGCCGCTGTTGTTGCCCGCGCTCGACGGAAGTTGGCGCGAACCGGTGGAGCGGCTGGGCAAGGTCACCGTCGGCCCGGCGCATATGCGCAATGCGCGCAAAGCGCTGAGCGCGCGCCGTTCCTGCATGTCGTTGCTCCGCGAAGCGGTTGTTCCGGGTCCCCGGACGGTTTTCTCCGGTGCTGAAATCATCGCCCGCGCTTAATGGAAATCGGCCGGCACGGGGGCGAATGTCAGCCCAAGGCCCGTAGCCCCGCATCGGCGAACAGGGCGCAAAAAACGATCAAGCCATAGTCGCGATTGGCGCGAAACCGTGTCAGGCAATTGGCTGCGTTTTCCACATCGATCGTTATGACCTGCCAGGCCAGATGCGCCGCGGCAACGGCCATCCCCGCGGCAAAGACCGCTCCCGCGCCCGCGCTCAGTCCGGCGGCCAGGGTCGCCAGCGCCGAAATGGCGTAAAAAACACCGAGCCAGGGCCGGGTTGCGCTGCCAAGGCGAAGCGCGCTCGATTTGAGGCCGAGAATCGCGTCGTCTTCCTTGTCCTGATGCGCATAGATTGTGTCATAGCCGATCGTCCACGCCACCGCGCCGGCATAAAGAAGCAGCGCCGGTGTGGCGAGGCTTGCGAAGACCGCGCACCAGCCCATGAGCGCGCCCCAGGAAAAAGCCAGGCCGAGCACTGCCTGCGGCCAATAGGTGATCCTTTTCATGAACGGATAGACTGCGACGATGCCAAGCGAGGCAATCCCGAGGATTACGGTCTGCTGATTGAATTGCAACAATACGGCCAGGCCGATCAGGCACATGGCAAACATGAACAGATAGGCCGCGCGCAGTGTGATCTGACCGCTCGGGATCGGCCTCGACTGCGTACGCGAAACCAGCGCGTCGTAATCCCTGTCGACGATATCGTTGTAGGCGCAGCCGGCGGCGCGCATGGCAATTGACCCGATTGCGAATAACACCAACAGGACAGGGCCGGGCGCCGGATCGCCTTTGGCCAGGGCGGCCAGGGCGACCGACCACCAGCACGGCCACAACAGCAGCCATACGCCAATAGGCCGATCGGCGCGCGCCAGACGCAGATAGGGGCGTGCGGCTGCCGGCGCCCAGCGGTCTACCCAGTTATCGGGTGTCGCGTCCGCGACGGCCCCGGCACGGGAAGGATCGGGGGAGTGTGCGCTTCGGATCTTGCCCACTTGTTACGCGCCCTTGTGTTAATCGGTTCTCCTGAGCGGTGTTCAATACTTTTTATGCGCCGCATTTGGCAAGGCAAAGGATGCTCGCTGCCCGGGCAGGAATGCAGTGTGATGAAAAAAAGTTCCAACCGGCTTTTTGTCGAAGGCGATCTTGCTTCGGGAATAATCCTCGATTCCACCTCGGCCCAGGCCAACTATCTGCGCAACGTACTCCGCCTTGGCGAGGGTGACGAGATACTTCTGTTCGACGGCAAGAATGGCGAATGGCGGGCGCGCATCGCCGAGACGGGAAAACGGCACTGCCGAGTCGAGGTCCAGGACTGCATAAGGTCCCAGAGCGGCGGTCCCGATCTGCATTATCTGTTCGCACCGGTAAAACGGGCGCGGCTGGACTATATGATCCAGAAGGCGACCGAACTTGGCGTCTCGGCGATCCGCCCGGTCATGACCCGGCGGACCGTTGCGGCTCGCGTCAAGCTGGAGCGGATGCGCGCCAACGCCATCGAGGCGGCCGAGCAATGCGGCGTCCTGCGCGTGCCCGATATTCTCGAGCCGGTGAAGCTCGACAAACTGCTAGCCGACTGGCCCGCCGGGCGCAAACTCGTCTATTGCGACGAAGAGGCGCCGCTCTCTTCGCCTCTCGAGGCATTGAGCGGGTGTCCGCGCGGGCCGCTTGCGGTGCTTATTGGTCCTGAGGGTGGATTCCACGACGATGAACGTGCGCTGCTGCGCGCGCAATCCTTCGTGGCGCCCCTATCGTTGGGCCCGCGCATAATGAGAGCCGATACGGCCGCGGTCGCGGTGCTCGCTCTGGTCAACGCGGTTCTGGGCGACTGGCGGTGACAAGGGAGGCTTGCCTGAAAAAAGCTGCGAGTCCATAAGGGAGGCCGCAACTGGCGTGGGGGTGCATCCGGGCATTCTCTTCATACAAGTTATCCAAGCGCCGAGAATTCCAGGAGAAGACATGTCTACACGCGAGGAAGGCCCGCAACGTCCGATTATCGAATCGCGTGACCAGCTGATCGCTGAATTCGAACGCGGCTGCAAGCCTCCCGCCGATTGGCGCATCGGCACCGAGCACGAGAAATTCGGTTTCCGTACCGCCGATCTGACCCCGCTTGCCTACGAGGGGGAGAGGGGCATACATGCGCTGTTGGTCGAGATGGCCAACCGTTACGGTTATGAGCGGGTCATGGAAGGCGACAATATCATCGCCCTCAAGCAACCCGATTGTCCGCAGGGCGGTTCCATTACGCTGGAGCCGGGCGGTCAGTTGGAGCTGTCGGGGGCGCCGCTGAAAAACGTGCATCAGACATGTGACGAGGTCGGGCGCCATCTGGAGCAGGTGAGGCAGATTGCCGACGACTGGGGAATTGCCTTTCTCGGCCTCGGTTTTTCACCGAAATGGACACTGGCCGAGACGCCGCGCGTGCCCAAGCTGCGTTATGAAGTCATGCGCTCCTATATGCCGCGCATGGGCGATCACGGCCTCGATATGATGCACCGGACTTGCACTATCCAGGTCAATCTGGATTTTGCCAGCGAGGCCGACATGATCAAAAAACTGCGGGTTGGCCTCGCCCTGCAGCCGATTGCAACCGCGATCTTCGCCAATTCCCCTTTCACCGAAGGCAAGCCAAACGTCTTTCTTTCCTGGCGCAGCGAGATGTGGCGCGACACCGATCCCGACCGGACCGGCATGCTGCCCTGGGTCTTTGAAGATGGCATGGGTTTTGAGCGTTATGTTGACTATGCTCTTGATGTGCCGATGTATTTTGTCTATCGCGACGGGAATTATATCGATGTGGCCGGCTCCTCTTTCCGGGATTTCCTTGCGGGCAAGCTTGATGCGCTTCCCGGTGAAAAGCCCGATGAAACCGACTGGACCGACCATGTGTCGACCCTGTTTCCCGAAGTGCGCATGAAGCAGTTCCTGGAGATGCGCGGCGTCGACGGCGGGCCATGGCGGCGCATCTGCGCGCTGCCCGCTTTCTGGACCGGTCTGCTCTACGACACCAGCGCGCTGGATGCGGCCTGGGACCTGGTCAAGGACTGGTCGGCGGAGGAACGTCAGGCGCTGCGCGATGCGGTTCCAATGCAGGCGCTGAACGCGCCATTCAGATCGGGAACCGTGCTGGATGTGGCGCGCAAATGCCTGGAAATTTCCCATGCGGGCCTTGCCGCCCGTGCCAATTGTGACGATTCGGGCGACGACGAGACCCAGTTCCTGGATGCCGTTGCCGATGTTGTCGCGTCGGGGCGCACGTCCGCGGAAGTGCTTCTCAACGCCTATGAGCGTGATTGGGGCGGCAACATTGACCGGCTGTTCGCCGAGCACGCATTCTAGGGCCTGTGGTCACGCCAACCCTAATTGTCCACAGGCCCCAGGGCTTGACGCGGGAGGCGGCGCATGACGGATTTCGAGCCATGTGATCCTGGTTACGCTGAAAATGTTCGCGAGATTTTTGAAGCGGCGCCATTCATCCGCTCGCTGGGCGCCGAATTGGTGGCACTGGCGCCGGGGCGCTGTGAATCGGGGCTTGGGCTGCGGGCGGAGCATTTGCAGCAATACGGCTTCGTTCACGCCGGTGTCCAGGCGACGCTCGCGGACCATACGGCCGGTTGCGCGGCGGCGACGCTGATGGCTGCGGGGCAGCGCGTTCTTACCGCCGAGTTCAAGATCAATCTGTTGCGCGCCGCGCGTGGCGATCAACTGGTGTGCCGCGCGCATGTCTTGCGCCCGGGGCGGACGCTAACGGTCGCGGAATCCGAGATATTCGTGCTCAACGCCGGTTCAGAAACGCTCGCTGCCAAGGCGATGGTCACCCTCGCTATAGTGGGGTAAGGCGTGGCGGCAAGTTCCGCTACAGCCAAGGCTGATGGGTGGCGGCGTCCAGATTGGCCAGGCTTTCGATTACATGGCTGGCAAGAGCGTCGACGCTTGACGATGTCGCGTTTTGCGCGCGCAACAGCGCAATATCGCAATTGGGCAAATTCGGAAATCCGTCATCCGGGCCGAGCCGGCGCATGCCCGGGCGCACGCCGCTTTCGGGCAGAACCGTGACGGCCAGTCCAGTGAACACCGCCGCGGCAAGCGCCGTCGCGCTCGGACTGGTATAGAGGATGCGGTGCGGCCGGTTGATGACGTCGAGTGCATGTGTCGCCGACTGCCGCCAGGAACAGGTTGACGGACCGGCGGCGAGCGGCAAAACCGGCTGCTCCTCGACCTTGTGCCGCGGCGAGGAGACCCAGCACAATTTCTCGCGGCGGATGACCTCGCCATGCGCGCCGCAGTCGGCGTGGGTTGCGATGGCGAGATCGATTTCCCCGGCGTTGATCCGGCGCTGCAGCACGTGGCTCGACTGGCAGGTGATGTCGACCTCGACCAGGGGATGGGTGCGGGCGAAGCGGGCAAAAATACCGGGAAGGAACCGTTCCGCATAGTCGTCCGGCGTGCCGATCCGCACATGGCCGGCAAGCTCCGGTTCCGAAAAGGCCGTCATTGCTTCATTGGAGAGCGCCACGATGCGGCGGGCATACTCAAGCAGATGCTCGCCATCCGCCGTCATCCGGTTGACGCGGCCATTCTTGGCAAACAGTCGCCGGCCCACGGTCTCTTCGAGCCGCCGCATCTGCATGCTGACAGCAGCCTGGGTCTTGTTCACTTCCGAAGCAGCGCGCGTGAAATTGCCGGTATCGGCAATGGCGACAAGGGTTTTCAGCTGGTCGGTATCGAGCGTGGGATAGGGCATCCGGGTCGCCTCACAATCAATAAATATCCGTGTTGTATATCATAAGAAACATTCGTTTGTATTATTGAATGAAAACCCTCATTTTCTGCACAAGCGAGGCCCGACTCTCGCACCGTCACAGTCTAATTGACCCTCATGCGCTTTCGCGCCACCGCCGCAGACCGTGTTTTCGCGCGTCTGGAGATGCCTGTCCGCATGAGCAAAGGAGCAGACCGATGAGCTATGCACCAAGTGAGCTGAGAACAACGGGACGGCCCCCGAATTCCTCGGCACTTGCGATTATGGTTTCAAATCTTCTTGCTGCTGCGAGCCGTGCGCACAAGATTTTGACCAACCGGCGGGCGGTTTATCGCCTCGCTCGCCTTGAAGACCACAATCTGGCCGATATCGGCCTGTCCCGCGCGGATATCGACTGGGCAATGGCCCAGCCCTGGCATCTCGATGCGACCGAGGGATTGGCGAAGCGTGTCGAATGCCGGCGCTCGGCCAAGCACTGGGCTCACTGGGCGACCCGTTTTTAGCCTGAACCCCGGGTGGAGCGGAGACGCTTAGCGCTTCTTGCCCAGCATGGCATCGAAAATGTCGTCCATGGCCGAGCCGTCGCCGTCGGTGTCGAACATCTGACCGAAAATATCAGCCCCGCTTTTCGGCAGTTTGCCGGGAAGCGGCTGGCCCCCGGGGGCCTTGCCATCGCCTTTCAGAATTTCCGAAAGTGGCCCGAACGGATTGTCGCCCTGGCCGAACGGGCTGCCGCCATCGCCACGCTTTTGCGCCTGACCGCCGCCGAGGACTTCGCCGAGTATATCGCCGAGCGGGTTTTGCCCTTGCTTGAACAGGGCACCCATGATGATCGAGGCGATGTAGGGAAGCATGGCTTTGAGGATCTCGGCGCCTATGCCGGTTTGGGCTGCGGCGCGTTCCGCCACCGCGCGGCTTACATCCTTCGATCCGAACATATGGCCCAGAATATCATTGCCGTCATTGACCGCGGCGCTGTCGCCGAAGATGTTGGCGTCTTCAAAATAACGGGAGTGCTGCCCGCCATTGAGCGCATTGAGAAATGCGCTCAAATCCATCGGGTTCGTGGTGTTGCGTTTCAAGCCGGTCGAGAAGGCGGGGAGAAGTTGGCGCAGCGCGTCCGCGCTCTGCTGCTCGCTCAGTCCGAATTGGCGGCCCAGATTTGTCATCGCCTGTCCGCCCTGCGCGGCTGCGATCATGTCGAAAAGGTTCATCTTGCATCGATCCCCTGTTGCGAATTGCATTGGCCCATAGATAGGGCGCGCCCGCGAATGTTACGAGTCCTTCTCGCAATATCGGGTTTCCTTGCCGCCAGTCAGTGTCTAAGATGGGCAAATCCCCTTCTTCGGGAGTTCTCTTTTCAATATTGTTGAGTTGGAGGTGCCGGATGGCTGTTCTAAAAGTTATCGAAATCATGGCTGGCTCGGATAAGAGCTGGAAAGATGCAGCGCAAAACGCGGTGGCGGAAGCAGCCAAATCAGTCAAGAATATCAAATCTGTATGGATCAAGGATCAGGACGGCGTCGTGAAGGATGGCGAAATCGTCGAGTATCGCGTCATCGCAAAGATTACCTTCGCCGTGAACGACTAGGTTTTGAACTCGGGCTTTTTTCGAACAATACAGAACCGATCTGAGTGAGCGATGCTGCTGCCGTATTGCACATGGCCGGAGCGGCGGGCGATGACAAACCCCGTCGTTCCGGCCGTAGCTTTGGTGACGATACAGCGGCTGTGCGGCGTTATTTGACGCTGCCGAGACCGGCCTTGAAGCCGCTCAGCGATATCGGAATGCCTATGCCGGCTTCCGGCGTCTGGAAGATGATGAATATTGCCGTCTTGCCGGTAATCATTTTGGTCATCAGGTCGTCCTTGACCACGACTTCCGAAATGCAGCCGATCTTGCCGCATTTGATGAATGGCGCCTGGCCGATATCCTTGCCGTCAATTTTCAGACCCAGTCCCGCTGGCAGCAGAACGCCAAGCGGTGCAACGATCCGCAACAGCTGTTTGTCGCCATTGACCGTCTTCAGGAACATGACCGTCAGACCCACATTCGGTCGGTCTTCCGCGGTGACGCTTTGCACCAGGGCGCATTTCTCTTCCTTTTTGCCTGGAGGCTTTCCGCAGTTGACCTGCCACGCGCCATGCGTTGCTTTTACGGCCCCCTCCTGAGCAATTGCCATTGCGCCGGCGGAAACCAAGGCCAAAGCAAACAGGGCGGTAGATAGCAAGGTCGGCAGCGTTCGCGCCCGGCCGCCGAAAAATCCGTCAGATTTCGTGCGCGCCGTTTGAATTATGAGCGGTATCAACAAGCTCCCCTCTCAGAAAGATGATTTTTTGGCGTTATCGGGATGGCCTATCCAGAATTGCACGGACTATAGCAGCAGCATAGCTGCGTGACGTTAGGTCAATTTACCGAAATAGCTAACGGCGGGTCATGCGCCACGCCGGCTGTCGCGCAGGAATCTGGCTAAATTTGGACCGGGGAGGCATTAAAGGCCGGCTGCACGCAATGCGCATCAATGTCAATCGCGTCAATCGCAAATCGCGCGAAATTTTGTCACGCGCGAAGATTTGCCGCAGTACTATAAGCCATTCCGGATATTGCCAATCGGAAGGCCGATATGCTTCTTGGGCAAAGGATTCTTGAGATGCCGCCGAATTGCGCGAGTCCACGCGAAAATGGAGCGGTGCAAGAATCTGCGATCTGGGGGGACCAGTCGCTTCATCGTTGTTTTGTGCAACTGGAATTCAATGCCGCCCCGGGCTGCGGGACGGCACTTGATGTGCCGCAAGGAGCAATAAGAATGTTGAACGGTATTTCTGCGTTCGGAAAAAAACATCTGGCCGCTTTCATCTCCGCCTGTTTGCTGGCCGGTATTGCCCCGAATGCGGGTATGGCGGCGGCGGGTCGGCCCGAACCCTGGCAGATCGGATTCCAAGACGCGGTGACGCCGATTGCCGAGAACATGCAGGATTTCCATAGTTTCCTGCTGGTCATCATCACCACGATCGCTCTGTTTGTGCTGGCCCTGCTTGTCTATGTGATGTTGCGCTTCAACGAGAAGGCTAATCCGGAACCATCGCGAAATACCCACAACACGCTTCTTGAGGTCGTGTGGACGGCGGTTCCCGTTCTTATCCTGATCGTGATCGCGATACCCTCCTTCCGGCTGCTGTTCGCGCAATATGATTTTCCGAAAGCCGACCTCACCATCAAGGCGATCGGGAATCAGTGGTACTGGACCTACGAATATCCCGACCAGGACAATATGCAATTCGATTCGATCATGCTGGAGGACGATGAGCTCAAATCGGGCCAGCCGCGGTTGCTGGCCGTCGACAATGAGGTTGTCGTTCCATTGAACAAGACAGTTCATGTTCTGGTGACGGCGTCCGACGTAATTCACAACTGGACCATCCCATCCTTCGGCGTGAAAATCGATGCGGTTCCAGGCCGCGTGCTCAAGACTTGGTTCCGGGCAACGAGCCCTGGCACCTTTTACGGCCAGTGTTCGGAACTTTGCGGCCAGAAACATGCTTTCATGCCGATCACGGTACGTGTGGTGCCGCAGGCCGACTTTGACAAATGGCTGACGACCGCCAAAGCCGAATTCGCTTCGTCGTTGCCAGCCCCTGGCAGTGCCGATGCTGCGAAACCTGCTCGCAGGGTCGTGTCGGTAAACCAATAGAAGATTGAATCGCGCCCCCCCGGGGAGGGCGCGCGCCCAGGATTGCGGACAAAGGAGCCAAAGATGGCACACGGTGCAAAAGCCGGATCGCACGACGATCACACTCCGACCGGATGGAAACGATGGGTCTACTCCACCAACCACAAGGACATCGGGACGATGTATCTTGTGTTCGCCGTTGTCGGCGGTCTTATCGGCGGTCTTCTCTCGCTCGGTATGCGTCTTGAACTGCAGGAACCCGGGATGCAGATCTTCGCAGATCCGCATGTCTTCAATGCCTTCACCACCGCTCACGGTCTGATCATGGTGTTCTTCATGGTTATGCCGGCCTTTATCGGGGGCTTTGGCAACTGGATGGTGCCGCTGATGATCGGTGCGCCGGACATGGCCTTCCCACGCATGAACAACATATCCTTCTGGCTGTTGCCGGCCTCTATTACGATGCTGGTGCTGTCCCTCTTCGTCGAAGGGCCTGCCGGGGGGAAGGGCGTCGGGGCCGGCTGGACGGTCTATGCCCCGCTGTCGACATATGGCACGCCGGGACCGGCCATGGATTTCGCCATTCTGGCACTGCATATCGCCGGTGCGTCGTCGATCCTCGGCGCGATAAATTTCATCACCACGATCTTCAATATGCGCGCGCCCGGCATGACGCTGCACAAGATGCCGCTATTCGTGTGGTCTGTTCTGGTCACCGCCTTTTTACTGCTGCTTTCGCTCCCGGTACTGGCCGGCGCCATCACGATGTTACTCACCGATCGAAATTTCGGCACGACCTTTTTCGATCCGGCCGGCGGCGGCGATCCGCTGCTATACCAGCACCTGTTCTGGTTCTTCGGCCATCCGGAGGTCTATATCCTGATCCTTCCGGCATTCGGCGTGATCAGCCATATCGTTTCCACCTTCTCCCGCAAGCCGATCTTCGGCTATCTGGGCATGGCCTACGCCATGGTGGCAATCGGCTTCATCGGCTTCATTGTCTGGGCGCATCACATGTACGCGGCCGGCATCGGGCTCAACACGCAGGCCTATTTCGTGGCGGCGACAATGATCATCGCGGTGCCAACGGGCGTGAAGATATTCTCATGGATTGCAACCATGTGGGGTGGGTCTATTCAGGTTCGCACGCCCATGCTCTGGGCGCTCGGCTTTATCTTCCTGTTCACGCTCGGGGGCGTTACCGGCGTGGTTATCGCCAATGCGGGAATCGACCGGGCCGTGCACGATACCTATTACGTTGTCGCCCATTTCCACTACACGATGTCGCTTGGCGCCACATTCGGCATCTTCGCCGCCTGGTATTACTGGTTCCCGAAAATGAGCGGTTACATGTATAATTCGACCGTTGCCCGGCTGCATTTCTGGGTTACCTTTATTGGCGTCAACCTTGTTTTCTTCCCGCAGCATTTTCTCGGTCTGGCAGGCATGCCGCGTCGCTATGTCGATTATCCGGACGCCTTCGCTGGCTGGAATTTCGTCTCCTCGATCGGTTCCTACATAGCTGCGGTTGGTGTTGTAATCTTCCTTTACGGGGTGTTTGAGGCCTTTGCCCGCAAGCGGGCCGCCGGTAACAGCCCATGGGGAGCGTCGGCCACGACACTCGAATGGACGCTGCCTTCGCCGCCAGCGTTCCATTCCTATGAACAATTGCCGAAGATCAAGTGACGTTTCGCGGATTTTGACTATGATTATTGAATGCGGGCAAAATTCAAGATGAGTGATACGAGCATGCCGCTTCAGCGTTCACGCGCGGATGCCGCCGCTTCCGGCGGCGGCGACGTTGCCGATTTCGTGGCTCTGATGAAGCCGCGCGTGATGTCACTCGTGTTGTTTACAGCCCTGACCGGTCTGGTCGCCGCGCCGGGCGCCATGCATCCGGTTCTGGCCATGGCCGCGCTCATCTGCATTGCCATCGGCGCCGGCGCATCCGGCGCTCTGAACATGTGGTACGACGCCGATATTGACGCCCTGATGACCCGCACTGCGAGGCGTCCCCTGCCGAGCGGACGGATAACCGCTCACGAAGCGCTGACCTTCGGAACCGTGCTTTCGATAGGGTCCGTTCTGTGTCTCGGGGCTATGGTGAACTGGAGTGCCGCGGCGCTCCTCGCCCTCACCATCGGTTTTTACATATTCGTCTACACGATGTGGCTGAAGCGCCGCACGCCGCAAAATATCGTGATAGGCGGCGCCGCTGGCGCGTTTCCGCCGATGGTCGGCTGGGCCGCGGCGACGGGTGCCGTCAGTCTCGACAGCGTTCTGCTGTTCGCGATAATCTTCATGTGGACGCCCCCTCACTTCTGGGCTCTGGCCCTGGTCCGGACCCGGGACTATGAACGCGCCGGCATCCCAATGCTTCCGGTTGTGGCAGGGCCTGACGAGACGCGCCGCCAGATTTTGCTCTACAGTATTTTGCTTGCGCCGCTGGCAACCGTGCCTGCGTTCACCGGTCTCGGCGGGACGGTTTATGCCGGTGTTTCGTTTGTCCTCGGGCTCGTATTCCTGATCCTGGCCGCCGACGTCTACCGCGTCCGCGAGGGCGCGCCGGCGGACCGCGCGGCGAAACGCCTGTTCAGCTTCTCCATTTTCTATCTGTTTTTGCTGTTCGCCATAATTCTCGCAGAACACACTTTCGGGCTTGTTGGCGGCTCGTGATCCGCGTGATGGAACTTGATGACGAAACCAGACGAAAACAGCGGAAACGGTCGATTGCAATCGCCCTGGCGCTCGGCGCACTCGCGCTGCTGTTTTTCATTGTTACTATCGTTCGGCTCGGTTCGAACGTTGCCAACCGTCCATTCTAGGCGCCGCTGGATTCCGGGACCATTCTGACCATGGGAAAAACAGAAACAAGAGCGTCGGGAAAGCGCAATATTCTCGCCTTTGCGCTGGCCGGGGTTGTTGCGGGCATGCTCGGTCTGTCCTTTGCGGCAGTTCCGCTCTACCGGATCTTCTGCCAGGTGACCGGGTTCGGCGGGACGACGCAGCGCGCCGACAGCGCTCCCAACCAGATACTCGACCGCAAGATTGCCGTTCGTTTCGACGCCAATGTGGCGAAGGGCATGGGCTGGAAATTCCGGCCCGTGCAAACGGTGGTCGAGACGAAAATCGGAGAGACCGTGCTTGCCTTTTACGAGGCCCGCAATCCGACATCGAAAGCAGTGCGCGGCACGGCAACATTCAACGTGACACCGGAAGCCGCCGGAAGCTATTTCGCCAAGATCGAGTGTTTCTGTTTTACCGAGCAGCTTCTCAAGCCCGGCGAGTCCGCCGATATGCCGGTGACATTTTTCATCGATCCGGAAATCGTCAACGATCCGGACGCACGTAACATCACTGAAATCACGTTATCCTATACCTTTTTTCCCGTCGAGGGCGCGCCCGGCATAGCCGTGGACGCGGACAAGAAGAGCCGGGAAGGCTCATAACCAAGAGGACGAATTTCGCCATTGCGCGGGCGGCAGAGCCACATGACGCGCAAAAGCGGCATCAGGGAGCAAAAATATGGCCGAGTCACACGCCAAGCATCACGACTATCATCTGGTTGACCCAAGTATCTGGCCCGCGGCCAGTGCGCTCGGCGCCTTCACTATGGCCATTGGCGCGATTGTGTTGATGCGGGACTCATCAGGCGGCGTGGATTTCGAGCTGTTCACATTGAGCGGCCCTTATATTTTCATCGCCGGTCTTCTGGTCGTGCTGTTCACGATGGCCGGCTGGTGGCGCGACGTTGTGAATGAGGCTGAATATCAGGGCCATCATACACCGGTGGTGCAGCTCCATCTGCGTTACGGCATGATCCTGTTCATTGCCTCGGAAGTCATGTTCTTTGTTGCCTGGTTCTGGGCCTATTTCGATATCGCGCTTTTTCCAGGCGAAGCCGCGCAGATCGCGCGTACCGAATTGACCGGCGGGCATTGGCCGCCGGCGATGACGGAAGATGGGCGTTTTCATGGCACATTCGACCCATGGAGCCTGCCGCTGGTCAATACGCTGATCCTTCTGACATCCGGCACTACGATCACCTGGGCGCATCATGCGCTTTTGCGTGATGACCGGGGCGGGCTGATCGCCGGCCTTGCGCTGACAATTGTCCTCGGTGTTATTTTCACGTCGTTGCAGGCTTATGAATATGGCCATGCGGCATTTCAGTTCTCAGGTCATATCTACGGGTCGACCTTTTTCATGGCGACCGGATTCCACGGGTTTCACGTCATCGTGGGTACCCTGTTCCTGACCGTGATCTTATTCAGGGCGCTCGCCGGCCATTTCAATTCAAAACAGCATTTCGGTTTTGAGGCCGCCGCTTGGTACTGGCATTTCGTCGACGTCGTGTGGCTATTCCTGTTTTCCTGCATCTATGTCTGGGGCGGGGGCGTGCCGGCGGCTGGCCACTAGGGCCTGTTGACTTTCAGGCCCCGGCTTCGATGTCCCGGACAAATGGCGACAGCCAGGACGATAGGGCGGTTTCTCCTTATGTGGCCGGCTTGCTCGGACGCTGCCCGCGTTGCGGTGAGGCGCCCATGTTCAGCGGCTTCCTGACTGTCGCCGCGCGGTGCCCGGCCTGCGATCTGGATTACGATTTTGCCGACACGGGCGATGGTCCGGCCATTTTCATCATGTTGATCGTGGGACTTATTGTGGTCAGCTCGGCTCTCGTGGTCGAAGTCGTTTATCAGCCGCCCTACTGGATCCACGCCATTTTGTGGGGGCCGTTGACCTTGCTCCTCTGCCTCGCCATGCTGCGCCCTTTCAAGGGTGTGCTGCTGGCCCTGCAATATTACCACAAGGCTGAGGAAGGCCGTCTGGCCAAGGACTGAGGCGGGTCCGGGGCGGGCAAGCAAAAGGGCTGGCTGATGGCATTTCTGAATAGCGGATTAGTCAAGTTGACGCTTCTCGCCATCGCCGGCATGGCGATGCTGATCGGGCTTGGCACCTGGCAATTGCAACGCCTTGCCTGGAAACAGGGCTTGATGGCACAGGTGGAGGAACGCGCCAGGATCGATCCGGTCGGGTTGTCGGTCGCGTTGCGGCGCTGGTCGGAGACGGAAGATGTCGAATATATGCGTGTGCGCCTCAAGGGCACCTTCGTTCATGGTCTTGAGCGCCATTTATACACGGTCGTGAAAGGCAGGCCCGGCTGGCGCATTGTAACGCCCGTCAGGACCGCCGAAGGCGCCATCGTCATGGTCGACCGCGGTTTTGTCCCCGACAAACTGAAAAGCGTTGACGCACGCGCGGCCGGACAAATTGAAGGTGATGTCGCGATTACGGGGCTGGCCCGTGCTCCGGGACGCAGGAACGCGTTCACGCCAGACGCCGACACCGATCGCAATATCTGGTATTGGCGCGACCTCGACGGCATGGCGGCAACTGTGCTGGCTGCGGACGAGCGCGAGCGCCTCGTGCCGTTTTTCGTCGAGGCCGGCAAATCACCGGTTCCCGGCGGGTGGCCGAAGGGCGGTGTTACCAGAGTGAAATTCACCAACCGTCACCTCGGATATGCCGTCACTTGGTACGGGCTGGCGCTGGCCTTGCTATTGGTCTATGGAGCCATTGTCCGCAGGTGGCTGTCGCAGGGCGAGTTCACCTAAATTTGTGCTGCCGCTTGCCGGTTAAGCGGCTGGCGGATACCGTCTCATTATGGCCGGACGGGCCGAAATCCGAGGGACCGATTTGCACTATGTCAGCACGCGCGGCAACGCGCCTTCCTTGAGTTTCGAAGAGGTATTGCTCGCCGGTCTCGCCCGCGACGGCGGTCTCTATGTGCCTGGCGAATGGCCCTCGCTGGGAACCGACGAAATTGCCGCGCTGGCCGGTCTTCCCTACGCGGATGCCGCGGCGCGGATCATCTCTCCCTTCGTCGGCGAGGATATTGGCGCGGACGAACTGCTTGAGCTGTTGCGTGACGCCTATGCCGGCTTCTCCCACCCCGCCGTTGCGCCGCTCGTTCAGATTGCCCCCGATCAGTGGCTGCTGGAGCTGTTTCACGGGCCGACACTCGCTTTCAAGGATGTGGCGCTGCAGGTCCTGGCCCGCCTGATGAGCCGGGCGCTTGTTCGCCGGTCGCGCCGGGTGACCATAGTCGGAGCGACCTCCGGCGATACCGGCGGCGCGGCGATAGAGGCTTTTCGCGGCCGGGACGCGATCGACATTTTCATTCTTCACCCCAAGGGCAGGGTGAGCGACGTTCAGCGCAAACAGATGACGACGGCTGTGGAGGACAATGTCCACAATATCGCGGTCGAAGGTACCTTCGACGATTGTCAGGCGCTGGTGAAGGCGATGTTCAATGACCTGGAGCTGCGCGACCGGCTTTCTCTCGCTGCGGTCAATTCGATCAACTGGGCGCGAATTATGGTCCAGATTGTCTATTATTTCACCTCCGCCGTTGCGCTGGGCGCGCCGTTCCGGCCGGTGAGTTTTTCCGTACCGACCGGAAATTTCGGCGATATCTTCGCCGGTTACGCGGCAGCCCGAATGGGGTTACCGGTGCAACGCCTCGTAATCGCCACGAATGTGAATGATATACTGGCGCGGGCGCTCAACACCGGGATTTACGAGTCGAAGAGCGTCGTCGCAACGTCAAGTCCGAGTATGGATATCCAGGTGTCGAGTAACTTCGAGCGTCTCATTTTCGAGATGACCGGCAGGGACGCCGGCCGGGTTCGCACGCTGATGGATGCGTTCGGCGCAACCGGTAAAATTACTTTCGCCCAGGAAGAACTCGATCAGTTGCGCGTGCTTTTTTCAGCTTATCGGGTAGATGAGAACAAAACAGCTTTGACCATGAATTCGCTCCTGGATGAAACTGGCTATCTGGCTGATCCTCACACCGCTGTCGGCGTCGCCGCTGCATGCAATGAAGCGGGGAAGGGCGCGCCAGTCATCGCATTGTCGACGGCGCATCCGGCGAAATTTCCAGAAGCCGTGGAGCGTGCTTGTTCGGTCCTCCCGCCAACGCCGGAACGCTTATCCAGCCAGCTTGAGCGGGAAGAGCGCTACAGTGTTCTTGCCGATGACATGCAGCGGGTCAGCGCCTTTATCATAGAGCGCGCCAGGGCAACGGAATCGGCGGGACTATGAGCGTTACCGTTTCAGAACTCGCCAACGGCATGCGCGTTGTCACTCATTCGATGCCTCATCTGGAGACCGTCTCGCTCGGCGTCTGGGTTGGCGTGGGCGCGCGGTTTGAAACGGACGAAGAACACGGCATCTCGCATCTTCTTGAGCATATGGCGTTCAAGGGGACGGCGCGGCGAACCGCCCGCGATATCGCGGAGGAGATTGAGTCGGCGGGTGGCGATCTGAATGCCGCCACCAGTCTTGAAACGACGGCCTACTATGCCCGCGTGCTGAAAGGTGACGTGGCGCTTGCTGTCGATCTTCTCGCCGATATTGTCCAGCACCCAGGCTTCGACCCAATCGAACTTGCGCGCGAACAGGATGTCGTCCTGCAGGAAATCGCCGCGTCCAGGGATTCACCCGACGATGTCGCCTATGATCTTGTGCAGGACGCGGCATTTCCCGAACAGGCGCTCGGGCGGCCGATTCTGGGGACGGCGGAAAGCGTCACCGGCTTCGCTCCGGCTGACCTGCAGCAATATCTCGGCAAGCATTATCGTCCCGGCTCGATGGTCCTTGCCGGCGCCGGCGCAATCGACCACGAAGCCCTTGTGAAGCTGGCGGAAGCGTCGTTCGCCGATCAGGAGAAACGGCAAGCCGAAATGCCGAAGCCTGCCCGCTATGGCGGCGGCATGCGTTACGGCGGCGGCACATTCGAGCAAAACCACATCATTCTGGCCTTTCAGGGGCCGTCATATCGCGATGATGCCTTCTATTCCGCGCAGGTTCTCTCAAGCATTCTGGGCGGTGGAATGTCGTCGCGGCTATTTCAGAATATTCGGGAACAGCGCGGTCTTTGTTATTCTATCTACAGCTATTGCTGGGGCCTTTTGGACACCGGTCTTTTCGGCGTTCACGCGGCGACAGGCGAGAGGCAGACAGCTGAACTTCTGGAGCTTGTCAACGGCGAACTGGCGCGGGCAGCCGATGAGCTTCCCGACGAGGCAGAAATCGTGCGGGCGAAGGCGCAGCTGAAAGCCGGCCTGCTGATGAGCCTTGAAAGTTCAGGCGCGAGGGCGGAACAATTGGCGCGGCAACTGCTCGCCTTTGGCCGGCCGCTTGATATTGAAGAGCTCTCAGGGCGGGTCGACGCGGTGAGCAGGGAATCGGTGCGTGCGGAAGCCGAACATTTGTTCGGCGGACCGGCGGCCAGTATGGCGGTCGTCGGGCCGACGCATACAGCCGGCCAGGCTCCGTCATGGGCGCTGAATGATCGTGTGGCCGGCGCCGGGGCGGCGGAGTAGGGAGACGAACCAATGGCGTTTTTGCGGTCGGTACCGGCGCATGATGCGGGTCCTGTCGTTTACGGGGATCATTTGTATCTGCGTGTCCCGCATATTCAGGACTATCCGGCTTGGGCCGAATTGAGGGCGCAGAGCCGTGAGTTTCTGACGCCCTGGGAGCCGACCTGGTCGAGCAATGAACTCACCAAAGTTTCATACCGCCGCCGGTTGAAGCACTATGCCCGTGATTTGCGCGAAGATCTGGGCTATGCCTTTTTTCTGTTCCGTAAATCCGACGAGATGCTGCTCGGCGGTCTCACATTGAGCAACATACGCCGCGGCGTCACGCAGGCATGCACGCTGGGATACTGGATCGGCGCGCCCTATGCGGGACAGGGGTTAATGACGTCGGGCGTCGCTGCGGTGATACCTTTCGTTTTTGAGTCACTGTGTCTGCACCGGCTTGAGGCCGCGTGTCTGTCGCATAATGACAGCTCGAAGCGGCTTCTGGAGAAAGCCGGTTTCAAGCATGAAGGCCTGGCCCGCCGTTATCTGAAGATCAATGGTATGTGGCAGGATCATTTGCTGTATGCGCTGATCGAGGAAGATTGCGCTCCGTGATGAACACAAATCGCGAAATACAAACAGAACGGGCAGGAAGTACCGTGCTGGCCGGGCGAATCCGGCAGGCCGGCGCAATCGATAGGCCGCGCTGGCGCATCGGGCAATCCAAGTTCGTCAGAATTCTTTGCGCGGCATTCATTGCAGCGGTTGCATTGCTGGCGGCGCAATCGGCGAACGCGCTTGATCTGGTATCGGTCGATCCAGAGAAAGACCGCATCGACGTCTGGGCGTTCGGCGAACTCTATTCCGGCCGCGGTGATCGCCTGCAGATCGAAACCGCGCCGGGCCCGGACGGGATAACGGGGCGCATCGGCGTCAGCGCGACCACACCCGGCACAAATCCGAACTGGATTGTTTTCGCGCTCAAGAACGACACCGCCGATCCAATCGTCCGGTGGCTGACCGCCGAGCGCTACGCCGTGGCCGGTTCGAATGTGTTCTGGCCGGATTTGGACTCCGCTCGTATCGCCGCAATCACTCCGTCCAGCGGATTTCGTCCCAAACCCATTCCCAATGATCGGGCCGACATCTACCGCATCACCATCGATCCCGGCGCAACCGTAACCTATATCGCGGAACTCAGCACGCCGCATATGACGCGTTTCTATCTTTGGAAGCCCGAGGCCTATGAAAAAGCGCTTCAGGACCGCATGCTTTTCGATGGCATCATGCTGGGCATCGTCGGTCTTTTGGCCATCTTCCTGACCGCCGTATTCGCCGCAAATCACAAAGCGATATTTCCCGCCACGGCGCTGGTCGCCTGGGCGGCGCTGGCGTTTTTCTGCGTTGATTTTGGATATTGGCACAAGCTGTTTCATCTCAATGCCGAGAGCAATGCCAGCTACCGCGCTGCGTCGGAGGCGACATTGGCGGCGAGTCTGGTCCTGTTTCTCTATGTCTTCCTGCGCGTAAGGCTTTGGCATAATTGGATTAATCTCACATTTGCCTGCTGGATGAGCGGCCAGCTCGCGTTGATCGCACTCGCGGTGATCGATCCGCGTCTGTCCTCCGGTCTGGCGCGGGCTTCCTTTGCCGTCATTGCGGTCGTCGGCGCGCCTCTGATCGTTTATCTGGCATTGCGGGGGCAGGAGCGGGCACTTTCACTTGTTCCCACATGGATGCTTTTGATGGTCTGGGTATTCGGCGCGGGACTTGTCGTTATGGGGCAATTGTCCGGCGAAGTCGTTGTCTCCGGTCTCATAGCGGGACTAGTGCTGCTGATCGTCTTGTTCGGCTTCACCGTGACCCAGTATGCGTTCAGGGGTGGTGAAACGCTTCATGGAGCCCCGCCCAGTCAACTGCAGCTCTCCGCCCTTGCATTGGAGGGTTCAGGAGCCGCGCTGTGGGAATGGAATATACGCAGAGGTGAGATCACAACCGGGAATGATGTGGAGGAGGCGCTCGGCCTCCCTCCCGGGATGCTCGATTGCAGCATGGAGGAATGGATGCGCCATCTGCACCCGGCAGACAGGGAGCGGTTCAGGCTTATGCTGTGGTCGATCCAGGAGAAGGAAGGCGGCGCCCTGAACACCGATATTCGCCTGCGCCGCGCCGATAGCTCTTACCTGTGGTTTGAATTGCGCGCGCACAGCGTTGATGGAGCGCAGCCGCGCGCCATGCGCTGCGTCGGTTTGATGCGTGACATCACCGGATCGAAGCGGACTCAGGAACGTCTCCTCCACGATGCCGTTCATGACAGCCTGACGGGTTTGCCGAACCGCGAGCTGTTTCTCGACCGCCTGAGCGGTGCGGTTACGCGCGCCGACCAGAGCGGCAGCAACCGGCCGACGGTGCTTTATGTCGACATCGACAGGTTCAAGAATGTCAACAAGAGCCTCGGTTTCGTTGTCGGCGACAGCATGCTCCTGACGATTGCCCGCCGCCTTGCCCGTCATCTCAATCCGCAGGATACGCTGGCACGGATCGGCGGAGACCAGTTTGCCGTGCTGCTGGTTTCGGAAACAGAGCCTCAGCATATTGCCATGCTTGCGGAGCGGATACGCCGCTCGCTGCGCAGTCCAATGAAGATCAGCGGTGAGGAGATCATCCTCACGGGCAGTATCGGTATTGCGGTGTATGACGGTCAGCAGGCCAGCCATCAGGATCTTTTGAAGGAAGCGGAAATAGCCATGTTCCGCGCCAAGCGCTCCGGCACCGACCGTATCGAGATATTCAAGCCGAGCATGCGCGGCGATGAAAAGAGCAGGTTGCCTTTGGAAAGCGACCTGCGCCGCGCGCTCGACCGCAAGCAAATCAAAGTTCTTTACCAGCCTATTACGCGACTTGATGAGAACATGCTTTCCGGATTCGAGGCCCTTGTACGATGGGAGCACCCCTCGCATGGCCTTCTCAGCCCCGACGAATTCATACCGATAGCCGAGGAGACCGGGCTGATAAGTGAATTGGGCAGCTATGTGCTGGAGCACGCGGTCGCCCAGGCGGCACGCTGGCAAAAGGCATTGCGCCGCGACAAGAACCCCTTATTCGTAAGCGTGAATGTTTCGAGCAGGCAGCTGTTCCGCCAGGACCTCATCCAGCAAATCCGCACGATCTTGTCCCGCGACGCTGTCCTGAAAGGCACGCTTTGCCTGGAGATCACCGAGTCGCTTGTCATGGAGAATCCGGAGCAGGCCGTGGAAATTCTTGGCTGGCTCAAAAAATTCGGTGCGACGCTCTCGCTGGACGACTTCGGGACGGGATATTCGTCGCTCGCCTACCTGCAGCGCTTTCCGTTTGACACGATCAAGGTTGACAAATCTCTTGTTCGCGACAGCGCGCTTGACGGAGCGACGCCGGTGATTTTGAAATCGGTCGTCGCCATGGCCCATGAGCTCGGTAAGAAGGTCATTGCCGAGGGAGTGGAATCGTCAGGGGACGCGGATTATCTGCGCTCTATAGGCTGTGAATATGCGCAAGGCTTTTATTTTGGCGAGCCGATGACGGAAAAAGAAGTCCGGACCTTGCTGAACGCGCTTGCCAAAGCGGAAAGCAAGGAAGCAGCCAAAGAGAAAAAGAATGGACGGGCGGTGAGTCCCCAACCGCTGCTGCCCTCCCCACGCAAGGTGGAACCGGGTCGCGCTCCCAAAGCCGCGCGCGCCTCAAGCGTGACCTGAGTCGTTGACAAGCCGGGATGGGTCGATTCCGATTTTGGACAATGCCAGGTGATATTTGGTTTCCACGTTCTGGCCGAAAATCAGTTCCGAGTCCGCCGGACAATGCAGCCAGCCATTCTCCTGAATTTCGTTTTCGAGCTGGCCGGGCGCCCATCCGGCATAGCCGAGCGCCAGGAGCGCCCTGTCGGGTCCGCTGCCTTTGGCCATCGCGCGCAGGATGTCTATCGTTGCTGTGAGGCATACGCCTTCATCGATCGGCAAGGTGCTG
>JAJFHO010000144.1 GCA_021775575.1 Hyphomicrobiales bacterium
CTGCGCGTCGCCGACCGCGGCCTGCGCGAGGGCATCCTGGCGTCTTTGATGGCCGAGGACGGCCATCCGCGCTTGCGCCGCCGTCGCAGGTCGTAGAGGCGCAGGCGCCATGGCCAGGATCTCACGAAAGGGCGGCGGCGCCCGGCGCCTCGGCGTCAGGGTGCGTACCGCCAAGGGCCGCAAAACCTCGTCGACACAGTGGCTTCAGCGGCAATTGAACGACCCCTATGTAGCGAAGGCGAGAGCGGAAGGGTACCGGTCCCGGGCCGCATTCAAGCTGATCGAGATCGACGATAAATTCGAATTTCTGCGACCTGGCGCGCGCGTGGTGGATTTGGGCGCGGCACCTGGCGGCTGGAGCCAGGTGGCGGCGCAGCGGGTCAAGCCCGGCGAGAATGGCGGCCATGTTATCGCGATCGATATCTCGCCGATGGAGCCGCTCCCCGGTGTGACATTCATGCAGCTCGATTTCATGGAGCCGGACGCGCCGGAGCGGCTTTGCCGTGAGTTGCGCGAGGGTCAGGCCGACATTGTGCTGTCCGATATGGCGGCGCCGGCAAGCGGACACAGGAAAACCGATCATTTGCGGATTGTCGGATTGTGCGAGGCGGCCCTCGATTTCGCCGAGGATGTATTGGCGCCGGACGGTATCTTTCTGGCGAAAGTGCTGCAGGGCGGAACCGAAGGAGAGGTGCTCGACCGGCTGAAGAAGAAATTTTCAAAAGTCCGTCATGTGAAGCCGGAAGCAAGCCGGCCGGATTCAGCCGAGCTTTATGTGCTCGCTCAAGGTTTTCACGATAGCTGCTGAGCACTATTTTCAAGAGAGGGTTATCATGGAAACACAACCGAATTCCCTGGCCGCACGGGATGTCGCCGCCCTGGTTCATCCTCAAACCAACCTGAAGCGCCACCGCGAGACCGGTCCTTTTGTGATCGACCGCGCGAGCGGGGTATGGACGTGGGACGACGACGGTAACCGGCTGCTGGATGCCGTCAGCGGCTTATGGTGCGCTTCTCTCGGCTTTGCGCCGGAGCGTCTGGCGCAGGCGGCCTATGACCAGATGCGGAAAATGGCTTATGCCCATCTTTACCGTCACCATTCTCATGAGCCGGCCATCGAACTGGCCGAAAAGCTGCTCGCCATTGCGCCGGCGAATATGTCGAAGGTGCATTTCCAGTGCACCGGTTCGGAAGCCAACGACGTCGCGATAAAGCTCGTCTGGTACTATCACAATGCCATCGGCAAGCCGGAGAAGCGCAAAATCATCTCCCGCATCGGCGCCTATCACGGCTCATCGGTCGCCACTGTCAGCCTGTCGGGCAAAAGCGACATGCATGCGCAATTCAACCTGCCGCTCGACGGGTTCCTGCATGCGGATTGCCCGAACCATTACCGGGACGGACGCGACGGGGAGCGGGAAGAGGATTATGCGGCGCGGCTCGCCGCCAATCTCGATAGGCTGATTGAAGACGAGGGGCCGGACACCGTCGCCGCCTTCTTCGCCGAGCCGGTGATGGGTTCGAGTGGTTCCATTCTGCCACCGAAAACCTATTTTGAGAAAATTCAAGCGGTTCTGAAAAAACATGACGTCCTGTTCGTCGCCGACGAAGTGATCTGCGGCTTCGGGCGAACGGGCAAGATGTGGGGCAGCGAAACCTTCGCCATCGAGCCGGACATGATGAGTTGTGCAAAAGCGCTTTCGGCCGGCGCGCTGCCGATCTCCGCACTGCTTGTCAGCGACAAGATTCACGATGCGATGGTCACGCAGAGCGAGCGGACCGGGAATTTCGCGCATGGGCATACCTATGCCGGCCACCCGGCCAGCGCGGCGGTTGCTCTTGAGGCGCTGAAAATCTACGAGGAGATGGACCTGATTGCCCATATCGGCCGATTGGGCGCCAGACTTGCGGAAACCCTTGCTGCGTTCGCCGGCCACCCTCTGGTCGGCACTATCGATACCATCGGCCTGATGGCGGGCATCGAACTGGTGAAGGACAAGGACAGCCGCGAACCGTTTGCGCCGGAGGAAAAAATCGCGGCGCGTGTCGGCGACGCATCGCAGCGCCATGGCCTCATCCACCGGGCGATGGGCAACCGGATCGCCTTTGCCCCCGCCTATGTCATATCCGAAGAGGAGATCGGCGAGATCGGCATTCGGCTCGGCAAGGCGCTCGACGAGGTGTGCGCCGAGGTCCGGCAATAGGCGATGACGGCCCGCTTCGGCGGCGGGAATCTGTTGACAGTGTATGGAGTTTGGCAATCCGCCGCTTCCCAAGGCCGGGCGGCGATGATAAAGAGGTGCGCCAACCAGACAGGTCGCGCCGATTCTTTTTCGGCCTGCGTTCTGTAACACGCAGGAGGTTGGCTCATGCCCCCAGTGCAGTCTCCACAAAGTTCCGGACCGGCGCTGACATTCGACGACGTTTTGTTGAAGCCGGGGCCATCCGAAGTGCTCCCCAACGAGGTCGATACGACGGCGCGGCTGACGCGTAGTATCACGCTGAATATCCCGATCCTCTCCTCGGCCATGGATACGGTCACCGAGGCGCGGCTTGCGATCGCCATGGCCCAGGCCGGCGGTATCGGTGTCATACACAGAAATATGACGCCTGAAGAGCAGGCCGATCAGGTCGCGCAGGTCAAGAAGTTCGAATCCGGCATGGTCATCAATCCGGTCACCATCGCGCCAGCGGGGACACTGGCGGACGCGCTTGAAATCATGGCGAACCACCGGATTTCCGGCATCCCGGTAGTGGAACCGGCCGGCAATGGAGCGCGAGACGGCAAACTGGTCGGTATTCTGACCAACCGGGACGTTCGCTTCGCCACCAACATGTCCCAGACCGTTGCGGAATTGATGACCCGTGAAAACCTGATCACGGTGAGCGAGAATGTCGACATGGAAGAAGCCAAGCGGCTTCTCCACCAGCACCGGATCGAGAAACTCATCGTCGTCGACAAGGACTATCACTGCGTCGGGCTGATCACCGTGAAGGACATCGAAAAGGCGCGGCTGCATCCCGACGCCGCCAAGGATGCGCAAGGCCGGCTGCGGGTCGCCGCGGCGACGACGGTCGGGGATGCGGGATTTGAGCGCACCGAACAGCTGATGGATGCAGGTGCCGACCTTATCGTCGTGGATACGGCCCATGGCCATTCTTCGCGGGTTCTGGAATCGGTGAGACAGATAAAGCGCCTGTCCAATGCGGTGCAGGTGGCGGCCGGTAATGTTGCCACCGCTGAAGGGACGAAAGCGCTGATCGACGCCGGCGCCGACGCCATCAAGGTCGGTATCGGTCCCGGTTCGATCTGCACGACGCGGATCGTCGCCGGTGTCGGCGTACCGCAGCTTACCGCGGTGATGGACTCCGTTGAGGAAGCGAAAAAGGCTGACGTGCCGGTGATCGCCGACGGCGGCATCAAATTTTCCGGCGACATGGCCAAGGCGCTCGCCGCGGGAGCCGACAGCGCGATGATCGGGTCGCTGTTCGCCGGCACAGATGAAAGCCCCGGCGAAGTATTTCTGTATCAGGGCCGTTCCTACAAGGCCTATCGCGGCATGGGCTCGGTCGGTGCGATGGCGCGCGGCTCCGCCGACCGCTATTTCCAGCAAGACATCCAGGACACGCTGAAACTGGTACCAGAAGGCATCGAGGGGCAGGTGCCCTATAAGGGGCCGGTGGCCAGCGTGCTGCACCAGCTCGTGGGTGGCTTGCGCTCCTCGATGGGCTATGTCGGCGCGCAAACTCTCAACGAGTTGCATGCGAAGGCGCAATTTATCCGCATCTCGTCGGCTTCCTTGCGCGAAAGCCACGCCCATGACGTGACGATTACGCGCGAGTCGCCGAATTATCCCGGATCGACGTGAGACCAGCTGGCAGGCTTCAGGCCGCAATCGAGGTTCTAAGCGAAATCCGCGACCGGCATCGTCCCGCGTCTCAGGCCCTGGCCGAGTGGGGCAGGGCGCACCGCTTCGCCGGCTCCGGCGACCGCGCGGCGATCGGCAATCTGGTTTATGACGCGCAGAGGCGCAAGGCTTCCATTGCCGCGCGCATGGGCGACGAGAGCCCGCGTTCGCTTGCGCTCGGCGCGATGGTTGTTGCCTGGGGCGAGAGTGCCGAAGCGGTCGATGCGCTTTGCGACGGTTCGAAATTCGCGCCTGGCCCCTTGTCCGACGCCGAACGCGAAGGCCTGGCCGGCACGCTGGCGGAGGAAGCGCCGCCCTGGCTTAGAGGCGATTATCCCGAATGGCTGCACGCTTCGCTGGAGCGTGTTTTCGGGGAAAGAGCAGTGCAAGAGGGCGCTGGCCTCGCGCGCCGCGCGCCGGTTGACATGCGCGTTAACACGCTGAAAGCGGACCGCGATAAGGTGCTAAAATCGCTGACCAAATTCTCTCCGGAGAAAGCCCGTTTCTCGCCCGTCGGATTGCGCATTCCGCCCCCCGTTGGCCCGGGCCGCAGCCCCCATCTGGAAGCCGACACAAGCCACGGCAAAGGCTGGTTCGAAATCCAGGATGAAGGCTCGCAGATCGCCGCCCTGCTCGCCGGCGCAACGCCGGGACGGCAGCTGCTCGATTTATGCGCGGGGTCGGGCGGCAAGACCCTGGCACTGGCGGCCGCTATGGAGAATCGTGGCCAGATCCATGCCTATGACACCGACGCCATGCGGCTCAGGCCGATCTTCGAGCGGCTGAAACGTGCCTCCGCGCGCAATGTTCAAGTGCTGCGCGCCGGTGAGGAGGCGGCGCTCACCGCGCTTTCGGGCAAGATGGATATCGTCGTCATCGATGCGCCTTGCACCGGTTCGGGCGTATGGCGGCGGCGGCCCGACGCCAAATGGAGATTGCGCCCCGAGGCGCTTGAGCGGCGCAGGCGCGAGCAGCAAGAAGTTCTCGACCAGGGCGCACCGCTGGTGAAGCCCGGCGGGCGGCTGGTCTATGTCACCTGTTCGGTATTGCCGGAAGAAAATACCGATCAGGTTGCCGCATTTCTGGAGCGCCGGCCGGACTTTTCGATTTTACCTTTTGCCGAGGTCTGGGGCGAGGCCATCGGCGGCGAGCCGCCCGCTTCCGCCGACGGGCGCAGCGACACGCTGCTGCTGACCCCGGCCAGCCACGGCACCGATGGATTTTTTATTGCGATCCTGCAGCGAAGCGGGGCCGCCGGCGGGCAACAGCAGTGATAATAGCGCGCGCGTGCCCCTCGTTTGGGGCACCTGCAATATAGCTACCGGCCCGGACAGCCGTTACAAAGCGGTATGGAATTCGACGCCGCCAAGGAAATCATCGCCTGCCTGCCGCGGGGGCGGACGCTTTTCTATTATTTCCCGGAGCGTTACGCCGTTTACGTCTTGTCCCGCTTTCTCGGCGCCGGCCGGCCCATAAACGAGGTCAAGGCGTCGCTCTACGGCAAGCTGTTGTATCGCCCGGCGATCAAATCGGTGGTCGCCGCCCGGGGCGACGGCGTGCTCCGCACCGAGGATCTCGCCAGCTGCTATGCGGTACAGCCGGAATATTATCTGTTGACGCTGGGAACATGGGGGCCGAAAAAACGGCATCAGTGGAACCGCTACCATTACCAGACTTCGCGGCCGGGCATGAATCTGGTGCTGCAGCTCAACTTCTCATCGCGGCACAACAAACCCTACCGGGATTTGATACGGCCGGGGGGCGCCCGGCCTTTCGAGACGTCGGCGCATCCGATTGCCCGGAAGGGATTTCATACGCTGGCCTGGGCGCGTCTCGATATCGATATGCAGACCGGCGAGGCGCTGATCGAGGAAATCCAAACCGACTGGCTGCGCTTTGCCGCGATCGCGAAAAGCAAGGCCCAGGTCGTCCTCTTTGGCGATGAGATGCAGCGCGCTTTCGAGACCGTCTCTTTCAACGGCGCCGAAATCGACCCGAAGGCGATGCGCACTTATTTCCACCATGTCCTGGACACCCACATCCGCATCTGGGATGAGGCGATGCTGACGGCGGTCGTCGATTTCCTTGCGGAAGAGATTGGTATCCGCCGCGTCTACATGCATGACTTCGATTGCGGTTGCCGTCTTAAGGGCATCAATGGCCGGCTGCCGCCGCGCTCGCTTTATACCAAGCTCCCGTCGCGCTTTTGCTTCACCAAAATCGTCGGGTCGCCGGACTTCATGGCGGCCAATCCGACGCGCACGTTCAAGACCCTTGCCCGGGCCAAGTCGCTGCGTTTCTGGAAGTTGGATATTTAGCGGCACACCACCCCATTGCCGATTCGCGCTGCTTCCGATAACAACCGGCCATGACGGACCGCATCCTGATCATCGATTTTGGCAGTCAGGTCACCCAGCTCATCGCCCGGCGCGTGCGCGAGGCGGGCGTCTATTGCGAGATCGTGCCTTTCCAGAAGGCCGGCGAGGTGTTCGAGAGCTTCGCGCCGAAGGCGGTGATTCTCTCCGGCGGACCGGCCAGCGTGCATGATGTGGACACGCCGCGCGTCCCCGACAAGATATTCGAGGCGGGGCTGCCGATCCTCGGCATTTGCTATGGCGAGCAAGCCGTTTGCGGGCAACTCGGCGGGCAGGTGGAGCCCTCGAGCGAGCGCGAATTCGGCCGCGCCTTCGTCGATGTTACAGCGGACAATGCGCTGTTTGAAGGCGTCTGGAGCAAGGGCGAGCGGCATCAGGTCTGGATGAGCCACGGCGACAGGATTTCCGCCATTCCGGATGGATTTGACGTCGTGGCCACGTCCGACAACGCGCCCTTCGCGGCAATTGCAGACGAGAAACGCGCCATTTATGGCGTGCAATTCCACCCCGAAGTCGTGCACACGCCGGACGGTGCGAAGCTGCTGGCCAATTTCGCACTCAAGATCGCCGGCTGTTCCGGCGACTGGACCATGGCCCATTTCCGCTCCGAGGAAATCGCCAAGATCAAGAAACAAGTCGGCGGCGGCCGCGTGATCTGCGGGCTTTCGGGCGGCGTGGATTCCGCCGTCGCCGCCGTTTTGCTGCATGAAGCCATCGGCGACCAGCTGACCTGTATCTTTGTCGATCATGGGCTGATGCGCATGAATGAGGCAGACGAAGTCGTGTCGCTGTTCCGCGGCCACTACAATATTCCGCTGGTGCATGTGGATGCGGGGGACAGATTTCTCGACGCGCTCGAAGGCGTCGACGACCCGGAGAAGAAGCGCAAGATCATCGGCGGTCTCTTTATCGACGTGTTCGAGGACGAAGCGGCGAAGCTCGGCGGCACTGATTTCCTCGCTCAGGGGACGCTCTATCCGGACGTTATCGAGAGCGTGTCATTCACCGGCGGGCCGTCGGTCACCATCAAGTCGCATCATAATGTGGGCGGTCTGCCCGAGCGTATGAAGTTGCAACTGGTCGAGCCGTTGCGGGAGTTATTCAAGGACGAGGTAAGGGCGCTTGGCCGCGAACTCGGTCTGCCGGAAGTTTTTGTCGGGCGCCATCCCTTCCCCGGGCCCGGTCTTGCCATCCGCATTCCCGGCGCCGTTAGCCGGGAGAAGGTCGATATTCTGAGAAAAGCGGATGCCATCTATCTCGATGAAATCCGCAAGAGCGAACTCTATGACGCCATCTGGCAGGCCTTCGCCGTGCTTCTCCCCGTGCAGACTACCGGCGTCATGGGCGATGCGCGGACCTATGATTTTGTCTGCGGGCTGCGCGCGGTCAACTCGACGGACGGAATGACGGCGGATTTCTACCCGTTCGACATGAGTTTTCTGGGTCGTGTGGCAACGCGTATTATAAACGAAGTCAAGGGTATAAACCGGGTTGTTTATGATGTTACTTCAAAACCGCCTGGTACGATCGAGTGGGAATAGGGTGACTTTCCGGCGGTTTACCGGTTCCTAGGCGGAAAGCGGTACTTCCTCGGGTTGCTGGTTTGCTTCCAGCCTTTGCCGCCATATCTTAATTGCGTCGATGGCATCGGGAATCGGCAGCCGCTTGTAGAATTGCAGCACATTGAGCATGCTGGCGGAGGCTTGCGGACCGTTGGTGCCGGAGGCCGCGAAGATCTGGCTGAAGGTGTGCACATTCAGTTCGTTGCCGCGGCAGAAAGTGGCGAGGGACAATCCGGTCTTTTCAGAGAGGATTCCGAGCGTTAAATCCAGGTCGATCCTGAATAGTTTGGAGCAGCAAAGCAGCAGTTCAAGCTGCTTCTTTTTGATCGCCAGGTCCACCAGAATCGACTCGTCGATTCCCCGACGCCGCGCCAGCCTTTCCGCCAATTGCGTCGCATCTATAAATTGCCGCGACTGACGGGTTTTTTTCGGGATTTGAAATTTATGCGCCGCGTCGACGGGATCGACCCGGATCAGCTTGCTCAACAGCGTTACCCTGTGCTCGCCCAGAACCTTTTCCATAAGCAGGGACATGAGCTCCACTGGAAGGTCGTTTCGCTGCATCAGCATTGGCTGCAGGTGCACTGCATTAATGGCCCGTTTGCCGACAGTGATCAGCGCTTTTTCACCCAGTTTTGCGTTGGCGTTGCCGAACATGATCCGCAGCACATCGTCATTCCCATAGGTAACGAGGGCGTCGGCGAGCTGCGGTCCGATATCCCACCTGCCGGCGATTGTCGCGACATGGTCGCGCGACTGATGGACCGTTATGCCGATAAGATCGTCTTGTGTGAGGACGGAACTCTTTTCCAGCACGGGACGCGCGACATCGATCGGGCTTGCCGCAAGGTCCAGCATGACCCCGTGTGGCGCGTCCATCCGGTTCGCCAGCTTCGTTGCCCGCTCGACAATGTGGTCCAGAGATTGTGGGGCGCTCTCCTCCGCGTCCGTAATCGGGGCAGCGTCGGGTTTGTCGGCCATGTCGTCCGCGGCCGCCCACAAGGCTTTTGCCAGCGAACGCATGACGTCCGGATTGCCGCCCGACGCAAGCCGGGCGACGCGGACAATCTCGTTGAGCGCCGTATTATTGCTGTCCATCGCGTTCTGGGTGATCCGGAACCAAGTCAATCCAAAAGAAAAAATAACGGGTAATTGCCTAATTTATTGTGAAGCCGGATCCAGGGTTAACGCCCTGCGCAGCGTATGCAATGGCTCGCCGAAGGGTCGATTGTCAGCCTTTTGTCCGCGATTTTTTCGCCGCATTCTTCGCAAAATCCGTATTCGTCCTCATCGATGCGCCGTAGCGCCTGGTTGATCCGGATCAGCTCTGCGCTACGTTGTCGCTCGGTTGCCTGCGCCATCGCCTGCTGTTGCAGCGCGTCCATGCGCGAAAGCCTGCCGACGCTTTGCTGGTCGAGTGTTACCGTGCCGCGTGCACCGGCGGAAATATCGCTTAGCGCAGTCAGCTCCTCGCGCCGCGCGCGCAGCGCGGCACACGCCTTATCGATATCAATCGGCACCGTGACGCTCCCTTCTCGGCAATGCTACTAATCAGATTGCAAGTTTCGCAAGTGTCCAGAGGCTGTTGCGGACGAGACCCGCAACCCCGATTGCAGGAGGGGCCATGGCCGACAAGCTGATTGTGCATGACGCAGCCGCCATGAATGACCGGATGCGAAAACTCATTCGCGAGACCCGTGTTGACTGCACCTATATGCACAAGGGTCGACGCGCCAGCTATAAACAGGAGATCGCCCGGCGATGCGCGGGCCTGCCCGCCGTGCTCGATATCGGGCGCTGTATGCGCGAATATCACGACCAGCTCGATTGCGGCCTTGTCGACACGCTCGATATCAATGATTTCGGCGATTATCCCAATATCGTCGCCGACATTTGCCAGCCCTTTCCAAGGGAGTTCGAGGAGCGGTACGACGCGGTGATCGCGCTCTCGATCCTGGAGCATGTTTACGAGCCGTTTGCCGCCATTGCGAACATACGCCATCTTCTGAAAAACGGCGGAACGGCTTTTATTTACGTGCCCTTCCTGTTCCGTTATCACTCGCCGCCCGACAATCTGATCCAGGATTATTACCGCTTCTCGCGTGACGGCGCCGCCTATCTCGTCAGGGAATTCTCGGACGTCACCATTTATCCGGTCCGGGGCCGTTTTTCGACCGTCGCCAACATGTTCCTGTTCTGGAAACGGACGATTGAACGGCGATTTGGCAGCGGGCCGAATAGGGTTTTGGACCTGGCCGCGTCGGAAAGGGACAATTTGCTACAGGCGTCAGGATATAATATCACCGCGGTGAAATAGCCGTGCCCCGCACTAGGATCCTGTATCCCGGCAGGCCCCGAAAGAGTTCACAATGACATTGCTGCTTGCCGGGCTTGCCGGCTTCTTCGCCGTTCACGTGCTGCCTGCCATTCCAGGCGCAAGGGCGGCTCTTGCCGGCCGGTTTGGCGAGAAAGGCTATATCGGTCTGTTCTCGGTCTTGTCGCTGGCGACCTTCGTGTTTTTGATATGGAGTTACGCGACGTCTCCGCTTGTCGCGATCTGGGCCCCGCCGGCATGGACTCGCCTTGTTGCCGCCATGCTGATGCCCGCGGCGCTGATTATCCTGATGAGCAGTTTCTTCCCCGGGCGCATAAAGGAGCGGCTTAAGCACCCGATACTGGTTTCGGTCAAGATCTGGGCGGTGGCCCACCTTCTGGCCAACGGCGATCTGGCGTCAATGCTGCTCTTTGGCGGGTTTCTGGCCTATGCCGTCATCAACCGGATATTGCTGAAAAAGCGCGAGGAATATGCTCCGTTTCAGTCAGGCGGCGGGGCGCGCAACGATATGATTGCCGTCATTGCCGGACTTGCCATCTCCGCGGCCCTGATTCTGGGTTTGCATGAATGGCTGATCGGTGTTCCGGTTCTGGTCTGAACCCTTGAATGGCTGCTGTTGTCCGGACAGGAGCCGCATCGTGGTTCGGGCGGTTTCGGCCTATCGGAGCAGCTGATCCCATTATAGAATTGCCGATAACAGGATTGGCGCAAAGGAGACCTCTCTCGTGTCCATACAGAAAACCGTCCGGCGGCTGACCGCGCCGGACATCGCCAGGCGCAAGGACGGCGAACCGATCGTTTCCCTGACCGCCTACCATGCGCATACCGCGCAACTCCTCGACGCATATGTCGACTTTATGCTCGTCGGCGACTCGCTCGGCATGGTGATGCATGGCTACGAATCCACGGTCCCGGTGCCGCTGGAGCTAATGATCATGCATGGCCAGGCCGTTGTGCGCGGCTCGGCGCGCGCACTCGTTGTCGTCGACATGCCATTCGGCTCTTATGAGGAGAGTCCGGCCATAGCCTTCAGGAATGCGGCACGGGTGATGAAGGAAACCGGCTGTGGCGCGGTCAAGCTCGAGGGCGGCAAGCGTATGGCCGAGACGATTCTTTATCTGACCGAACGCGGGATACCGGTGATGGGACATATTGGCCTGACGCCACAGTCGGTCAACGTGATGGGCGGTTTCAAGACCCAGGGGCGCGAGCGTGCGCAATGGGAGGCGATCGAGGAAGACGCCAGCGCCGTCGCCGGCGCCGGCGCATTCGCGGTGGTGCTGGAGGGCATGGCCGAATTGCTTGCGGCGCGGCTCACCAAACAGATCCCGATCCCGACAATCGGTATCGGTGCGTCGGTTGAATGCGACGGGCAAATCCTGGTGCTTGAGGACATGCTCGGGTTGTCGCCGCGCGTGCCGAAATTCGTCAAGGAATTCGCCAAAATCGGCCCGGCGATCGAGGATGCGGTCAAAGCCTATAGGCAGGCGGTGCGCTTGCGAGAGTTTCCCGGCGAGGAGCATACTTACACGATGAAGGAAGAGACGTCGCAAGCCACGAAAAAGTCAAAAATGACCGGCAGTTAAGGTTTGACGGCAGGTTCGTCGCCTTCACCGGGAATGTGATTGGCGGCAGGATCGTTAACTTAACGGCAAAAGAGATTGACGGCAGTTTGCCTCGATAGGCAAGCCGCGTTAACAATGGCCGTCTTTCACGTGAGGCGCGCCGCCGCGGTGGCGCCGCGTATTCTCCAGAGGCAGGCAGCTGCATGAGTGATGATAGTTTTGTTCGCGAAGTAGACGAGGCTGTCCGGCACGACGAATTCAAGCGTCTGTGGGACCGTTTCGGGCTATTTGCCATTGCCGGCGCCGTTCTGATCGTGGCCGGCGTGGCCGGCTATAAGGGGTGGGTCTACTGGCAGGCGAAACAGGCAGCCGACGCAGGCGCCCGTTTTGTCGGCGCACTTACGCTGAATGAAGATGGCAAGACGGACGATGCCGCCGCCGCATTCAAGGATCTGGCGAGTGGAGGACCGACCGGCTATCAGGTTTTGAGCCGGTTTCAACTGGCCGCGGCGGATGCCGGTGCGGGCAGGACGGCCGCGGCGGTAACGGGCTATGATGCGCTGGCGGAAGATTCTGCCGTCGGGACGCTTTTGAAGGATTTTGCACGGATACAGGCGGCGGCGTTGCTGGTTGACCAGGCCAGCCTTGAGGACATGAAAAAGCGCATCGACGCAGTGGCCGAGGGCACCAGTCCCTGGCGTCATTCGGCACGGGAATATCTTGGTCTGACCGCCTATCGTCTGAATAACAATGCCGAGGCCGAGCGTTATTTCACCAAGGCTCTGGTTGATCCGGGCATACCGCCCAATTTGCGCCAGCGGGCGGAAATGATTTTGGCGCTCGTGGTAAAGGCTGATGCGCCATCGCCCGCAGCCGCGAAGTGACGGGAAGCGATGTACAGTTTTGGCCGTTCCTGGGTTATTGGGCTGGCGCTCATAGCGATCGCCGCGCTGCTTGCCGGCTGTGGCGGCGGTCTCAATCCATTCAAGAAGGAAGAAGAGCGGCTGCCGGGAGAGCGGATATCTGTTGCAACCGCGCAGGATAAAATCCAGGTGGACGCGGTCGCGGCAAAAACGCCGGCCTCGCTCTCGCCCCAGAAACGCAACGTCAACTGGACGCAGCCAGGCGGCGTACCGTCAAACGCTCCCGGCCATCTCCAGATTGGCGGGGGACTGGGCACCGCCTGGCGCGCCGATATCGGCCATGGATCAAGTGATGATGGCAGGCTTACCGCCAGCCCGGTGGTCTATGAGAACCGAATCTTTGCGATCGACGCGGAGGGTCAGGTTTCCGCCTTTTCCATGTCCGGCGGTGGACGCCTGTGGCGCACCGACCTGGCACCGGAGAATGAGAAAGGCAAGGAGGGCTTTGGCGGTGGCCTGGCGATTGACGACGGCCGGCTCTATGTCACGACCGGTTTCGGCACGGTCGTGGCGCTCAATCCTGCCAATGGCGAGGTGATCTGGACCCGCAAAGTCGGTGTCCCGATACGCACTTCGCCGACCGCGGTCGGTGGCAAGGTCTATTTCGTCACCACGGAAAGCCGCCTGTTCTGCTTCTCGGGCAGTGACGGCAACCAGCTCTGGACATATCGCGGCATTCCGGAATCGGCGGTACTGCTCAGCAATGTCAGCCCGGCCGTCGCCGGAGACCGGGTCGTCGTTCCATTTCCTTCCGGAGACCTCGTTGCTTTCGACGCCACGAGCGGCAAGCCGGCATGGGTTGAATCTCTGGCGCGCAGGAAAGGGAGCTCGCCCCTGTCGGCGCTGAGCGATCCGGCGCGCCCGGTAATCGACCGCGGCATTGTTTTCGCGATTGGTCATTCGGGCCGGATGATCGCGACCTCGATGGCAAATGGCGCGCGTCTTTGGACAAAGAGCATTCGCAGTACACAGACGCCCTGGGCTTCGGGCGATGCCGTTTTCGTCGTCGATGTGAACGGGAAACTTATCGCGCTGACCCGCAAGGGCGGTCAGGTGCGCTGGGCCATCGATTTGCCGCAACAGGGCAGATGGAACGGACCCGTATTGGCCAGTGGACGGCTTTGGCTGGTATCGTCGTCGGGGCTTCTTGTCGGAGTCGACGCCAAAACTGGAGTAGTCGGCACACAGCGCGATATCGGCGACGATGTTTTTATCGCTCCGATTGTCGCCTCGGGCCGAATGTATGTTCTTTCCGACAAGGCGCGGCTTTACGCGCTGAATTAACGGGCCTAACTCGGGTTCGTGAACTGAACTCCCACCGAGGCTGAAGTCATGGTTGCCAGGATCGCTATCATTGGGCGGCCCAATGTCGGCAAGTCGACATTGTTCAACCGGCTTGCCGGACGCCGGCTGGCGCTCGTCGACAAGACGCCGGGTTTGACACGCGACCGCCGCGAGGCCGAAGCCGGGTTCGGCAAGAGGCAGATGCTGCTGATTGACACCGCGGGCCTTGAGGAAGGGGAGCAAAACCCGCTTACGGCGCGGATGCGCGTGCAATCGGAAGCCGCGATTGGCGATGCGGACATTGTTCTCTTTCTCATTGACGCGCGTTCCAGCGTGGTCCCCGCCGACGAGGTCTTTGCAGAGCTGGTCCGGGTGTCGGGCAAGCCGGTCATACTCGTTGCCAACAAATGCGAGGGACGCTCCGGGGAGGCCGGCTATTACGACGCCTTTTCGCTCGGTCTTGGCGAGCCGATTGCGCTTTCGGCGGAGCATGGCGAGGGAATGGGCGAACTTTACCGCGCGCTCGATCAGGCATGCGAAGGCCTCGATGAGACGCCTCCGGCCAGCCCTGACGGCGAGTCGATGCCTCTTCGGATCGCGATTGTCGGGCGCCCCAACGCCGGCAAGTCGACGCTGGCGAATGCGCTGCTCGGCGAGGAGCGGATGATCACCGGGCCCGAAGCTGGGATCACGCGCGATTCCATCGCCACCGATCTCGTCTGGGAGACGCGGAAATTGCGATTGTTCGACACGGCGGGACTGCGCCGCCGGGCGCGGGTTCACGAATTGGCCGAGAAGCTATCGGTCGGCGATGCGCTGCGCGCCATCCGGTTCGCCGAGGTCGTGATTCTCGTGATCGACGCCGGACAGCCCTTCGAGAAACAGGACTTGCAGATCGCCGCTCTTGTCGCCGACGAGGGACGCTCACTGGTTATCGCGGTCAACAAATGGGATCTCGTGCGCAACAAGAAGGACATGCTGCAAGAGTTGCGGACCGAAGTGGCGCGGCTGCTGCCGCAAGTGAGGGGCGTGCCGCTGATCCCTGTCTCGGCGCTGAAAACGCAGGGCATGGCCAAGCTGATGACGTCCGTGTTCGATGTTTACGACATCTGGAACCGGCGCGTTTCGACAGGCGCCTTGAATCGCTGGCTGCAGGACGCGGTGGAACGGCACACGCCGCCGGCCGTCAGTGGCCGGCGCATCCGCTTGCGTTTCATGACCCAGCCCAATGCGCGTCCGCCGACCTTTGTGGCCTTCTGCTCGCGCCCGGAAAAACTGCCCGATGCCTATAAGCGCTATCTCGTAAACGGCCTGCGAGAGTCGTTCGATCTGCCGGGAGTGCCGATAAGGCTGACAATGCGAAAGGGAAAAAATCCCTATGCAACAAAAGGGTAGGGCGTTTCTTGTGCATTTTCCACAAAATGACGCAGGACACAGGCGCAACTTTCACCCAAGCACGGGGCGGATTAGACTGACATCGTCATGAGTTCGCAAAGCCCCGTCGAAATCCTGTTCTACCATCTTGAGCGCGCATCGCTGGAGCGCGTCCTGCCCGAATTGCTGCAGAAATCGCTCGAGCGCGGCTGGCGCGCCGTCGTGCAGGCCGGCTCGGAGGAACGGGTCGCGGCGCTGAATACGTCGCTTTGGACCTACCGGGACGATTCGTTCCTGCCGCATGGATCGGCGGGCGACGGTTCGCCTGAACACCAGCCTGTCTACCTGACGACCGGCGAGGGCAATCCCAACGGGGCTTCGATACGCTTCCTTGTCGATGGCGCGGAGCCGGGCGATCTGTCGGGCTATGAACGGGCCGTCCATCTGTTCGACGGCCGCGACGAGCAAGCGGTCGCGCATGCGCGCGCTCAATGGAGCACCGCCAGGGAAGCAGGGCACGACGTTACCTATTGGTGTCAGAATGACAGTGGCAAATGGGAGAAAAAGGCGTGAGCGCGTCGGCGACCGATGACGAGGAGGAGCGCCGCGCGGAAGGCAAGCGGCGGGCCGACGCCCTGCGCGGTGAATATAACGAGGCGGGCGATACCTTCGGCTGGTTCGACGCCTGTTACCGCGCCGCTGAGGGCGATCCCGTTCTGGTCCCGTGGGGCCATGAGGTGGTGCGGCCGGAGCTTGCCGAATGGATCGAGCGGTTGCCCGCCGACCGCCGCGCGGGCCGCGCGCTCGATATCGCCTGCGGCCTTGGCGACAATGCAGCGGCGCTGGCGCGCGCCGGGTTCGATGTGACCGCCTTCGATATCGCCGAGACGGCAATCCGCTGGGCGGCGGGCCGGTTTCGCGACAGTGGCATCGACTGGCGCCAGGCCAATCTGCTTGAACCGCCTCAAGAGTGGCGGGGCGCTTTCGATCTGGTCAACGAGACCTACACCCTGCAGGCGCTGCGCCCGCCCTACCGCGAGAAGGCGATTGCCCTGCTCGGGAGCCTGGTCGCGCCGGGCGGGACACTTCTGATCATCGCGCGGGGACGGCATGAGGACGAGCCCGAAGACCCGCCACCCTGGCCGCTGCTGCGCCGGGAGCTCGATGCGCTCGGCGATGCCAGTCTGAGCGAGGTTTCCTTCGAGGACTTTCTTGTCGATCGCAAGGGCCGGGCCGTGCGCCACTTCCGGGCGGAATACAGGCGCGGCTAGAGCAGGTTCGACGATTTCTGAATCGCCGATCATGCTCTATCTATTTGTTTTAACGCGCTTTCCGGGCGGAAAACCGCCCACACTTTTCCTGAAAGCGCTCTAGCTATCCTCCGGTCATCACCGGATATTTTCGAAATCGCCATGCCGTCCCAGCCCGTCCTTGAAGCGGGCCGCGCCCGCAACACCGTCCTTGGTCAGCGCCTCGCGGCCATTATACCACTCCTGGATCAAACCATCGCGGATCGAAAGCCCCTGGCTCTTGATCGCCGAGCGCCGGTCGGTTCGCACGCACACTTGCGGGAAGCGGGCGATTTCGTGAGCGAGCTGTTCGGCTTTTTCCCGCGCGCCACCGCCCGGCGTCACATATTCGCAGAGGCCGATCGACAGGCATTCATCGGCCGGCACCTTGCGGCCGGTGAGGATGATTTCAAGCGCGCGTCCCTGGCCGACGATGCGGGGCAGGCGCACGGTGCCGCCGTCGATCAGCGGCACGCCCCAGCGCCGGCAATCGACACCGACCTAGGCATCCTCCGCCATCACCCGGAAATCGCACCACAGGCCAAGCTCCATGCCGCCGGCGACGGCCGGGCCCTCGATGGCGCCGATCACCGGTTTGTCGAGCTCCAGCCGGGAGGGTCCGAGCGGTCCGCGCGGTATTTCGCCGCCATTTATGCGCGGCCCCGCCGGCGGGATGTCGAGTTCCCCGAGAGGGTAGTCAACCATAAGCGTGCTGACATATTTGAGGTCCCACCCGGAGCAAAAGGCGCCACCCGCGCCCCAGAAGACCGCAACGGAAGCGGTATCGTCCGCATCGAATTCGAGGAAGGCTTGCGTCAGCGCATCGGCGCTGTCGGGGTCCATGGCGTTGCGCGCCTCCGGGCGGTCATGGATCACGGTCCAAACGGCGCCATCTTTTTCGATTCTTACGGACATGATTTCGCTCTCCCTGTTCATTTGCCATGCTCAGCGCACACGCGCCGCTACGATAGCCGAACGGCGTGCGGTTGTTGACCGGGTTGGGGCAAAAGGACAAGCTGCCGGTGACAGGGGGTAGCGGATTGCTGAAACTGGAAGAGGTTAAGGTCTACGGGTTGGAGCCGGTCTCTTTCCAGGTTTCCGCCGGCGAGTGCCTGGCTGTACAGGGACCTTCGGGGGCCGGCAAGACAGTGCTCCTCAGGGCCATCGCCGATCTCGACCCGGTTGAGGGCCGCATTGCTCTGGACGATACCGACAGGCTGGCGGTTTCAGGGCCGGCGTGGCGTGCCCGGGTGCGTTACGCCGCGGCCGAGCCGGGCTGGTGGGACGAGACGCCGCGGCCGCATTTCCGGGACCCGGACAGTATCGCCGAAATAGTCCGGGCCCTCGGCCTTGGCGAGGGCATTCTCGGCCAGCCGCTGGCCCGGATTTCAACCGGCGAGCGGCAACGCCTGGCGCTGGCCCGGGCGCTGGAGGATTCACCCGATGTGTTGCTGCTCGACGAACCGACGGGCGCGCTGGACGCGAAGGCGACGGCGCGCGCGGAAAAACTGCTGAAGACGCAACTGAAGACGGGGCGGATAATTCTTCTTGTCAGCCACGACCCCGAACAGATAGCCAGGATGGCCAACCGGAAGATGACGATCCGCGGCGGCAAGGTGAGGGTGGCGCGCACATGACCCAAATCTCCTATGTCGCGCTCAGCTATTGGGATCTGGCCCTGGCGGCGACGCTGATCCTTATCAATGGCGGTCTGTCGATCGCCTTCCGGCTCGGTATCGAGCGCACGCTGTTCATCGCCGCGGCACGCATGGCAATCCAGCTGATGGCTATCGGTTTCGTTCTGAAATTCATTTTTGCGCAGACCTCGCCGTGGTGGACGGCGGCCCTCGCTCTGGTCATGATCCTGGTCGCGGGCTATGAGAGCCGCGCCCGCCAGGAGACCCCTTTCAAGGGATGGATTGCCTACGGGCTGGGAACGGCAACACTGCTCTTCGTCGGCACGATCGCCACCATTTTCGGGGTCGGCGTTCTTATCGGGCCGGATCCCTGGTATGCGCCGCGCTATATCATCCCCGTACTCGGCATGATGCTCGGCAACACGTTGACCGGCATTAGCCTCGGTCTGGATTCCCTCACCACAGCGGCCCGGCGGGAGCGGCCTGCCATCGAAGCACGCATTGCGCTTGGTGCGACGCGTTTCGTGGCGCTGTCGCAAATAATCCGGCGCGCGCTGCGTACCGGGATGATGCCGATCGTAAACGCGATGGCCGCGTCCGGCATCGTTGCGCTGCCGGGCATGATGACGGGGCAGATCCTGTCCGGCGTCGATCCGGTCGAGGCGACCAAATATCAGCTGATGATCATGTTCCTGATTGCCGGAGGCACCGCGCTGGGTGTGTTTCTTGCGGTTCTCGGCGGCGCGCGCTATTTGAGCGACGAGCGGCACCGGCTTAGACTGGATCGGCTCGATCTTGGGCAGGGGGACTGACGATTGGCATTGAACTGGAATATGCGCCCCGTCACCGCGGGCGATGTGGAAATCAACTATGCGCGCGGCGGCAAGGGTGAGCCGATCGTCTTTCTGCACGGATGGCCGGAATTCAACCGGACCTGGATGCATAATCTTGCCCCTTTGGCGGAGCGCTATGACGTCATCGCTCCGGACCTGCGTGGCTTCGGCAAGTCCCGCTTGATTGGCGCCCGCAGGGCAGGGGGGACGCCGCCGCAGCTTCTGGCGCGCGATCTCGCCAACCTGATGGACGCGCTTGGCATCGAACGCTTCGCCATCGTCTCCCATGATATCGGCTCGGTCGTGGCCCAGACCTTCGCGCTGGCCCACCCCGAGCGCGTCAGCGCGCTGTTCTTTTTCAATTGCGTCTATCCTGGTATCGGCAAGCGCTGGGGCGACCCGCTGCATGCCGGCGAGACCTGGTATCAGCATTTCCACCAGAAACCTTTTGCCGCCGAGCTGATCGGCTCATCGCGCGAGGCTACCCAAATCTATCTCGGCGCGATGATCGGGCATTGGTGTCACAACAAACAGGCCTTCGAGAAAGTGCTCGGCGAATGGGTCGATAATTTCCGCCGGCCGGGAAATCTGCAAGGCGGATTCGACTGGTATATCGGTGTCAGCAAATACCGCACCCAACTGATCCTCGATGGGCCGCCGGAGGTGCCGAAGATCGAGCAGAGGGCCTATTTTCTCTGGGGTGAGCACGATCCGGTCATCAAGATCGAATGGGCCGACCGGCTGGACGACTTTTTTACCTCATTCGAATTCGAAAGCGCGCCGGAGGCCGGCCACTTCGTGCATTTCGAGACGCCGGAATTTGCCAATGAGCGGATGCTGTCCTTCTTCGCTTCCGTGCTGGCGTGAAGGAATAATCACCGCTGGCGGAACGCTGCTTGCGGGGAGGTGTCAGCTTTGGGTTTGCGGTTCCGTCGACTTGAAGAAAGATAGGGACCGTTTCTTTTCTTTCTTCTCTTTCTTATCGGACTCCGGCGCATCGGGTTCATCGCCGTCCGTGTCCGCGTCCGCCTTTCCGACGATTGTATCGGCGTCGGCCTTCTCGTCGGCATCCTCTACATCGGGTTGCTTGTCGGCGTCGTTGTCCTCGTCCGCCTTTCCGCCGATTGCTTCCTCGTCGGCCTTCTCGTCGGCATCGTCCGTATCGCGTTGCTTGTCGCCGTCATCCTGCGCCTCGGGTTGGGTATCGGGCGTCTTTTCGAAGCGCTGCGCGAGCGGTTTGACGGACGCCTCGGAGAGTTCCCTGCGTTCGACCCGAAACGGCTCGGTTTCGACCGCCGGTTCCGGTTCGCTCACCTTGTCAATGGCCGCCGATTCGGGGCGCTGCTCCTCTTTCGGGGCAGCGGCGCTGGCCGCGGCGGCTGCCGCCACCGGCGCCTTTTCCAGGGCGTCCCCGGTACTCTTCGCCCGCTGCTGGCGGGCCGCGCCTCCGGCCATGAAGCCGAGGGTGACGAGAAGCAGGGCGAGGGCGACCTGAACCCAGCGCGCGGTATCGACGCCATCGGCAAGTTCCATGACCTTTTGCCCGACCGAATCCATGCCGATTACCGATAGCGCAACATAAGTGAGCGCCAGAATCTGCAGAATGATATGGGGACGTGCCGCCAGCCAGACCCCGAATAGCAGAAAGATCCCGAAGATCAGGTGGATGACGCTCTGGACCATGGAGATGTCCAGAATGCTCTCGGAACCCGTCAGCATGTCCGGCGCGATGCCAAGTGCGGCGACACCCAGAAAAACCAGACCCGCTATGGTCGCCAGTAATTTCGTGATCATGTAAGCCTCTCTGAATGGATTTCGGTTCTTATCATAACCCGAAAAGCGGCAACACGACGGTATGCTTGCGTTCCCGGCAACAGTTAGGCGGACGCGCGTTCATAGGCTTCGCTCGCGTCCAGCCATTCCGCTTCGGCTTCTTCAAGCATTTTAGCAAGTTCACCGCGCTGCTTGCTGAATAATCTGGCTTTTTCCGGATTAATCTCATAGAGCGATTGATCGCCCAGCCGTTCATCCAGCTCCGCAATTTGCACCGTTAATTCGTTGACCCGCTTTTCTTTTGTCGTAATCGCTTTCCTCAAAGGCGCCAGCGCCGCGCGGGCGGTGGCTTCCGTCCGGCGCTGTTGCTGCCTTGTGGCCTTGAGCGAGGCCTCGCCGCCATTCCTGTCCTTTTGGACGCGGCCGCCCCGCTCGGCGAGGCATTCAGCGCGGTATTTCTCCATGTCGCCGTCATAGGCTTTGACGGTGCCCTCCTTCACCAGCCAGAGCCGGTCGGCGCAGGCCTCGAGCAGGTGGCGGTCATGGCTGATAATGATCACCGCGCCTTCATAGGCGTTGAGCGCATGCACAAGCGCCTCCCGGCTGTCGACGTCGAGATGGTTTGTCGGTTCGTCGAGAATGAGCAGATGCGGACCCTGGAAGGCGGCCAGCGCGAACAGCAGCCGTGCCTTTTCGCCGCCCGACAACGACCCGGCCACCGTGTCGGCGGTATTGATGCCGAAACCGAGCTGCCCGAGCATCGCGCGTTTGCGCGCCTCCGTCGCCTCGGACATCAGATCGGCGATATGGTCATAAGGGGAGCGCGCCGGATTGATCTCGTCGAGCTGGTGCTGGGCGAAATATCCCGCAAGCATTTTTTTGGAACAACGCCGGTGTCCCGACATGGGCGAAAGGCGTCCCGCGAGAAGCTTTGCGAATGTGCTCTTGCCGTTGCCGTTCTGGCCGAGAAGACCAATCCGGTCGTCGTCGTCGAGGCGCAGATCAATGTCCCGGAGGACAGGTTTTCCGGGCTCGTACCCAGCCGAAACCCCTTCCAGCCGCATCAGCGGGCTGCCCAGGCGCTTTTCCGGATCGGGAAAGTGGAAACCGGCCACGCGCGCGTCGATCTGGGCGGCGATCGGTTTCATTTTCTCCAGAATTTTAACCCGCGCCTGCGCCTGACGCGCCTTGGTGGCCTTGGCGCGAAAGCGATCGACAAAGGCTTCAAGGCGGCGGCGCTCGTCATCCTGCCTCTTCTTGAGTTTCAGTTGCAGGCGCTGGCGTTCCCGGCGGGTTTCCTCGAAGGTGTCGTAGCCGCCGGAATAGAGGGTCAGCTTGCCCCCCGCTAGATGCAGGATGCTGGTGACGGCGGTGTTGAGAAGGTCGCGGTCGTGGCTGACGATCAGGACCGTGTGCGGGTAGCTCTTCAGGAATCCTTCCAGCCACAAGGTGCCTTCCAAATCCAGATAGTTGGACGGCTCGTCCAGCAGCAGGATGTCGGGCGCGGCGAACAGTGCGCTCGCCAGCGCCACGCGCATGCGCCAGCCACCTGAAAATTCCGCGCAAGGACGCTGCTGTTCCGCCTCGCAGAAGCCAAGGCCGGCAAGGATGGCGGCGGCGCGCGCCGGAGCGGTATGAGCGTCGATATCGCCAAGGCGGGTGTGGATTTCCGCGATTCCATGAGGGTCGGATTCCGTTTCCGACCGCTTGAGGAGCCGCGTGCGCTCCATGTCGGCGGCGAGCACCGTCTCGATCAGCGATTCCATGCCCCCCGGCGCTTCCTGGGAAACAAGGCCGATCCGCCAGTTGTTGGGGACGCGGATATCGCCGTCCTCAGGCGCGATCTCGCCGGCGATAAGGCGCAGCAGCGTTGTCTTGCCGGTACCGTTGCGCCCCACGATCCCGACCTTGTGCCGCGCCGGAATGCCGATGCTCGTCTTGTCGAGCAGGACACGCTTGTCGAAGGAAAATGTCAGGTCGTTGATGTGAAGCATGGGCCGCTGCCGTTACGCGTGAAGCGACCGCTCTTAGCACGCCCGCCTACCAAACCGCAAAGCGTCCTAAAGCGCGGGTTGCGGGTGGCGGGGACCACGGCTATAAGCGCCAGCTATCCTTGCGAGCAACAAACAATCAGGAAAATTTCGCCATGCCCATCCAACAGACCCTGTCCATCATCAAGCCCGACGCCACCGCGCGCAATATTACCGGGCAAATTGTCGCCAAGCTGGAAGAGGCGGGCCTGCGCGTTGTCGCTCAGAAGCGGGTGAAGTGGAAACAGACCGAGGCCAGGAAATTTTACGCGGTTCACAAGGATCGGCCGTTTTACAAGGACCTGGTCAAATTCATGACGTCGGGCCCGATCGTGCTGCAGGTGCTGGAAGGCAATAACGCGGTGTCGAAGAATCGCAAGGTGATGGGCGCGACCAACCCGGAAGAGGCGGCGCCAGGAACAATCCGCGCGGAATTCGCCGAGAATATCGAGCGCAATTCCGTGCACGGCTCCGACAGCGCGGAGAATGCAGGCAAGGAAATCCGGATGTGTTTCCGGAAACCGGAGATCGTCGGTTGACGGCGCACTTTGGGTAGTTGCCAATACCGGGATGATTTCACCCGCCTGGGTTCAGAAGATGGCGGCCTATAACCGCTGGATGAACGAAACCATCTACGCGGCCTGCGCGGAATTGTCCGACGCCGGCCGGCTCAAGGATTGCGGCGCTTTTTTCGGCTCGATC
>JAJFHO010000145.1 GCA_021775575.1 Hyphomicrobiales bacterium
CAACATTGCCGGTGGTTCTTTATTGTGGAACCGTGTGATTCTCTTTTTGGATGACTTGCAGTAGAGCGCAACTCCGTCTATCGGGCCGTGACGCGTTCACGGACTTTCAGACGACGGCGCGTTTGCCGCACAACACCAAAAGGAGAAAACCCCCACAAAAGTATATTGTCACACGCCTCAGCGCATGATCATTATTTGCTGCGCTCGCAAGTTGAGCGCTTGAGTTTTGTTCGTGGTTACTCCTCCATTCTTCTCATGTAGGCTGGGATAGTTCGATTGTCTTCTTCGAAGGCTGCCGTTCTTCCCGCTCCATTATTCCCATTGCTTCCGTTATTTCCATTCGTTCCATTCATTGCTTGCTGAGGGACTGGCTCAGAGTTCTCTGAGAAGAGAGACATCGACCGTCCAGGAGTAGCATTGACATTTGTCATAAACATTTCATTACTAGCATGTTGCTCCTCTGAGGCAAAGCCAGTCGCAATCACTGTCACATGCATTTCATCTTTAACCGCTGGGTCAATCACAGCGCCGAAGATGATATTTGCATCAGCGCCTGCGGCATCATAAATCACAGATGTCGCCGCGTTTACATCAAACAAAGTCATATCCTCGCCACCAGTGATGTTAATCAGCACACCTTTGGCTCCCTCGATTGATATCTCTTCAAGGAGAGGCGATGAAATCGCCAACTTCGCAGCAGTGGTAGCCTTATCCGAGCCAACACCAGTGCCGGTTCCCATCAGAGCATCACCCATCTCCTGCATAACCGTGCGCACATCGGCAAAATCACAGTTAATCAGTCCAGGGATAGTGATCAAATCAGAGATACCTCGCGTCGCTTGATGTAGTACATCATCAGCAAAGCGAAACGCCTCAGTCAGAGTTGTCGTTTGATCAACAATACCTAGAAGTCTCTCATTCGGGATTGTGATTAGCGTATCAACTCGCTGTTTCAATTCTTGGAGTCCATCATCGGCGCGCTCTGTTCGTTTCTTACCTTCGAAACGGAATGGACGTGTGACGATCGCTACTGTAAGCGCGCCAAGTTCGCGGGCGATCTCCGCAATAACTGGAGCTCCACCAGTTCCGGTTCCACCACCCATACCAGCGGTAATGAAGACCATGTCCGAGCCCTCAAGAGCCTGGCGGATTGTATCCCGATCTTCCTCTGTAGCGCGTCGACCGATGTCGGAGTTGGCGCCAGCGCCGAGCCCCTTCGTCAGTTTTTCACCCACATGGATTTTTGTTTCTGAGCGGTTTGCATTAAGCACCTGCGCATCGGTGTTTAGCGCAATGAACTCGACTCCAGCTAGCTCCTCTTCAATCATACGATTGATAGCATTACCACCGGCGCCTCCGCACCCTACAACTCGGATTTTTGCAAAGTTGCTATAATCCTCGTCGATCTCGATTTTCAGACCTTTCTCGGTCATATCCACCTCCCCGTGGGTTAAAACTGTCCTGTTAGCCAACCTTCAATTTTCTTTAATGCTCCGCGCAGACCGTTACCGGCGCCTAGTGACGCCATCTCTTCTTCGGCTGCGTGCATAATCAATCCCATAATTGTCGCGTACTGCGGCCCGACACTATCGTTCGGTAAATTTTCAACTCCAACCGGATGCGCGACTTTCGCAGGTAGATTCAATGTTTGCTCGGCCAGGTCAACCAAACCCGGCATCCGCGAACCAGCGCCGATCAGTGTCACACCAGCGGCTAGTCCATCATCAAAATCCACTTTGCGTAATTCTCTGCTCACTAAGGAGAGAATCTCTTCAGCGCGAGCTTCGATAATTGTCGCTAGCACTGAACGTGAAATACTTCTTTCTGGACGACCACCAGCCGCCCCAACTTCCATCATCTCATTTGCTCGTACTAATTCTGACAGAGCATTGCCGTATGAAACCTTCAAACGCTCAGCTTCATCCACTGTTGTCCGTAGACCAATCGCGATATCGTTTGTGATGTTCTGTCCGCCAAGAGGAACGCTAGCGCTGTGTCTGATGCAACCATTCTTGTAAACGGAAATCTCTGTCGCCTCGCCGCCAATATCAACGAGGGCTATTCCTAGTTCCATTTCCTCTTCGGTTAGCGCTGAGCGTGACGCAACATATGATTCTAGAGCAAAACCACTAAGATTCAGGTCGCAGCGCTCGAGCGCTCGAAAAATATTCTTGGCGGAGGAGGCGGCGCAGGTGACAATGTGCGCCTCAACTTCAAGCCTCGTTCCATTCATCCCGATCGGATTCCGAACACCCGGCTGATTATCGACTGTGAATTCCTGCGAAATTACATGAATTATTTCACGGTCAGTCGGAATTGCGACATCGCGCGCTGTCTGCGCTACTCGATCCATATCCTGCGCAGTTATCTCATCATCAGAGCGTGATACATTTATGGCGCCGTGGGAATTGATTGACCGGATATGATCTCCCGAAATACCGACCAAAAGCGAGTCGACTCGCACAGTAGCTTGCGCCTCAGCGTCTTCCACAACCTGAGAGATAACTTTTGTGACTTTCTCCATGTTAACAATCACACCACGTCGAATACCTTCAGCTGGCGCCTCGGCGTAGCCGAGACAGTATATCGCGTCATCATCGAAAGCTTGCGCGACCATAGCTCGTATTCGATTCGACCCTATATCAAGGGCGGCAAGTATTCTGTTGTCTGAGCTCATATTAGTTGTTTCCGCTGTGTTACTGATTGTGTATTTCTATCCCGATACTGACAGTACTATTCTGATTTGTGTGACACTATAACTTGCCCAGCAAAACATAAATTAACCTCTGAGGCATTTGCCAAAGCCTCAGGTGACCCTTCTGCCATGAGAAACAGCGCCTCCAATGAGACATCAATCCTATCGGCTGGCGCTAGTGTGAGAAAATCGAATCCATCAATTGTAATACCTAGATATCCTTCATGTGAGAAGTCGATCTCGCTCACCGCTGAATACCATTTCTCATGTTCTTCTTTTAGTCTCTTCAATGACTTAGCTACTGCTATGATTCTAAAGTCATCCGGCTTTTCGTACAGTTTCAGGTTCGACAAACCAACGACTAGTGGGCCGACATATTCACCGATGGACTGGGAGGTTGGTGTGAGGCACTGACGCTCATCTAGTGAGAACACACTCTTGGCGCTGGCGTCATATACCAACAGCTCCGTTTCGAAACTGTTGGTTGTAATCGCGATTGTGTTCGGCAACCTAATAGCAACATCAGCCGAACCGATTCCTTTACGACGACACATTACTGACGAAACCACAGCGCAGTCCTGTTGAAATACACTCTCTCCTATAACCATACCCAGATTTCCAGCTTCATCTGCGCTTAGCGGTTCGCCGTTCACCAGAGCTGTTTGCAGTGCAAAATAACCACTGACTTCCAGACCAAAAGTTACGCA
>JAJFHO010000146.1 GCA_021775575.1 Hyphomicrobiales bacterium
ATGCGCCAATTCGTCCAAGGTCACGGCTGGACATTCGCGCGCATCGATGCAAAAAGGTGATCCGTTAAGCCTGTTTCGGTTGCGCAGGGTGTGCCAACGCACTCTCGCCGATGGCAGGGCCGCGTTTTTTGGATATCCGGCAGGATTGAAGACGAGTCGCAAGGGCGAATTTCTGTTAGTCCCCTTATCTTAAGTATGCTCTCGTTGTCCGGGCTGGCTGACCATTCAATTCGGGGTCCTTGAGGGAGGATTGGCGCTGTGGCTGCAAAGACTATTGAACCGACACGCCGGGATTTCATGACCATTACCGCGGGAGCTTTCGCCGCCGTCGGCGCGGCCGCTTCGCTGTGGCCGTTCATCGATCAGATGAACCCGGATGCCTCCGCCCTCTCGCTGGCGAGCATCGAGGTCGATCTTGCTCCGGTCCAGGAGGGCCAGGCCATTACCGTCATGTGGCGCGGCAAGCCGGTTTTTATCCGGCACCGTACCGCCGAAGAGATTGAAAAAGCCAAGGCCGTGAGCCTGTCGGAGCTTCCCGATCCGGAAGCGCGCAACATGAATCTCGAGGCCGGGGCGCCCGCGAACGACATAAACCGGGTCAAGGACAAAAACGAAAAATGGCTTGTTCTCATCGGCATATGCACCCATCTCGGCTGCATTCCGAAGGGACAGGGCATCGCCGATGTCAAGGGTGAGTATGGCGGCTGGTTCTGCCCCTGCCACGGGTCGCATTACGATACGGCGGGACGTATCCGGAAAGGGCCGGCGCCGCGCAATCTCGATGTGCCGCCTTTCAATTTCCTGTCCGAAACCAAGATCAAGATCGGCTAGGGGGCGGATATGGCACACGAATCGACCTACAAGCCCGGCAACGCCTTGTCGAAATGGTTCGACGATCGGCTGCCTGTGTTACGGCTGATGCACGACCAGTTCGGCGTTTTCCCGATGCCGCGCAATCTCAATTACCTTTGGACCTTTGGCGGCATCCTGACATTCTTCCTCGTCGTGCAGGTGCTCTCCGGCGTCGTTCTGGCGATGCATTATGTGCCGCATGAGTCGATGGCTTTTGCGAGTGTCGAGCACATCATGCGCGATGTGAACTGGGGCTGGCTGCTGCGCTACATGCACGCCAATGGCGGGTCGATGTTCTTCCTTGCGGTCTACCTCCACATTATTCGCGGCATGTATTACGGCTCCTACAAGGCGCCGCGCGAGATCTTGTGGATTTTGGGCGTCTTCATCTTTCTGGCGATGATGGCGACCGCCTTCATGGGCTACTCGCTGGTCTGGGGGCAGATGAGCTTCTGGGCGGTAACGGTCATCACCAACCTGTTCTCATCGCTCGATGCGATCTGGTCCGGTTTGGGAACGGCCATCGTGGAATGGATATGGGGCGGCTTCGCAGTCGGCAACCCGACGCTCAACCGGCTCTACTCCCTGCACTATCTGTTGCCCTTCGTGATCTTCGGTCTCGTGCTGCTGCATATCTGGGCGCTGCATGTGCCGGGCAGCAACAATCCGACCGGCATCGAAATCAAGACCAAATCGGATTCCATCTCGTTCCATCCCTACTACACCGTCAAGGATGGTTTCGCGATGTCGGCATTCATCGTCCTGTTCGCCTTCTTTATTTTCTATGCGCCGAACTTCTTGAGTCATCCGGACAATTATATCGAAGCCGACCCGCTGGTGACGCCGCCGCATATCGTGCCGGAATGGTATTTCCTGCCCTTCTACGCGATCCTGCGGGCGATTCCCGACAAACTGCTGGGCGTCATCGCGCTGTTCGCCTCGATCCTGTTGCTGTTATTCATCCCCTGGCTCGATACCTCCAAGGTCAAATCGGCGCGCTACCGGCCTATTTACAAATGGTTTTTCGCGCTATTCGTGATTTCCGGCCTCGTCTTGGGCTATCTCGGGGCCAAGGCGCCCGAGGGCTGGTATCTGATCGTCGGACGCATTGCCACGGCCTATTACTTTCTTCACCTGCTGGTGATCATGCCGGTGGTCGGGTGGATTGAAAAACCGACCGCCATGCCGGGCAGTATTACCGAGTCCGTGCTCGGCAAGGGCGCGGGCGGTGGGACGCCGAAAGGCGCCGCCGCGGCGCCGGAGCGGCGGTGATGGGAGGCGGAGCAATGAAAGCGATCACATCACCGGGAATGAGACTGGCGTCGATCCTGTCCGTGGGCCTGCTGTGCGCGCTCGGCGCCTTTGCAGCGCCGGCAAGAGCCGCCGGCGACCTGCCGACGATTACCGCGCAGTCCTGGAGCTTCAACGGGCCGTTCGGCACGTTCGACAGGGGCCAGCTGCAGCGCGGCTACAAGGTTTACAAAGAAGTCTGCGCCGGCTGTCACGGCATGAAATTCCTGCATTTCCGCAACCTCGGCGAAGAGGGCGGACCTGAATTCTCCGAAGCGGCGGTAAAGGCGCTGGCGGCGGAAGTCGAAGTCAGTGACGGACCCAACGATGAAGGCGAGATGTTTGATCGCGCGGGGCGCCCCGCCGATGCCTTTCCTTCGCCCTTTGCCAACGCGCAGGCTGCCCGCGCCGCCAATAACGGCGCGCTTCCGCCGGATTTGTCGGTGATGGCCAAGGCGCGGACCGGGGGAGCGGATTATTTATACGCACTGCTCACCGGTTATTCCGATCCGCCCGAGGGCGTGACGGTGGCGGAAGGCATGAATTACAACAAGGCCTTCCCCGGTCACCAGATTGCGATGGCCGTGCCGCTGTTCGACGACGGTGTCGAATATACCGACGGCACGGCGGCGACGCTGGACAACCACGCCAAGGATGTTTCCGCCTTTCTCATGTGGGCGGCGGAACCGAAGCTGGAAGAGCGCCTGCGTATCGGCCTGCGCTTTATGATCTATCTGGTGCTGCTCACCGGCTTCCTCTATCTGGCCAAACGCCGTGTCTGGGGCAGCCTGAAGCATTAGCCGGCGTCTAATCCATGATCCGAATTGAAAAAGGCCCCTCAAACGAGGGGCCTTTTGTCAATTGGAGCTCGGCCCCTGTCAGTGCTTGCCGATACCCGCATGGGCGTCGCCGCCCCACAGCGATTTGATCCTCGCGTCGCGGCCGCAGCCATAACGGTAGATCTTATAGCGGACCGGATTTTTCGTGTAATAGTCCTGGTGATATCCTTCAGCGGGATAAAATTTACCGGCCGTGCGAATAGGCGTGACGATCGTCCGCCCCAGCGCCTCCTGCGCCTTCTTTTTGGAAAGCTCGGCCTGACGACGCTGTGTGTCGCTGAGAGCGAAGACGGCTGTCTTGTAGCTGTCGCCACGGTCGCAGAACTGGCCGCCCGGGTCGGTCGGGTCGACGCTGCGCCAGAAAGAATGCAGCAATTTCTCGAACGACACTTTCTTGGCGTCATAAACGATCCGCACCGCCTCGTAATGGCCGGTGCCGCCATTCGACACGGCGCTGTAGCTCGCCGTCCCGGCCTTGCCGCCGATATAGCCCGAGGTGGTGCTGATCACGCCGGGAATATGATCGAAATCGGATTCCACGCACCAGAAACACCCTCCCGCGAAGATGGCGGTTTCTTGTGCGGCAAAGGCAGTGCGCGGCCACGACGAAACGCCCACCGCCACTATGGCGAGAAGGGCGAGGGTGGCTGAACCCGCGGCCCTCGATGCATGAAGGCGGGCCATCAGCTTGTCTGCGGGCGGAAGGTCAGCGCAAGCCCGTTGTTGCAATATCGCGAACCGGTCGGCTTCGGTCCATCGTTGAAGATATGGCCCTGATGGCCGCCGCATCTCGCGCAGTGATATTCGGTGCGCGCAAACAGCAGCTTGTAATCCGTTCTGGTTTCCACCCGGCCCTTGAGCGCGTCGTAGAAGCTCGGCCAGCCCGTGCGGCTGTCATATTTTGTGGCCGACGAAAAAAGCGCCAGGTCGCAACCGGCGCAATGAAACATGCCGGTACGTTTCTCATTGTTCAACGGACTGGAATAGGGGCGCTCCGTTCCCTCCTTGCGCAGAATATCGAATTGCCCGGGCGAGAGCCGCTTGCGCCACTCATCGTCGCTCAGAGTGAGTTTTTCGATCGCCGCGGCCATGGCGCGGCCGACGCCCGTCAGGCCAACCGCGGCACTCGCGGCAAGCATTTTTACGAAACGGCGCTTGGTGATCTGCATGATCTGTCCTTTTTGAAAAAAATCGGCGATATCCATAGGTATATACGACTGCGCGGGCTGCCTGGATGCAGGGTGCGAAAAGTCCCCTTGAAGCAGGGACCTTCCGTGATGATGCCGGCGAACGCGCCGTTTTGAAGAGCTTGGGCTGCCGGGCTTATTGTTTCATTTTCTCCTTCTTCATCATCGCGTCCTTCTTCATCATCTCCTCTTTTTTCATCATCTCCTCCTTTTTCATCATCTCCTCTTTTTTCATCATCTCCTCTTTTTTCGCCATCTCCTCCGCCTTCATCATTTCTTCTTTTTTCGCCATCTCCTCCGCCTTCATCATCTCCTCTTTTTTCATCATTTCTTCTTTCTTGTGGCTGTCGCCCCAAGCAGGAGATGTCAGGAGTGCAGCGGCGGTCAAGGCAGTGGTCAGGATCGTAAACTTTCTCATAGGTTTCTCCATGCGAGAACAAAGTCGGTTGCGTTGTGAGTCAGATACGAACCACGCATGCATGGCGGATGCGCAGCAGGGATCACAGCTTCGTATGCTGTGCGTGATCCGCCCACCGATAGGCAGGAGAGGCAAAAGCAGAAAGAACATTGAGCAAGGGGCGCATAACCGCGCCGTCAGAATGGCTCCGACCGGGCCCGGGCCCGCCACCCAGAATGTCGACAGGTCTTAGCCGCCCAGCTTTCTTTCAACGAAATCCAGCCGGTCCTGGCCCCAGAAGATTTCGCCGTCGACGACATAGGTCGGCGCGGCGAAGACGTCCTTGGCTATCGCGTCCTCGGTTTGCTTGGTCCACTGGGCCTTGGCGTCGTCGGATGAAAGCACATTGCGGAGAAACTCGGCGTCGAGGCCGGTGCGCGCGGCGGCTTCATTCTGAACGACCGCGTCCGACGGGTCCTTGTCTTCTTCCCACAGTGAGCGCCCGAGCTCCGTTGCCAGCTTATGGGCATCGCCACCCGACAAGCGCGCGGCCAGCACAAGCCGCACGCCTTCCGACTCGTCATGGGGAAAATGCTTCGGTTCCAGCACCAGCGGGATGCCGAGGAAGGCGCTCCAGCGCTTCAATTCCATCATCCGGTACGCCCGGCGTTCCGGCGAGCGCTTCGGCAATGGCAATCCTCCGGTACGCTCGAATATGGCGCCGAGATTGACCGGCGCGGCGTTGACGGTCGCGCCATGCGCAGCGGCGATTTTCGCAAGTCTGTCACTGCCCATATAGGACCAGGGAGAATTGAGCGCGAAATAATAGTCGATCTGGGTCATGGCGGCCTCCGGCTGCTTGTTATTGGCCTATCCCTATCATCGGGCGGGTACCCGCACCAGCGACCAGAAAGCAAACAGAGTTTTTCCTTCTGTTGGCCGGGCGGGGCCGCTAATGTCGCGGCGCGGAGCAAGTGCAACGGGGTTCACGGAGACCATCATGCTGCTGTCCTGGACACGGCGTTCCCTGCTGGCGGCGATGGGAATGTCGGCGCTGGCGCTGAGCGTTGACGCGGACGCCGTCATGGCAAGGAGCGCCGCGCCCCCGAAAGGCGCTGTCATCCTGACCGTTGCCGGCGATATTGCCCATAGCAACCGTGGCGCGCTCGACCCCAAGAGGGATGGTTTTCTCAAGTTTCACGAGATCGAATTCGACAAGGCTTTCACATTCGACCGGGCCATGCTGGAGGATTTTCCGCTTAACGAGATCCGGGCGCAGCCGCCGCAATATTCCGCGCCGGCGACCTTCCGGGGGCCCTTGCTCAGGGATGTGGTGAAGGCGCTCGGCGGCGAGGGCGCCGCTATCCAGACGCGCGCGCTCGACGGCTTTGCGGTAGACTTGTCGCCTGAAGATTTGGCCGCGAAAGACTGGACTCTTGTGCTCAGCGCCGATGGAAGGCCGTTCGGCATCGGCGACAAGGGACCGCTTTGGCTGATGCATTCGCCCTCGGCTGTCAAGGTTTCCGAGGAGGAAGAGCAGCGCTGGCCTTGGGCGCTGTTTTTTATTCAGGTAAAAAAGTAGGCCGATAGACAGAGGGGCAGGGGGCAGCGAATGACAAAGGCCGTATTGGGCATTATCGGCGGTAGTGGCGTTTATGATCTGCCCGGGCTTGAGAATACCCGCTCGGAGCGGATTCACACGCCGTGGGGCGAGCCGTCGGACGAACTTGGATTCGGCGAGATCGACGGCCTGCCGCTGGTCTTTCTGCCGCGGCATGGACGCGGTCACCGGCTGGGCCCGAGCTGGATCAACTACCGCGCCAATATCGACGCGTTAAAGCGCGCGGGCGTCACCGATCTCGTATCGGTATCGGCCTGCGGGTCGTTCCGGGAGGAGCTTGCGCCGGGCACCTTCGTGCTGGTCGACCAGTTCATCGACCGCACCATCGCGCGGGAGAAGAGTTTTTTCGGGCAGGGATGCGTGGCTCATGTGTCCTTCGCCGATCCGGTGAGCCCGGGACTTGTCGAACGGATCGAGACGGCGGCCAAGTCAGAGGATATTCCCTACCGGCGCGGCGGCACCTACCTCGCCATGGAGGGGCCGCAATTCTCCACCCGGGCGGAGTCCCATCTCTACCGCTCCTGGGGCTGCGACGTGATCGGCATGACCAACATGCCCGAGGCCAAGCTCGCCCGCGAGGCGGAGATTTGCTACGCAACCATCGCCATGGTCACCGATTATGACTGCTGGCACGAGGCGCATGAGGATGTCGACATCGCCGAATTGCTGCGCGTGCTGCACGACAATGTGGCGAAGGCCAAACAATTGATCGCGTCGCTGGCGCGCGATTTTCCAAAAGAGCATGAGCCCTGCCCGATCGGGTCGGACCGGGCCCTCGATACAGCCATTATCACGCCGCCGCAGGCGCGCGACGCTGTCCTGTTGCGAAAACTCGACGCCGTGGCCGGGCGGGTCTTGTAAGGAGAAACGACCAGAAATGCCTGATACCGATCTGAAATCCCTCGTGCGCACCATTCCCGACTACCCCAAGGCTGGCATCATGTTTCGCGACATCACGACGCTGCTTGGCGATGCGAAGGGCCTGACCGCCTGTATCGAGCGCATGGCCGCCCCTTATGCGGGCAAGGGCGTGGAGGCGGTGGCGGGCATTGAGGCGCGCGGCTTCATTCTAGGCGGTGCGGTGGCCGACCGGCTGGGCTGCGGCTTCGTGCCCATCCGCAAGAAGGGCAAGCTCCCGGCGAAGGCCATCGGCCAGGATTACGAGCTCGAATACGGCACCGATATCATCGAGATCCATGAAGACGGCATCAAACCGGGCGAAAAGGTGCTGCTGGTCGACGATCTGATCGCCACCGGCGGCACGGCGGAAGCGGCCGTCAAGCTGTTGCAGAAACTCGGCGCGGAGATTGTCGGCGCGGTCTTTGTCGTCGACCTGCCCGATTTGAAGGGCTGCGGCAGGGTCGAGGCGCTTGGCATCGACTGCCACACGCTGATCGAGTTCGAGGGAGATTGACGCGTAAACCCGTATGAAACTCGACGGCAAACATATGCGCACCATTTGGGTTGGCGAGGATGGCTGGTCGGTTGAAATCATCGACCAGACGAAATTGCCACATGTCTTTGAAACCACGCCGCTTCGCAGCGTCGACGACGCGGCCCGCGCGATCAGGGACATGCTGGTGCGCGGCGCGCCGCTGATCGGCGGCACGGCCGCCTACGGCATCTGCCTTGCGTTGCGCGGCGACCCATCGGATGAAAATCTTGAAGCCGCCAGCAGGCAGCTCAACGCGACCCGCCCGACCGCGGTCAATCTCAAATGGGCGCTGGACGAGATGACCCATGCGGTGCGCAATCTGCCCCGCGAGGATCGCGTTGCGGCGGCCTATGCGCGCGCCGCGGAGATTTGCGACGACGATGCCGAATGCTGCCGCATGATCGGCGTGCATGGCCTTGAAATCATGAAAGAACATGGCAAACGCAAAATGGACGAGCCGGTCAACGTCCTGACCCATTGCAATGCCGGATCGCTGGCGACGATCGACTGGGGCACGGCGACGTCGCCGGTCTATCACGCCCATGAGGCGGGCGTGCCCGTCCATGTCTGGGTCGATGAAACCCGGCCCCGCAATCAGGGCGCGGCACTCACCGCCTACGAGCTCGGCCATCACGGCGTGCCGCATACGATCATCGCGGACAATGCCGGCGGTCATCTGATGCAGCGCGGGCAGGTTGATCTGTGCATTGTCGGCACCGACCGCACCGCCGCCAATGGCGATGTCGCCAACAAGATCGGCACCTATCTCAAGGCGCTCGCCGCGCACGACAATGACGTGCCTTTCTATGTGGCCTTGCCGCATTCGACCATCGACTGGTCGCTGGATGACGGGTTCGAAATCCCGATTGAAGAGAGGGGCGCGGAAGAGGTGACGCAAATGACGGGGCGCCTCGCCGATGGCGCGGTTGTCACCGTCGATATCGCCGCGCCCGGCAGTCCGGCCGGCAACCCGGCCTTCGACGTAACGCCGGCGCGGCTCGTTAGCGGCCTGATCACCGAGCGTGGCATTTGCCGGGCAAGCGCGGAAGGGCTGCTTGAGCTGTATCCCGAGCGGGCCGGAGACGAGGCCTGAGGCTCTCATCGCTTCTCTGTGAGGGACGCTTAAACCAAAAAATCCTTTTCCTTCTCCGGCAAGGGGAAGGCTTTGTTATTCTCGTAAGCCAGCCAATCGGCACACAGTAAGGATCGCACGCAATGGACGAAGCCCGGCTCCGGCAGGAGATTATCGACACGGCGCGGGCCATGGCGCGCGAGGGGCTCTCGCCCGGCACGTCAGGCAATGTGTCGGCGCGGCTCGGGGAGGGCATGCTGATCACGCCGACCGGCATGGCCTATGCGGATCTCACGCCGCCAGACATCGTGTTTGTCGACGCGCAGGGCGAGCCCGCGCCGGGCGGCCGCAAGCCCTCCAGCGAATGGCGCTTTCATCTCGCCGCCTACCGCACGCGCGCCGATGCGCGCGCCGTCGTCCATGCCCATTCGCTGAACGCGACGGCGCTCGCCTGCGCCCGCAAGCCGATTCCGGCCTTTCATTACATGGTCGCGGTCGCGGGCGGTAAGGACATACCGCTTGCGGGTTACGCGACATTCGGCACAAGGAAACTGGCCGAGCATGTCGCCAGGGCACTAAAGAAGCGCAAGGCCTGCCTGATGGCCAATCACGGCCAGATCGCCTGTGGCGCGACCCTTGGCGGCGCGCTCGATCTGGCCCGCGAAGTCGAGGCGCTGGCCGCGCAATATGTGACCGTGCTGCAGGCGGGCAAGCCAAAACTGCTTGGCGATGCGGAAATGAAAAAGGTGCTGAAGCGCTTTGCGTCCTATGGCCAGCAGGACGAGGACTAGTCCGTTTGCTCAAAATAGGCATCGGCTGAAATGCTGTGGGAAGTGTCTGATTTCAGGGCTGAAACGGACTTAACAAACAGCCGAGCATAATGTCTGCTGATGACCCCTAGCAGACGTTCGAGTTGATGATCTGTCCAACTTGAAATGCCAAGTGACCATGAAGCGTATCGAATAGCACCATCACATTTTTCCAGTAGGAGTCGCGCTTTGATGGTCGCTGGTGAGAGACATGCGAGATAAACCGCCAGCCGCCTACTACTTCTTAGTGGTCCGATATGGAAACGGCGGCCTCTGGAGACCGCCGTTTGCGCTTGCTTGCTTACGTTGACGATCAAGCTGCAGCGGCAGGTTGTGCAAACGTTTCTTCTTCAGTTTGGCTGACGGCGACGACGAGGAATACAGCTGCCGAAAGTACCCAGTAATACATTGCATCAAGGCCCGTAAAACCAAGGACAAAGGGAGCGAGGGCAAAGGCGGCGGCAGCCACGAAATCGATGGCAAGATGTACCTTGAAGGGTACTACCGGCGCCGCGCTGTAGGTATAGCCGGTGAGCATGCTGTAGCAGATCACGGCGACGCCGGCGGCAACCGACAGCCAGAACGCGGTCGGCGAGGAGGCACCGATCCCGAGGATGAAGGGAAAGACGATGAGGCCGGCCGCGGCGGCATAGTCGACGAGGCCATGAAGTTTCGGGGTCAGGAAGCGGATGTTCATAATGGTCTCCAATGCGGTTTGCGAAAAAATGTTGACGAATGCCAACCGGATTGGGTCTGCCGTGGTGCCGGCTGGCATCAGTTGTCCCCTTCCCAGATCCGTATTTGAGATCCGCGAGACGAGGAGCACCACCCCAACTCTCTCAAGTGACTTCGACGATCTCCGGCTTCAGCTGTTCGTGAAAGCTCAATACCTCTGCTTTTTCCTGCTCCGGCAGTTCAAAAGCCTCCAGAGTCGATGTCAGGTGGGCCATCGCACGCGTCCAGTCTTCTTCATCGAGACGCATCCCTACATGCAGGGTCTTCATGTCACGGCCCGTGTAAACCATTGGCCCGCCTGACGACGCGCATAGAAAGTCGACCAGCAATTGTTGCTCGCGCGCGACCCCGTCAGCGCCCCTGTGATCGTAGAAGCGCCGCAGTTTGTCATCGTTGCGAATGCGCACCATCAGTGCGTCCGTCACCGCGGCAATGGCGTCATAGCCACCCAGGCGTTCATAAAGAGAATTGTCCGACATGCTGCATATCTTCCATTCGATGGCCTGTCCGGCGAGTTTCATGTCTCACGTTGCCGACTGACCGTGGTTGTTTCCCGTGGCTATTTTTTCAAGACCGGATAACCCCGGAGATAGACCCAATCGTCCTTTTTGGCTGGCTGATGGCAGGCCAAACAATCCGCCCTGTAGTCCTTGGTGACGGTGTTGGCCGGGTTGTCGACCTTGAACAAAGCCCAGCCCCAACCGTCACCCCAAAGCTTGTTGTCCTTGAAACGGCCTTCGGCGTCCTTGATCATGATGAACCAGCCTTCCGTCTCAGTGGCGTAGCTGATCTCACCGGTTGTCATTGAGTTTGTCTTTGCCTTGAGCAACTCCTTCACCAGCACCGCGCCATCGGGAAATTTCCCGGTCGTCCGAAAGGCAGACGCGGTTTCAGGTTGGGTGTAGACATTGTGGAAGCCTTTTGAGCCCACCTGGTTGTTCTCATCCGCGGCCACACCCCAAGTGCCAAGGAACTGCCAGCTGCGATAGTCCCTTGGCATGCTGATGTTGCCTTTGCCGTCCACATAGGGTGAGAAGGACTCTGCGGCTGAAGCGCCAGTTGCGAGCAAGACGGCGCCCAGCACCAATCCTGTTGCGGCATGTAAAATATTCATGGCGAGCCCTTACTTCGGCTTGGCTTCACGAAGAGCCGGATAGAACTGGGAGAACACCATGTCTTCGGCCGCTGACGCTGTATGACAGGCTGCGCAGGCTTCCACCGGCTGCTTTTTAGCGGTCGCGCTGTAAGGCTCGGCATGGTGACCGAAGGTGTAGTACGCCCAGTTTCCGGGCTCATTCGGATAGAGTTTCTTGCTTTTGATGGTGATCTCGAAACCCGAGTAATCGCCCATGAAATATCCGGTACCGCTTACCTCGGTCGTAGAGCCGTCCTTGTTGGCTCCATCCGGCGCGCGCACCCGCGTCAATTCCTTGGCGATGATAGTACCCTCGCGGAATACGCCGGTTTTCTTGTAGTGCGCCCAGCTCTCCGGATCGATATGGACGATATGGTGCTCTGGAAACGGCGCCTTCCCATCGTTCAGGGCGTTGGGCGTAACCAATCCGCCGACAAAGGGCCAATCGCGCCAGACGTGATCTTTGGGCAAGAGCAGTTCACCCTTGGCGTTGTGTTGCGGCTTGTAGCGGGAATCTGATGCTGACTGCGCCAGGACCCGGTCGGAGATCAGGACACCGGCGATAAGAGCTCCCGCCATTGTCAACGTAATCGCCGGGGTTTGTATTCGCGCCGAATTGAATTTCATCGCCTGTTTCCTCTTCAGTGTTTCGACCGGAATCTTTCGGTCTTCGATCTCATACAAACTGGTGGCAGAGCGATGAGCTGTCCAATACCAATGAGTCATGGTTCAATGCACGCTGCGTAGCGTGGTGGTCGGCAATGGAATTTCATCAGATTCGCTATTTTCTCATGGCGGCGGAGAATTTGAACTTCACCCGCGCCGCGGAGCAGTGCCATGTGTCGCAACCGGCATTGACGCGCGCCATTCAGAAAATAGAGGAAGAGCTGGGCGGAGAGCCATTCATCAGGGATGGGCGCGCTGTGACTTTGTCGCCCCTTGGCCGGCTGATGCGCGAACATCTCCGGCATATTCATGAAACCCAGGAGATGGCCCGCGCCGCAGCCAGGAATTTTCTGGATAACGGCTCTTCTGAGCTGAATGTCGGCATAATGTGCACGATCGGACCCGATGTTTTGTCGGCCTTTCTGAACGACTTCGGCAACAGGCATCGCGATGTACTGGTAATTCTCCATGACATAGGCCCGGAGGCTTTGCCCGAACTTTTGTCGACCGGGACTCTCGACTGCGCCTTCGTTGCTTTGCACGGTGATCAGGAATTCACGGAGATATCGGCACAGGCTTTATTCGAAGAAGACATGGTTGTGGCATTTGCAGATGGGCACCGCTTTGCCGAGATGGAGCAGGTGACATTATACGATGTCGCCGAGGAATCTTACGTGGACCGACTCAAATGTGAAATCCGGCAGCCCTTCTTCGATTTCATGGATTTGAACGAGCTGACTCTCAGAGTCGTATGCAGTAGCCAAAGAGAGGACTGGATTCAGGAACTGGTCATACGCGGCCTTGGCGTAAGCGTGATGCCTCGCTTTTCGATCACAACCCGCAGGATTGACTGGCGCAAACTAACCGGACCGATATCCAACTGCCGTCATATCATGATCGCACGTGCCAATGGTCTTTCACCGCAACCGTGCGCCGATGCGTTTTTTACCGAGGCCAGAGAGTTTCAATGGCAAAATGCTCTATTGGCGCTTGAGGAAAATGCGAAGCCGCAATGATGTTGGACTAATCTTTTGAATGAAACTTCGTATAGCTGGCGGCAGCCCAAAAACGTGACTGACCTACAGCTTGAACTTGGCGAATTGCGGATGGTCAACATCACCGTTCACAATGTCCGCTGTTGGCACTTAGCGGGCGTTCCGGGTTGTAAGGTTTGATGTCTGCTTTTAGGGGTAAGTGGACGTTCCCCGCGACGGTTCAGCCACCAGGCATTTCGGAGTATATGGCCAAATGTTTGGCAGAGTTCAGTCGCTTCCGCCCGCCACGCGCCGCTCGACGAAGAGCTGCCC
>JAJFHO010000147.1 GCA_021775575.1 Hyphomicrobiales bacterium
TAGGCATGCCAGGTGGCGTGCCCGACCAGCGGAAAGACCACGATCATACCGACGAAAAGCGTGGCGAAGGCGAAGGCCATCAGGCCAGCGATCAGAACCGCCCATAACAACATTGGCGCGGGGTTGCGCGCCACCGCCTGAATGCTTGTCAGCGACGCAGTGACGACATCGATCTTGCGCCGCATCAGCAGCGGTATCGATACCGCCGTCACGGCAAACACGAACAGCCCCAGGAGCGCGCCGGCCGCGGTTCCCACGATCAGCAGGCCGAGACCGCTCCAGGTGAACAGCAGGGTCGGCACGATATTCCCAAGTTGCAGCGATTGCGGTCCCAGAAACAGCATGAACAGCAGCAACGCGATTTCGAGCCAGACGAAATAGATGATCAGAAGAAAAGCGCCCATGAAGGCGAGTTGCCCCGGCGAATGAACGCCGGAGGCGACGATGCTGGCGAGGGACACCTCTTCTCCGTCCTGAAGACGGCGCGAAGTTTCGTACAGGCCGACGGCGATCATGGGTCCGAGCAGCAGAAAGCCGCCCGCCATCGGCAGTACGAGGGCCGCCCCGCCCGCCAGATAGAACCCGACCACAACGACCAGGGACACCAGGGTAAAGAATGCGCCATAGCTGAGGCTCACTCCCGGCTTGCGCCACATATCGCGCCAGCCGGCGGCGAGCCATTTCCAGGCAGCATCGAACGGTATGGTATTGATTTTCGGCGTTTCGGCCGCGAAGTCCTGAGTAGTTGCCATTAGTCGGATTTCCCTCCCGCCGCTGGTCCTACAATCGGCCCGATCCCCGCTTCGATCATTGGCACGGGCCAATTTGCCCCACTTTGATATGAATCAACGGTCCTCCTGTTGACATTGGACCGTGAGGCGTCATGCAGGTATCTTGCCCAAGCAGAACAACATGCCCTCTGCAGGTCCGGTCTCTCTAGCATCATCCGCCTTAAATGTGAGCATTAAATGCCATTTGAACCAGCAAGCGCCGTTCTTGAACCTTATACCGTGCTCGATCTGACCCGGGTCCGTGCCGGTCCGACCTGCGTGCGGCAGCTCGCCGACTGGGGCGCGAATGTCATCAAGATCGAGATGCCGGTCAGCGACGACAGCGGCGATATGGGAGGGCCGCGCAGCGGCCCCGATTTCCAGAACCTGCACCGCAACAAGCGAGGCATGACGCTCAATCTGAAATCCGAACAGGGGCTGGAGATATTCAAAAAACTGGCCGCGACGGCGGATGTGGTCGTGGAAAATTACCGGCCCGATGTCAAAACCCGGCTGGGTATCGATTATGAGCACCTCAAACTTATCAATCCGCGGCTGGTCTATGCCTCGATTTCGGGCTTCGGCCAGGACGGTCCTTATCGCGACCGGCCCGGCTTCGACCAGATCGCGCAAGGCATGGGCGGGCTGATGTCGATCACCGGTGAGCCGGGCAAGGGTCCGATGCGTGTCGGCATTCCGGTCGCCGATCTGACCGCAGGGCATTTCTGCGCGCAAGGCGTGCTGCTGGCGCTGCTCGAGCGCGAGCGCTCGGGCGAGGGGCAATGGGTGCAGACGTCGCTGTTGCAGGCGCAGATCGCTATGCTCGATTTCCAGGCCGCGCGCTGGCTGATGGACGGCGATGTGCCGGGGCAGGCCGGCAACAATCATCCCACCAGCATTCCCACTGGCGTGTTCGAGACATCCGACGGCCATATCAATATTGCCAGCGCCGGTCAGCCGATCTGGGAGCGGCTCAAACAGTTGCTGGGCGATCCGGCGCTCGATGATCCGAAATTCGTCGACGGGGCGGGGCGTTCTGAAAACCGCGACACGCTGAACGCGCTCATCAATGCCAGCACCCGCAAGGAAAGCTCCGCCGTCTGGATCGCCCGGCTGAATGAGGCGGGCGTTCCCTGCGGCGAGATAAACAGCATAGACAAGGTGTTCGCATCGCCCCAGGTGAAGCATCTGGGGATGGCGCGCGATGTCGTTTCCCAGGAGCGCGGGCCAAGCCAGATCGTCGGTCAGCCGATCATCATGAGCCGTTCGGCAAGCGCAATCCGCCGCCCGCCGCCCTTACGCGGCGAGCATACCGATGAGATACTGGAGGAGCTCGGTTACGCCAGGGACGCCATTCAAACCATGCGTGATAACGAAGATATCTAAGGACAGGAACGTGCAGGATATTGGACAGCCCGGCGATACGCTGATCGGCCGGAGAGAGGGCGCGGTCGCCCATGTTATTTTCAACAATCCGGCGAAGCATAACGCGGTTTCGCTGGATATGTGGGAGAGGATGGACGCGCTGCTGCGCGATTTCGAAGCCGACGACGAGATCAGGGCCCTGGTGGTCTCCGGCGCCGGCGGCAAGGCCTTCGTGTCGGGCGCCGACATCTCCAAATTCGAATCGGAGCGTGCGACCAGGGAAGCCGTGGCGCAGTATAACAAGATCGCTCAAGCCGCCTGCGGCAGGCTCTATCATTTCCCCAAACCGACAATCGCCAGGATAGAGGGCTATTGCATCGGCGGCGGCGTCAATGTCGCGGCATGCTGCGACTTGCGCTATTGCAAGCAAGGTTCGCGCTTCGCGGTTCCGGCCGCGAAGCTGGGTCTCGGTTATGGCTATACCGGGTTGAAGCGGCTATCGGATATCGTCGGCGTCGCGCGAACCATGGAGATATTTTACACCGCGCGCCAATTTTCCTCGCAAGAGGCCTATGAGATGGGTCTCGTCAATGGCGTGGTCGCCGATGGCGATCTCGACGCCCATGTCGAGGAAATCACGGCGCGTATCGCGGGCAATGCGCCTCTGACCATCGCAACGGTCAAGGCGGCGGTGCGGGAAATCGGCAAGGACCCCGACAAACGCAATCTCGAGGAGATCGACGCCATGGTCCGGGCCTGCTTTGAATCGGAAGATTATATCGAGGGCCGGCGCGCCTTCATGGAAAAGCGCAAACCGCAATTCAAGGGACGCTAGAACGGCAGGGAGAGACTACAGATGACCGCAGCACAAGACTTGTCCGGGACCATGAGCGAGGCTGAATGGCAGGCCCGCGTCGATCTCGCCGCCGCCTACCGGCTGGTCGATATGTTTGGCTGGACCGACCTTCTCGGCACTCATCTTTCAGCCCGCGTGCCGGATGCGCAGGACCAGTTCCTGATCAACCCTTACGGGCTTTTATTCGAGGAGATTACCGCCTCCTCGCTGGTCAAGGTCGACGAGGAAGGGCATATCCTCTCGCCCACCCAATATATCATCAACCCGGCCGGCTTCGTCATTCACTCCGCGGTGCATATGGCCCTACCGGAGGCCATGTGCGTGATGCACACCCATACGCCGGCGGGCACCGGCGTGGCGACGCAAAAACAGGGATTGCTGCCGCTGACCCAGCATGCGCTCACGGTGATTGCGGGCACCGCCTATCACGACTATGAAGGCATCGCGACCGACCTGGGTGAACGCGAGCGCCTGGTCCGCGATCTTGGCGACAATAATCTGCTGATCCTGCGCAACCACGGGCTGCTCACCGTCGGCGGATCGGTCGGAGAAGCCTTCGTGTGGATGTACCGCGCCGAGCGCGCCTGCCGCATGCAGCTGGCTTTTCAGCAGGCCGGCGCGGAAGCGATGGAAATCCCCGAAGAGGTCCAGCGCGTCACCATCGAACGCAACCGCGAGGCCAACTCCAAGACCGGGCATCGCCCGATTGGCGTCATGGAATGGCCGGCGCTGCTGCGCAAGCTCGACCGTGCCGATCAAAGCTACAAGGAGTAGGTGGCCTACGCTTTGGCCAAGCGCTCGCCAGAGCGCGCAGGGCGGCAAAGCGGACAACCGGCCATGGCGTGCCGTCAGGCTTGCGGCCAGCAGAAACCTGGCTTTTATCGCTCCGCCGGACCGCGGCCGCAAAGGGATTTCAGCCCGACATTGTGGGCCTGGTCCGCTTGGTCAAAAAAATGCTCTCAATGGGCTTATGAATGAATTGGCGCAAATTCCGGCCAAAGGAGACTTCTTTCAATGCCCAGAGTCATTCGCGTGGGTGGGGCTCAAATGGGGCCGCTGCAAAAATCGGACAGCCGGAAAGTCGCTGTCGATCGAATGATCGGCCTTCTTGACCAGGCCAGGGCGCGCGGATGCCGGCTGGTCGTCTTTCCCGAGCTTGCTTTGACGACATTTTTCCCGCGCTGGAACATGGATGATAAGCGCGAAGTCGACGGTTGCTTCGAAACGCAGATGCCGAACGCAGCGACCAAGCCGCTGTTCGATCGCGCAAAAGAATACGGCATCGCTTTTGCATTCGGCTATGCCGAGATCGCGGAAGAAAATGGCGAACGCCACCACTATAACGCCTCGATACTCGTCGATGAGGCCGGCAATATTATCGGCAAATATCGCAAGACCCATCTTCCCGGTCATAGCGAGTTCGATCCCGGGCGCTCGTTCCAGCATCTTGAAAAAAAATATTTCGAGGTCGGCAACACCGGCTTTCGGGTATGGCGGTTCATGGACGGCATTTTCGGCATGTGCATCTGCAACGACCGCCGCTGGCCCGAAACCTACCGCGTAATGGGATTGCAGGGGGTCGAGATGGTGCTGCTCGGTTTCAACACGCCGTCCGCCAATTCACAACGCGCCGATGAGCCTCGCGAACTGAGAGACTTTCACAACGACCTCTGCGTGCAGGCCGGCGCCTATCAAAACGGAACATGGGTGGTCGCCATTGCCAAGGCGGGTGTTGAGGACGGTCATGAGCTGCTTGGCGGCTCAGCCATCGTCCATCCGTCGGGACAAATTATTGCGCGCACGCAGACCAGTGGCGATGAATTGATCGTTGCCGACTGCGATCTCGATGATTGCAATTTTTACAAGGAAACGATTTTCGATTTCGCCAGGCACCGGCGACCCGAGCATTATGGTTTGATCACCGGGCAGACCGGCGTCGTGCGCCCGGACTGAACCGGCGTCCAAACCCTAAATCTCCGGGCTCCTCGGATTGAATACGCGCGGCGGTACGGCGGGCTTCTTGAGCGGTTGCGTCGCGGGCGGGACGATCTCCACGCTGACCCCGCCGCGTTCCTCCAGCGAGCGTCTGGAAAAGGGATTGGTGATGATCAGCGAAGAGCGTGTGCGCGTCGCCTGATCGACGGCGTCTTCCAGGTCTTCGGCATCCCTCTGCCGCCAGGGCAGCTTGTAGAAGCGCGGCTCTATCATGCCGTCGAGCCGCAGCCACATATAGATGGCCTTGCCTTCGTCAAAGCTGACGCTGAGGATTTCGGCGCGTTCGACACCGCGCTCCAGCCAAGCGAATTCGACCGGTTTCGGCTTCGACAGAAGCCCGGTGAGCTGGATATAGGCGAGCGGCAGGAACAGGGTCGTCACCGCCAGTGCCAGGACGCGGACCTTGGTCTTGCGCGGCGCCCAGATCGCGATGGTCGAAAGCAGCGCCGCGATGCCCGTCGCGGCCGCGAAGACATAGTAGATGATATCCATCTCGTGCCTGTCCTTTCCCGTTAAACGGTCACTTGCTCCGCCGGTAGCCGGTAATGAGGGGGTGGCGCAGCGTCGAAACGCTGCCCTCGACAAGTTCTCCTTCCGCCGTCAGGCGAAACTTGAAGGCGGTTTCCTCCTGATTGCGGCGGTTCAGCTTCAGCGTCGTTTCCAGCAATTGCCGGGTGGTGTCGTATTTGGCGCGTACGCTCACCACGATCTTCACGGGCACCACCAGTCCCTTCGGCACGATCGAATACATATGCACGTTGACAATATATTCGCCCGGCCGGATGCCCCGGCTGTAGGAAATTTCGTAATTCTCGTTTGTGGCGTCGCCGTCGATGCCGAGGTCGTCACGCAGCAGATTGAAAATGTCGTTGCCCTGGTTCCAGAAGCCGACCGGCGTGGCGTTCGGCGCGCGCACCCACAGATCGACATCCACGATCATGTCGTTCGGCCAATGCATCTCGACGATGACATTGCCGGGCGCCTTGTGGTCCTGCGTCTCCTCTTTCTTTTTCTGAAGATGCGGCAGCAGCATGATCACCATGGCGATGAAGCCGATAAGCGCCAGCAGGATCACATCCCGGAAAACGGTGTCGGTGGTCGTGTCGTCGAACTCGTCATAAGGTGTCAACGCCGCTCTCCATGGTCTGCGATTTCCGACAGCAGATCGACGCTGCCGCTGGACAGGAGACGGTAATTGATACTCAGCCAGACGTTGAGAACGGCGCCGAGCAGGGTCGTGTAGAGGGCGATCGACATGCCGCGGATCAGGGTCGCGACCATGGTAGCGACGCTGTCGACCTGGGTGACCGCTTCCGGTTTCACACCCGACAGGGCAATGATGAAACCGATTACGGTGCCAATCAGGCCAAGAAAAACGAGCATACTGGCGATCTGCCGTATGATCTGGATCTCATGCGACATCTTTAACCGCACCATGCCGATCTGGCCGGCGCGGGTTTGCGCATCAACCCTCTTGGCCGTTCCGAGATATTGGGCAGCGCGGGCCACCGCGGTTTTGCCGCCGCTTTTCATGTCGTTGAGGGCGGCGCTTGTCCGCCACACCTTGAAGCCGCACAGCGCGAGACCGTAAAGAAACACGGCAAAAACGATTGCCGACAATATGAAGGTTGTCCGGTCGAACAAGCCGTCCAGCCAGCCCTGCAAATAGGCGGCGGCAAGCAAGGCGAACGCCACCAGATTCAGCAGCGCAAAGCGCATGACCAGAAGATAACGGTGAGACACCCTTGACTCTCCCTTTCAGCAGAAGCAGTCAATGTTAGTTCAGTGGGCCGGTCCTGTCATACGGCCCGTAACCGGAACACTTTCAATTGAAAGCGCGGGACGGATCAGGTCTGGGTGCCGCCATTCACCTGTATCATCTGCCCGTTGATGAAGGCGCCGGCGTCCGACGCCAGCAGCGCTACGGCGGCGGCGATCTCTTCCGGCAGGCCCAGACGGCCCAAGGGGATTTTGCCCTTCTGCGCCTCGATATGGGCGGCCATTTCCGGATCGTCGGCATGATCGCCGGCGATCGGTCCGGGCGAGACGATATTGGTCGAGATGCCGCGACCGCCGAATTCCTTGGCCAGCGACTTGGTGAGCCCCCAGGCCGCGTGCTTGGCGACCGAGACATGGGAGCGTCCGTTATAACCCTGAATGGCGTTCATCCCGGCGATGTTGACGATGCGCCCCCAGCCCTTGTCGACCATGCCCGGAAGGCACTGGCGCGCCAGCCAGAAGGCGGAAGAAAGGTCCACCGCCAGCACCCGGTCCCATTCCGCTTCGTCCATCTCCAGAAACGGGCTCATGGGGCGGATCGCGGCATTGTTCACGAGTATGTCCACGGCGCCGAATGTGTCGAGCGCTTCGCCGGCAATCCGTTTGCAGTCGCTCGCCCGGCCCACATCGCCCATGGCGATGAGCGTTTGCGCGCCGAGTTTCTCCGCCTCGCCCGCGACGGTCTCGCAAGCCGCCTTGTCGCGCGATCCGTTGAGCACCACATTATGCCCGGCCCGCGCCAGCTCGAGCGCGATCGCGCGTCCGATATTTTTTCCTGAGCCCGTGATGAGGGCCGTTCTGCGAAGGTCAGCCATATTATCTCCAGATCGGTGTTAGCGTGGTTTGTCGCCGGCCAGCGTAATCCGGTGCATGACGCGCTTGTAGCCCTGATAGTCGTTGATCGGATTGTGCTGTGTCGGGCGGTTGTCCCAGAAGGCGATGGAGCCGGGCGCCCACGAGAACCGGCAGGTGAATTCGGGCCGGATCTGGTGTTCGAAGAGGAACTCCAGGATAGGTTGGCTTTCGGCTTCCGTCATGCCCTCAAACCGGATGGTGTGGGCAAGATTGACGTAAAGCGCCTTTTTGCCGGTCTCGGGATGAGTGCGCACAACCGGGTGGGTTGCCGTCAAGATAGTGTCGGGAGCCGCCTTTGCGCCCGTCTTTATGCGTTCCTGGCGCGTTTCCGTCACTTTCGGCGTATTCGAAACATTGACGCCCCTGAGCGGCGCCAATAATTCCTTCATGCCATCCGAGAGCGTCTCATAGGCGAGGTACATATTGGCGAACAGCGTATCGCCGCCGGCCGGCGGCAGCTCGCGCGCCAGCAGGATCGAGCCCAACGGCGGCACATCCAGATAGGCGGTGTCGGTATGCCACAAACCGCCGAAATTGACAGTCTCATGTTCCAGCTTCACGATCGGTATGATGTCCGGATAATCCTCAAGGCCTTTGACCAGAGGATACTGGATGATCTCCCCGAAACGTCTGGCGAAGGCAAGATGCTGTTCCGGCGTGATGTCCTGGTCACGAAAGAAAATCACCAGATGTTCGAGCAGGGCCTGGCGTATTTCTCCGATCGCTTCGTCGCTGAGATCGTCCGACAGATCGATACCGGAAATCTCGGCGCCAAGCGCGCCGGCGACGGGGCGAATGGAGAAGGACTTCGGCTCCAGCTGTGCGCGCTCAAGGGCCTGTGACATCGGCATTGCTCTCCGGAATAGGTTTTCGCCACTATAGCGCCTCGGCAATCCGGCTGAAACGGGTTCCAGACCGCTCACGATGGTGAGGCGTCGGTCTGTTTCGTATCGATGCGAACGAGCCAGGATATCAAAAACTGCGCGCCGATCACGATCACGATCACGCGCAACAGGTGATGCAGCGCCACATAGGCCGGGTCGAAATTGAGCACTAGCGCGATCAGGTTCATTTCCGGCTGGCCGCCGGGCGCATAGGCAAGCGCAACAGCATTTTGGTCGATGCCGGTGGCCCACACGACCAGAACCGCGAAGATTGCCGCGCCGATCATCAGCAAGACCGAATAACCAAAGGCGATGGTCACGGTGGATAAAAGCTCGCGGGCCGTGACCCCGGCGAACTGACAGCCGATATGAACGCCGATGACAAGCTGGGCCGCGTTGACCAATTCCACCGGCACACGCACCTCCGCCAGTCCCAGCATGTGAACGGCGCCGTTGGCCAGCATCGGGCCGATGATCGCCGCGCCGGAGATCCTTGCCCATTTGGCGGCCAGATAGCCGCCAATACCGCACGTGGTGAGGATAAGAACTTCTTTCGGATCGATGCCGGTAAAGCCGGCCTGTGCGGGGATGGCATTGTTCAAATCCGCCGATCCGGAAAACTGAATCCAGATCGGCACAAAAAAGACGATCACCATTATCCGCGTGCTGTGCACGATCGAAAGACGCCGCAGATCGGCGCTGCAATCCTCACCGATCGCGACCATTGTCTGAAACCCGCCCGGAACGGAGGCGAGAAAGGCAGTGACCCGGTCAAAGTCGGAAAACAGCCGAAAATAAGGGTAGCCGGTCAGGCCGAGGAACAGCACGTAAGGAAATACAAATGTCAGGCTTATCGCCATTTCCCCCGCGCGGTCGGCCATCTCCGGTGAAAAGGCGCTGCCGATGGCAAGCCCCAGCACGATGCGCATAACCAGGGTCAGAAAATAAGACCCGCCGACCGGAATACGCACAGCAAGCGCAGCCAGACAGGCGAGCATGGACCCGAGAAACCAGGGAAGCGGCAGCGGGGTCCGCGCATAGGCGAATGCTCCGGCGATGCCGATACCAAGTGTCAGGGCGACCCGTGCCAGGTGCCGCCATCCAATGGAGCCGAACCTTGTCCGTAATGCGCGCATGGGATTGGAAGCGTCTTGTGTTTGGCGTTGGCGCCGCGGGGCGTCCGGCGCGGCAGCGTTCCCGGGAGAAGGGAAATTCGGGTATCGGTTTACGGGCCCGCATGGTCCGAAACCGGTCTTTTGGATTTACCGCCGCGCGCGGCAAAAGGAAAGAGATATCATACTCCGGGCGCAGGCGGGCCTGCTTGCCTGGACACAGGGCAGGCATATGCCGCGATTACTGACCAAAAGTTCGTCGCGGGCCGTGGCCGCGAATGTTGAGCCGGGCAGCCGTATGACCTAATCTGCGCTGAAATAATCCCTTGGGTGGCGAGGACACAGATATGCCGATGACAAAACCGAAGAAACTGCGCGAGCTTCTCAGCCGGGACGGCATGACGGTCGCGCCTGGCGCCTATGACTGTATTACCGCGACGCTGATCGACCAGGCGGGCTTCCCGGCCGTCTATATGACGGGAGCGGGCACGTCGGCGACGTTGGGCTATCCCGATTTCGGTCTGCTGACGATGAGCGAGATGGTCCAGAATGCCACCAGGATAAACACGACCATCGGTGTGCCGCTGATCGCGGACGCCGATACCGGCTATGGCAACGAGCTGAACGTTGTCCGCACGATCCGCGAATATGAGCGCGCCGGCGTTGCCGCGATCCACATGGAAGATCAGGAATTTCCGAAGAAATGCGGCCATCTGGATAACAAGAAGGTCATCCCGGCTGACGCGTATATCGCCAAGATCCGGGCCGCCGCCGATGCTCGCAGCGATCCGGATTTCATCATCATCGCCCGCACCGACGCCCGCGCCGTCATTGGCTTCGACGAAGCGATTGCGCGTGCCAACGCAGCGCTTGAGGCCGGCGCCGACATCGCCTTTGTCGAGGCGCCGCAGACGCTGGATGAAGTGAAGGCCGTTCCCGAACTCGTAAAGGGACCTTGCCTGCTCAATGTCGTGCGCCGCGGCAAGACGCCGGATATCGAGCTCGGCGACGCCGAGGCAATGGGATACAAGCTGGCAATCCTGCCGACATTGCTGTTTCGAAGTGTGATCGGCCTGTGCGAACAGCTTCTCTCCGAGCTTAAAGAGACCAATGTCTTCCCGACTCCGCCGGGCGATCTGACCGCCCATGATGCTTTCCGCCGCTTTGGCGCGGATGAATGGGACGCATTGCGCGACAAATATAGCGTGGCGCGGGCGCCGAAAGCCGCCGCCGAGTAAGTCGCCAGCGAGAGCAGGCAACAAAAAACCGGCGGTCCCGGAGGGCCGCCGGTCTTGGTTGGGTTATTCTGCTGTGCTTCCCGCTATTGCGAGCGCAGCTTCGGATCGAGCGTATCGCGCACCGAGTCCCCGAACAGGTTGAATCCGAACACGGCGAGCGAAACCGCCACGCCGGGCCAGATCGCGACCCAGGGCGCGCTTTCGGCATATTCCTCCGCGCCGCCCTGCAGCATCAGGCCCCAGGCCGGCACCGGCTCCTGAACGCCGAGGCCAAGATAGGAAAGCGATGCCTCGAGCAGGATCGCCTGGCCGACAAAAGCGGTGATCATGATCAGGAAGGGCGCCATCACATTCGGCACCATATGGCGCAGGATGATACGTGCGTTTGAAAAGCCGTTAGCGCGGGCCGCGTCGATATACGGAATTTCGCGGATCGCCAGCGCGCTGGAGCGCACAACCCGGGCGCATCGCGGAATGAAGGGGATGGTGATGGCGATGATCACATTCTGGATGCCGGTGCCGAAAATAGAGACGACGGCCAGAGCCAGAATAATCAGCGGGAAGGCCATGAAGACGTCCATGACCCGCTGGAAGAGCAGATCGAAGCGTCCGCCGAAGAAGGCGCTCGCGACGCCGAGCACGAGACCGGTTACCGAGCCGATAATGGCTGCGGTAAAGCCGACAAGCAGCGCCGTCCGCGCGCCATAGATAATGCGCGAAAGGATATCGCGGCCGAACTGGTCGGTGCCGAGCAGATATGTCGAGCTGTAGGATTCCAGAATGTGCTCATAGGAATTGTTGATCGGGTCGTGGGGCGCGATAAAATCGGCGAAAAGTGCTGAAAACACCATCACGAGAACAATAACCGCCCCGAAGGTTCCAAGCGGCTGTTTACGGGCGAATTCCTTGACTTTGGAGAGGAGCGGCCTCTCCACCGCAAGTTCTTCGAATGCGGCTTCGACGCGGGCTTCGGAGGTCGTAACCATCTCTCTTTATCCTTATGCGTATCTGATGCGCGGGTCGAGCCATGCATACACAATATCGACCAGGAAGTTAGTGAAAATGAACACGCATACAACAACCATAACCAGGGCCTGGGTCATCGAAAAGTCCTGACTGGTCACCGATTCCACAAACAACTTGCCGAGTCCGTTCAGATTGAACACCTGTTCGGTGACGACGAGACCGCCCATCAGGAAGGCGAACTCGATCCCGATTACCGTGACCACAGGCAGCATAGAGTTTTTCAGGGCATGCCGGTTGATGATGAGTTTGTCCATCAGACCCTTGGCGCGGGCGGTGCGGATATAATCCTCACGCAACACCTCAAGCAGGGCCGAACGGGTCATGCGGGTCGCCACGGCGGAATAACGATAACCGGTGGCAACCGCCGGCCAGATGAGCTGGGACATATTCCCCCAGAAATCTTCCAGAGGCGAAACATATTCGATGGGCGGCATCCAGGGCGTGCCAAACCAGGCCTGGGTCGTGATCAGCAGGCCGAGAATGATCATGATGCCGAGCCAGAAGGATGGAATCGCAATGCCCGCGATCGAAAAGGCGCGGACGAAATAATCGATCCAGGTGTTCTGCTTGACGGCGGAAATCGTTCCCAGCGGGATCGCGATCAGCGTGGCGGTAAGTGTGGCCATGATTGCAACCTGCAGGGAAAGCTGGAAACGCAGGCCGATCTCATAGGTGATCTCGCGGCCGGTCCACATGGACTTGCCAAGGTCGAAAACCAGGAACCCTGAGAAAAATTCCCAGAATTGCACCATGACTGAACGGTCCAGACCAAGCTCCGCCCGGCAAATATCGATCTGTTCCTGGTCCGCATAAAGACCGGCGCCCGCCATCTTCAATTCGCAAACGTCGCCGGGAATAAGCCGTAAAAGGAAAAATATTAAAATAGCTGCCCCGACCAGGGTCGGAATCATCAAAATCAATCTTTTAAGAATATATTGCCACATGGTTTCCGGGCTCGCGCTTTAGAGGTTCTCCCCGCCCGGGAACAGAAGGTTCCGGGCGGGGAGCAATTTTCGGTGGCAGCAGTTACCTGCCGCTACTTGTCCAGCCAGATATTGTCCAGATGCTGGTTCAGATAGTGGCTCGGTGCGATCTTCCAGCCCTTCACATAGGAGCGGTGCGGGTTGATCTTGTACCACCACAGCGTCGGGATGAGATGAGCCATCTCACCAATGGCGCGCTGCTCATACTCGCGCATGATGGTGCGTTGCTCGGCCTCGGTTCCCGCACGCAGGAGCCGGCTATAGATCTCTTCCAGCTTCGCGTCCTCGTACTGGCCATAATTATTGCCGGCCGATCCGAGATATTTGGTTACGTCGGCGATCGGATTGACGACTGACTGGCAGTTGAAGTCGATCGAAACATCAAAGTCATGGCTCTTCCGGAGCTTGTCGTAGAAGACCGGGCTCGGATTCACATGCTGTTCGGCTTCGACGCCGATCTGCTTCCACTGGTCGATCAACCAGGTGCCGACGACCTTGTAAGGCTGGTCGACGCCGCGATTGTTGAAGTCGATCTTCAGGTTCGGATGACCGGCTTCTTTCAGCAGACGCATGGCTTCCTTCCGGTTCGCCGCCACGTCAGTGCCGAAGCCCGGAATCTTCACCAGCTCTTCCTTGGTCGCCGCAAGCGGATGGTTCGGGAAAACCACGCCGCCGACCGTTTTCACGATCGCGATCTTGGAGAGATATTTCGAGCCGCCCCAGCGGTCGAGCGCCAGCGACAGGGCGCGCCGGACGCGCGCGTCGTCAAACGGCTTGCGCTTCTGGTTTGGCGTGGCGATCAGGATGCAGTTCCAGTCGCTTTCCTGGACTGTGATCTTGTCGCCCAGGGCTTTCACCAGATCATCACGGGCCTTTGGGGGGAAACCGCGGAATTCGATCGCGGCGCGGTCGCCGCGGATGGCCTGCAGACGCAGCGCCATCTTCGGCGCGGAAATCGCCTTGAAGCCATCAAGATAGGGTTTCCCCTTGTGATGATAACCGGCGTATTTCTTGCCTTCGACGAATGAGCCAGGCTGGTGCTGAACAAACGAAAAAGCGCCTGAGCCGTTGATGTTCGTCTTGTGCCAGGTGTAGCCATGCGAATCGAGGTCCTTCTTCGCGTAGACGAAGTTGAACGGCATGGCGACTGAGGGAATGAAAGACCCGGACGGGAATTTCAGCTTGAAGGTCACCTCGTATTTGCCGGTGGCCTCGACGCTGTCGACCATCTTGAAGAACGCCTTGCGCGCAGAGGCAATGCCTTTGGGCGGGAAGATGATCTTCTTGAAAGTGGCGACAATATCATCGGCCGTCAAAGGCGTGCCGTCGTGGAACTTGACGTCCTGGCGAATCTTGAAAACGTATTTCTTGAATCCGTCTTCGCCCTTCGGCAAATCGCCTTCGCAGAGATCGCAAACGAAGTCAGTCGGCGATGCCGGGTTATCGGGGTTGACCCGGATCAGCGTCGAGTAAAACGGCCGGATCGGGTGGATCATACCGAAGGTGCCTTCGATATGTCCGTCATAGGACGGAATCTTGGAGCCAACCACGAAGTTGAGCACGCCGCCGCTCTTCACGGCATGTGCCGAGTCAGCCATACCAAACGACAGGGCAAGACCCGCCGCCAATGGTAGGGCAAACTTCAAACGTGGGAATTTCATATGTTTTCCTCCCTAACTACTATTGGGGACTTGGCGTGTCCCCACAACGCATTCACCCTTCTCAAAGGGGTCTTTCAGATTTCCGAACAGGCCACCCAGTGGCCCGGCCGAATTTCTCTGAATTCTGGCATATTTTTCTTGCATGCATCAACAGCCATCGGGCAGCGCGGATGGAATACGCACCCTGGCGGTGGGTTGATCGGGCTGGGAATCTCGCCCTTGATAATCTGGTGTTTGCGTTTCTGCTCGATCACCGGATCGGGGATCGGCACGGCATCCAGCAAGGCCTGCGTATAGGGGTGCATCGGATTGTCATATAGCTCGTCGCACTCGGCGAGCTCGACCATGTTGCCGAGATACATCACCGCGACGCGGTGGCACAGATGCCGTACGACGCTGAGGTCATGGGCAATAAACAGATATGTGAGGTTGTATTCGTCGCGCAGGTCTTCCAGAAGATTGATGACCTGCGCCTGAATCGAAACGTCAAGCGCCGACACCGCCTCGTCGCAAATGATGAATTCCGGTTTCACCGAAAGCGCGCGCGCGATGCCCACGCGCTGGCGCTGGCCGCCGCTCATCTCATGCGGATAGCGGTCGGAGAATTTCGGGTTCAGCCCGCACACGCTAAGCAGTTCGCGCACGCGCTCCTGCCGGGCCGCTTCGTCGGGCTCGGTCTTGTGGACCATCATCGGCTCGGAAATGATCTCGCCGATTTTCATACGCGGGTTAAGCGAACTGTAGGGGTCCTGGAAAATGACCTGGATACGCTCGCGCATCGGCCGCATTGCTTTCCTGTCGGCCGTTGTGAGGTTCATGCCGTCATAGATGATTTCGCCGCCAGTCGCCTTTTCAAGCTGCAATATGCAACGCCCCGTGGTGGTTTTTCCGCAGCCTGACTCACCGACAAGCCCGAGCGTTTCACCCTTCTTGATATCGAAGTCCACGCCGTCCACGGCCTTCACATGGGCGACTACCTTGGGAACGAGAACACCTTCGGTAACCGGAAAATACATTTTGAGGCCGCGGACGCTGATCAGCGTTTCGGCTTTGGACCAGTCGACTTTCTTGGCCGCTGGCCGTTTGGCTTTCGCTGCCCGGGCAGCCGGTTTGCGCGCGCGCGCGCCGCTTGCGGTTGCGCTGCTCATGACGCCTTCCTCACGGTTTTCCTGGCTGTTGCCGCGCCACGCGCGCGCGGCGTCCGCGTCGATTTCATGCTGACCTTCTTCTGTTCGAAGCAGGAAACGATAAGGGCGCCTTTGATCGACTCAAGAGCCGGAAAACTCGTGGCGCATTTTGCGACCGCGTAGCCGCAGCGCGGGCGGAACGAGCAGCCATCGTCGAGGCGGGTCAGGTCGGGCGGCTGCCCATCGACCGGATCGAGCTTGGCCTTGCGCGGCTGATCCATGCGCGGCACGGACTTGAGCAGAGCCAGTGTGTAGGGATGATGCGGATTGTGATAAATTTCGCGCGCCGTCCCGCTTTCGATGATCTTGCCGGCATACATCACATTCACCCGGTCCGCATAGCGCGCGACGACGCCGAGATTGTGCGTGATGACAATAAGCGCGACGCCAAGCTCGCGGGTGAGATTCTTCATCAGCTCGAGAATCTGCGCCTGGATCGTCACATCCAGCGCCGTGGTCGGTTCGTCCGCAATAATAAGCTTCGGCTCGCACATCAGGGCCATCGCGATCATCACGCGCTGGCGCATTCCGCCGCTAAGGTGATGCGGATATTGCTGGAGCCGGCGGTGCGGTTCGGAGATGCCAACCAGTCCAAGCATCTCGACCGCCCTGTCCTGGGCCGGTTTGCCTGTCAAGCCGAGATGCTCTTCGAGCGTTTCGGTGAGTTGGCGTTCGATCGTTAAAACCGGGTTGAGCGACGTCATCGGCTCCTGGAATACCATTCCGATATCCTTGCCGCGCACGTCGCGCATCTCGTCCTGGCTGAGCTTGAGGAGGTCTCTGTCCTGAAACCGGATGCTGCCCTCGACGATCTTGCCGGGCGGATCGGGAATAAGCTGCAGGATAGACATGGCGCTGACCGACTTGCCGCAGCCGGACTCCCCGACGATCGCGACCGTCTCGCCCTCGTCGACGTCATAGGTGATGCCGTCAACCGCCTTGACGGTTCCTGCCGATGTGAAGAAATGAGTTTTCAGATTTTCAATCTCGAGTAACTTGGCCACAGACCGTCCTTCTCCCTAGACTCGGATTTTTTGGTCGCGGCTCTTCCGGCCGCGTGCCGCGCTTTGTCTTCAGCGGGACCATCATAGAAAATGATCCTGCGCAGGCAGTCAAACACTATGCTGGGAATTGAACGGCTAATGTTCAGATTGGTTAGCGCCGGCGCCAATCCGTTCCGTTATTCCCCCCCTGTGAGGCCTTATCTAGATCGAATGTCCGAACCTAGAACGAATGTCTGAAATGGGCAACGGTGGGATTATTCATTTTTTTGTAAGGTGCCGCGTCGGTGGTCATTTGCCTCAGGCGGTGCCGCCGCTCCGCAGTGCCGCAAGAGCCGGCCGGAGCATAATGCAAAGCGGTAGCGTGAGGAATATGAGCGCGCCGTTGGCACGCAGCGCCCATTCGAGGCCGGCGGCGTCACTTACAAGCCCATAGAGTGCCGGGGCTGCCGCCGACGCACCGACGATCATCGTGTAAAAAAGCCCGAAAACCCGGGACCGGCGCTCTGGGTCGGCGAAATCGCCCACGGTTCCATACAGAACCGAGGACGTTCCGTTCAGCGCGACGCCAAGAACCGGCAATAAGGGCAAAATCCAGGCTATCGGTAGCGTCACCAGTATAATGATCATCGCGCCGGTAACAAATTCGGTGACGACGACGGAACGGATGATCCCGAAGCGTTCCGCCAAAAGACCGCATAACAGTTTCCCCGCGGCACCGCCGGCGAAAGTCAGGGCCAGCGCGAGGCCGATCATCTTGACGTCGGCGCCCTTCGCGGTCAGCAGAAAGGGCAGAAATGTCAGAAATCCGGCACGGGCAATGGAGTCGATGACGCCGATGCCGGACAGCAGCGCGAATCCGCGCCGCTGGCGGATGCCCCAGCCCTTCGCCCGGTCTGGAGTATTTTCGCCGGTCAGGGCTGTCCGGCCCGCGGGGCGGCTGCCGAGGTCCAGCCGCCGCAGTACGAAATAAACCGCGATTCCGGCGGTTGCCGCGAAGCAACCGAAGGCGAGGCTGCTATTTTCCCACCCCGCATAGGCGACGCCAAAGGCCATCGCTGCTGGAAAGATGACTTTGCCGAGATCGCCCATGAAATTATACGCGCCAAGCGCGGCGCGCTGGGAACCGGAACTGAATGCCCGTGCGATGACCGATGAGGCAAGAGGGTGCTGCACGCAAGAGCCGAGCCCGGCAAAGAGCAGGCAGAAAACCAGTCCGGTCAATCCACCCGCGGCGCCGAAGCCCGCATAACCGGCGCCGAGCATCACGGTCCCGAGCGCGAGCAGCCGCCGTTCGCCGATCCGCTCCGCCAGAATTCCGGCGGGAATCTGGAAACCGGCCATGGCGCCGGAAAACAGCGTCTTCAGCAGTCCAATCTGGGCATAGGACAGCCCGAATGCCTCGGCCCAGAGGGGGAGCAGCACATACAGCGTATCGGTGTATCCGTCATGCAGCGTATGGGCACCGCCGCCTGCGATGATCGCCCAGCGCCGCTGGCGCGATTGGGGTCCGGTAGGGCGGCGGGAGGCTTGTTCCGTTTGGTGTCCGGACATCGTGGCCTCGACCGTTGTGGAATCGCCGCCGAGACTAGGTCATGAGCTCAAAAATGTCGTGCAATTCCGTTCGCAAAGGGTGGTTCGGGCGCAAGCGACCGGATCGATGGTCGGGCCGAAGCCTTTTTGAGAGCCGGTTGCGCCGCGGATAGGGCGCCCTTGGCCAGCCCTTCGGCGCGGTGGCGAGACCGTCATCGCCATTTTGCCGGGATCGAGCCGGACCGAGTTCGCCGCCGGCCCGAAATTGCGCGCCGGCGCGATAACCATGTTGGCCGCAGCGGTTAAGGTTATCCGCAGCATTGACTGGTTGTGGATGTGAGCAACGCGATAATTGGCGCGGGAATTGCGGTTGAATGCCCACGATCAGGTCTGGCCGTGCGCAATCATGGCTATTGCCGGCGATAAGCGGTGATCCGACCGGTACATGAGGAGGCAGAAAATGTCCTTAATGTCGTCACGAGGCGATCTTACCCCGTTCACGGAGTTGCGATTTGAGCCGCACCGGCAAAACGCCTTCGCCGCGGGCGATCTGCTGGATTTGCGCCAGCTTTGGACCATCGTCTTGAGCCGAGGCAGGCTGTTCGCGGCCGTCGCCGGGCTCTTCGTGCTGCTTGCTGTTTCCTACCTGCTGCTCGTTCCTCCGACTTACACGGCGACGTCCGTTATTCTCGCCGATCCGCGTCAGGAGCGCATTTTGACATCGGAGGCGGTCCTGTCGGGTATTGGCGCCGATGCCGCCGCCGTTGAGAGCCAGGTGGAACTTATCCGGTCGACGGCGCTCGTCTCCAAGGTGGTGGACAAGCTGAATTTGATGGCGGACCCAGAATTTACCCAACCCTCGATTTTGGGTGCGGTTATCGACGCGATTGCGCCCGGCGGGATGCAGGCCGACTCAGAGACGGAAGCGCTCCTGCAAAGGAACAAGGTGATTGGCCTTTTTCGCGAGAAGATGCTCGTCCGCCGGCGGGGACTGACATATATCCTTGAGGTCGACTTCGATTCAAAAGACGCCGCGAAGGCCGCCCGTATCGCCAATACCATTGCCGATGTTTACCTCAATGACCAGGTGGAGGTCAGGAGCGACGCAACCAGCAGCGCCTCCCGGTGGCTGGACCAGCGTATCGCGAGTATGCGGACCAAGGTACGCGACGCCGACCGGGCGCTCGCCCAATTCAAGGCAGACAACAATGTTATCGATCTTGGCGGCACGAATTCCGGTCTGACTCTGATCAAGAGGCAGATCGAACAGATCAATAACCAGCTTATCCTGGCACGTGCGCGCGCCGCCGAGACCGAGGCCAAATTCAAACAAGTGAAAAGGATTACAGACGGCGGCATCGATCCCGGAAGCTTGCCGGCAGCGCTCAACTCCGATGTCATCGCCAAGCTGCGCGTCGCCTATTCAGCCGTTGCACGCGTCGAGGCTGATCTGAGCACGACCTACGGTCCCGGACATCCCAACCTTATTCGCATTCGTTCGCAGCTGTCGAAAATGCGCGAGCAGATAAAGAAGGAAATGGAGCGCATTGTCGTCGGCGCGAGGAACCAATATGAAACGTCGCGAAACCGTGTGGCGTCGCTTGCCCGCAGCTTGCAGGAGCTTGAGGACAAATCGGCCGGCGTCAATACGGTTGCGGTCCGTCAGGCGGAACTGGAACGCGAGGCGCAGGCCAATCGAACGCTGTTCGAGCAGTTGCTGTCCCGCTCCAAGGAAACCCATGAACAAAGCAGCCGACAGCGATCGGATGCCCGAATAGTCGCCCATGCGATCCGGCCGGTCGAGCCCAGCCATCCAAGAGTGCTGATCGTTCTGCTCATTGCGTCTGTCGGCGGCCTGGCGGCGGGGGTCGGCTCGACGCTGGTTGCGCACAATCTGGACGCGAGCTATCGCTCGCGCCGGGCTCTCGAGGCGGATTTGGGCGTGCCCTGTCTGGCGGTTTGGCCCTTTGTCTCCCCATCGGAGCTGGGAATGGGTTCACGGTCCCGGTCATTGCTCATGTCCTGGTTCGGAGGCGCGCGGTACAGGAGCGGCGCGTCCGCCGGCGATGATGCGACCTACAGGCAATTGCTGGGTCTGGTCAGCATGGATCAGCCCGGCTCGCAATTTGCCGATGCCGTTCGCACCACGCGTCTGGCATGTGTGGCGGCCTGCCAGAGCCCGGCCCCAAAGGTTATTCTTATGTCCTCAACACTGCCGGGCGAGGGCAAGTCGACAATCGCCGCCAATCTGGCCAGGTCCCTTGCCCGAACCGGCGCCAACACGCTTCTGATTGATGCCGACAGCCGGGACGCCTCGCTGACCGGCCTGTTTTGCCAGCCCGATACAGCCGGCCTCAGCGAGGTTCTGGGCGGCAAGATGACTCTGAAGTCAGCGAGCGTGTACGAGGAGGAAAGCGGTCTGTTTTTCCTGCCGGCCGGACAGGACCGGCTGGATTTGGATGAGACCGATCTGCTGGCCGGCGACAGGCTTGCCAACTTTCTCAGCTATTATCGTGAGGCGTTCGATCATATCGTAATCGATGCGCCGCCGGTCCTCTCCATGGCCGACGGGCGATTCCTCTACCGCTATGCCGACGCGGCTGTCTATGTCGTGGCATGGGGCGAAACCGATGCCGACGCCGTGATGGCCGGCTTCAGCGCTCTGGGCGGACTGCGGTCCAAGATTGTTGGAACGGTGCTGAACAAGGCCGATCCGGCGAGGTCCGAAACCTACGCCTACGGATATCGCGGTCGTTCAGCCTGATCGGGTTTGTCCCGGACACTCCAAACCGACTTTTGACAAGCCTGCCGGTGCGGCGCAGACGATGCCTGCCACCGCCTAGTGCCGCCACAGGCCGCGCGTGTCTATGATTGTCTTCTTTTGAAGCTGATTGGCGTCAATCATGCCGAATTGGCGATGGTCGACCAGCAGCAGGACTATACCGGACTCGTCGATCGCGGAGAGCGCGTCCATGAACCGGGCGCCAGCCTTCGCCAAACAGGCGGGCGGTTTGCTGATATAGGGTTCCACCGCGATAATCCGGTCGCCATGCTGCTCGGCAAGCTTGCGCACGATATGGAGCGAGGGGCTGTTGCGCAGGTCGTCCACATTGGGCTTGAAGGACAGGCCCAGGCAGGCAATCGAGCCCGCACTGTTGCGTTTGAGCGCCTCCTTGGCCTTGCGCAGAACAAAATTCGGTTTGGCTTCATTAATCTCGCGCGCGGTTCTGATCAGCCGGGCCTGCTTCGGCGCCGCGTCCACGATGAACCACGGATCGACGGAGATGCAATGCCCGCCGACGCCGGGACCGGGCTGCAGAATATTGACGCGCGGGTGGAGGTTGGCCAGCGGAATCAGGTCCCACACATTTATGTCGACATGATCGCAGATCAGCGACAGTTCGTTGGCAAACGCGATGTTGACGTCGCGATAGGCATTCTCGGTCAATTTGACCAGCTCGGCCGAGCGCGCATTCGACTGGTGGCATTGGCCCTGCAGGAAAATGTCGTACAGGCGGCACGCATGGCGGGCGCAGGCTGGCGTCAGGCCGCCGATACACCGGTCGTTGTGGACCAGTTCCGTGAGTATCCGTCCGGGCAGGACCCGTTCCGGGCAATAGGCGATACTGACATCAGCCTTGCCGCCGCTTCCGTCCGGGAAAACCAGATCCTTGCGCAACCTTGCGAGCATTGCGGCAATCCGCTCGGTCGTGCCGACCGGAACCGTGGATTCGATAATAATGAGATTGCCGCGCTCGAGAACCGGCGCAATGCTCCGGGCGGCCTGCTGCACATAGGTGACATCGGGCTCACGGCTGGCCGTCAGCGGGGTTGGAACCGTGATAACGAAGGCGTCCGCCGGAGACACCTTCCCCTGCGCGGTCAGATTGCCGCTCGAAACCGCTTTCTGAACGAGACCGTCCAGATCCGGCTCGACAATATGAACCTGCCCCTTCGAGATCGTCTCCACGACCTTCTTGTTGACGTCGACGCCCAGAACGCGGACGCCGCGGCTGGCCAGCAGTGCTGCCGTGGGCAGACCGATATAGCCAAGGCCGATAACGGAGACCGTCTTGAACGAATTAACTTGCAAGGACATGTTCGGTAATTCTCTTTGCTGCGTTTCCGTCGCCATAGGGGTTCCGGGCCTGGCTCATCGCGCGGTAGGCGCATTCGTCGTCGAGCAGGCGCTCGGTCTCCCGCACAATGCGTTTCTCGTCGACGCCGACCAGGATCGCGTTGCCGGATGCGATGCCTTCGGGGCGCTCCGTCGTGGTGCGCAGGACGAGGACAGGCTTTCCAAGCGCCGGCGCTTCTTCCTGGACGCCGCCGGAGTCGGTCAGGATCAGATGCGAACGGCACATGAGTTCGACGAAGGGCAGATAGTCGAGGGGCGGGATCAGCGATACATGCCTGTGATCGCCGAGTATCGCGAACACCGTATCGCGCACCTTGGGGTTTGGGTGAACCGGATAGACAATATGCACATCGCCCCGGTTGGCGAGCGTGCGCAGGGCCCGGCATATCTGTCGCAGACCCTCGCCCCAATTCTCGCGCCGGTGGCTGGTGACCATGATGATCCGCTTGTTGCCGCTCTTGAGGGCCTTTTGGACAGGGGCAAGCGCGGGGTGAAAATGCTGTAGCCCGTTGAGCCGGCCCTTGATCTCGAACAGCGCGTCGATGACGGTGTTGCCCGTGACCTTGATCTGGCTTTCGGGAATATTTTCCTTCAGCAGATTGTCGCGCGCTTCCGGCGTGGGGGCGAAATGCATGTTGGCGATGGTGCTGACCACCTTGCGGTTAACTTCCTCCGGCCAGGGCGAGTAATTGTCGCCGCTGCGAAGGCCCGCTTCGACATGGCCTACGGGTATACGCCGGTAATAGGCCGCCAGCGCGGTGGCCATGGTCGTGGTCGTGTCGCCCTGAACCAGAACTCTGTCGGGCTTTTCAGCGTCGAGAACCTCACCGATCGCCTTGAGCACATCGCTGGTGATATCGGTCAGGGTCGGAGAGGGCCGCATCAGATTCAGATCGTAGTTGGGCTCTAGCCCCAGCGGCTGCAGCACCTGATCGAGAATTTCACGATGCTGCGCGGTGACGCACACCTTGACCTGGGTTCCTTCGCGCTTGCTGAGTTCACGCACGACGGGGAAGCACTTCACGGCTTCAGGTCTCGTGCCGAATACGATGAGTATCTTCATGGTCCGACACCTTCGTTGCTGCTCAGGGAGGGTGGGATGGCGCGGCCCAGCAGCGCGCGCAACAGCATGAGCGCGTATTCGGCGTTGGAGAAAAGATAGCGCCGCCAGAGCCTGCGCGGCTCCTGAAGCATCCGGTAGAACCATTCGAGGCCCGATTTCCGCATCCAGACCGGGGCCCGGGAGACATGCCCCGAAACCACGTCGATCGTTCCGCCGACACCCATCATGAAAGGCACGTCGATTTCGTCACGATAGGTGTGCACGAAATTTTCCTTGATTGGGCTGGATATGGCGACGAACAGGCAGTCCGGCCTCGCGGCCTTGATCCGGGCGGCGATTTCCGGCTGCTCCTCGGGCGAGAAATAGCCGTCCCGCCAGCCGGCAACCTTGAGGCCCGGATAGAGCCTGCCGATTTCGTCGATGAATTTCTCCAAGACATCCCGGCGCGCGCCAAGAAAGTAGGGACGGTATCCCTCGCGCTCGCAGACCTTCAGCACTTCCATCATCAGATCGGCGCCGGCGACCCGCTCTTTCACCTGCAGGCCAAGAAGTCTGCATCCCCACACGATCCCCATGCCGTCGATATTGATAAGATCGCTTTCGGTGACGTCGCGCGCCAGCAGCCTGTTGCGTTTCAGGGTGACGAGCTTTGCAACGTTAATGACCACATGCTGAAGCCGCTCGCGGCGGCGCATTGCCCCGGAGATGAGTTCAACTGATTCCTGCATGTCGTATAGATCGACCGGACAGCCGAGGAAGTCGCTGCGACGTCGGCCGGCGATCGTGAAACGCTTCAACAATTCAGGCCTCCACAAAGTGGGTTTGTTGACCTGAAACTAGTGCTGATTTTTCGCTCTGGCTCGTTTGATGCACCCTTAACCTTAAGCCTTCACCTAACGGCTTCGATCTTAAGGTTACCTTGCGAGCCGGAATGCGTTTTGCGGCAAAAAATGATTATCTCGGCCGGTAGAATCGAGGTCCTTGAGATGTTGGCGTGCGAGCCGGTTTCGATCCGCGTCCCGGCTCTCTTTTCGCGCAGGAGGTCCCACTTGCTTACCCATTTCATCGTGCAGTCCACCAGGGACATGACAGCCGCTCACCTTCCGCTGATTGCCCCGCGGGCGAGGCCGCAAAGTGACGGCGTTCATCTCGAGGCCGCAGCCGGCTGGCTCATGAAATCCATAGAGGCATGCGGCGGCAACGCGTCCTCGAAGGGGTACAGATTCTTGAAGGGATGGCTGCCGCCCTACCCGGAGACCAGCGGCTACATCATCCCGACCCTGCTTGCGCTCTCGGAGGAAACAGGCGATCCCGAATACCGGGAGCGCGCACTTGCCATAGGGCGCTGGCTGACGAGCATCCAGATGGACGAGGGCGGTTTTGTCGGCCGCGAACTGGGCAAGCTGGACAAGCCTGTCGTCTTCAACACAGGCATGATCCTTCTCGGCCTGAATGCGCTCGCGCGGACGACGGGTGATGACGAATTCACCGCCTCGGCGCACCGGGCATCGGCCTTCCTGATGTCCTGCATGGACCCGTCGGGTTGTTTCGTGCGCAACCTCTCCAATGACATGGTGCACACCTATAATGTGCGTGCGGCCTGGGGGCTGGCCGCCTTCGGCAAGCTGTCGCATTGTCCAAGCTATGTCGGCGCGGGGATTGCCAATGCCGACTGGGCGCTGACCCAGCAGGAGCAGAACGGTTTCTTCCAGAACAACGCCTTCAAGCCGGGAGGTCATGCCAACTCGCACGGCCTGGCCTATGTCTTGCGCGGCCTTCTGGAGATTCACCGGCTCACCGGTGACAGACGCTATCTCGACGCCGTGCAACTGACCGCCGGCAGGATCGTGGCGCTCTATGGCGGCAGGCGCAGGATTGCCGCCGATCTGGGGCCGGACTGGAGCTATCTGTCAGGTCACATCTGCCTGACAGGCTACGCCCAGCTCGCCATCGTCTTGTTCAAACTGTTCGATCTGTCGGGTGACGAGAACTATCTCAACACGGCGCTCTGCCTGGTGGACGATGTTGCCGCTACGCAGAACATCACGGACACCGACGCGCCGCATTATGGCGGCATCAAGGGATCGCTGCCGATTTACGGGCGTTACGCGGCACTGCAATACCCCAACTGGGCAACGAAATTCTTCATCGATGCCCTGCTCCTCAAGAAACGGATATGGGCGCGCTATGCGGATCGCATTTCTGTTTAACTACGCGCTTGTCGACAACAGGCCCTGGAAGCAGACGCTGATTGGCGAGCTTGCCGGGAACAACGAGCTGTTTGTCCTGTTCGGCAAGAACCGTATGCAGGACTATCTCAAAGGCTATCTGCGCCGCCGTGGCGAAATCGATGTGTCTGAGCGGGTGCGCAATACCGGGGCGGCAAGCGCGACCCGCCGCACTGTCGGCGCGCTGCGCGAGCTCGGCGTTCCCTTCGCGACCGTTTCAAGCGTCAACAACAAGGCCTGCCGCGACAAACTGCGTGAGTTCGCGCCGGACTATGTCGTCACGGCGCTCGATCAGAAACTCTCTGCGAAAACGCTGGAAGCCGCACCGTTATTCCTCAATGCGCATTATGGCGTGCTGCCGCACATAAAGGGCTGGAACGCGACCGAGTGGTCGCTATTGCTCCGCCGTGAACTCACCGTCAGCCTGCACCGTGTCGCGCCGGGGCTGGACACGGGGGAGATTTTTCTGACACGGCCGGTGGCTGTCTGTGCGGAAGATTCGCTCGAAGGGCTGCGAGGCAAATGTCAAAATGTGGCGCTGGATATGTACCGGGACTTTTTCGCCGCGCCCGAGCATTATACGGCGCATCCCCAGGGCAACGAAGGCGGCGCGACATATTACGCCATGAACCGCCAGATGAAGACGCTGGTGAGCGGGCTCGTCAGGGCGGGGCGCATATCATGACGGATGCTGCGCCAATCCGGCATCCGGGTCTCGATTCCGCTTCCGACGATTTGGCCGCGCCGGGGACGCGCCGGGGGGGCAAATTCCGTTGGTACGCGCAACGCTTGCGCGGAATGAGTGCGGCTGAAATCTCCTACAGGCTGCATGAACGCCTCAAGCGGGATGTGTCGGCGCGCCGGGCGCACCAATGGTCCGATTTCTCCCTCGGCGAGGGTCTTGTCCCCAAGCTGCCGGAACCGGCAGCGAACCGGGGCGCGGTTGACGCGATACGTCCGGCAATGGAATCTGCCGCCAGATCGGTGACGTCCGGCGAAGTGCGGCTGATGGGACAGGCATGGCCGCTCCGGCGCAGCGCGGCCGACTGGCATCTGGATCCGGTGACCGGGCGGCACTGGCCGCGGGATGTGTTTTGTTTCGACGTGCCGTTTCGCCATGACCGGCATTATGGCGACCCGAAATATATGTGGGAGCTCAACCGGCTTCAGCATCTCCAGCCCGTTGCCGCCTTGGCGCATATGTCGGGCGATGGGGTGTGCCGCGATTTCTGTCTTGCCGAGATCGAAAGCTGGATGGAGGGAAACAGGCCGTTCAACGGACTCGCCTGGGCGACCGGTGTCGAAGTGGCGCTGCGGACGGTTTCGCTGCTGACGGTCTTTACGCTGCTCGATCTCGACACGGCCAGCGGCGAAACGCGCGCCCGACTGCGCACGTGCCTCGCGGCGCATGGCTATTGGCTCGCCCGGTTTCCGTCGCGGTTTTCCTCCGCCAACAATCACCTGATCGCCGAGGCGGCGGCACTCTTCCTGCTGGGGACATTATGGAACGACCTGCCTGCCGCGCCCGGCTACGCGCGATATGGGCGCGAGACGCTTATCGAGCAGGTGTCCCGGCAATTTCATGAAGACGGTGTCGGCGCGGAGCAATCGCCGACTTACGCCGCCTTTACGCTCGAATGGTATCTGCTCGCGCTGTACGTGGCCGACCGGACTGGCAGACCGTTTCCCGCCACCGTCCGTGATCGTCTCGAAAGAGCAGCGGAGCATTTACGCTGGATAACCGATGCGGGCGGCAATCAGCCGCGTATCGGCGACGACGACGAGGGCCGCGTGCTGTCCTCGGGCGTCCCGGAACCGGGCTATGTATCCTCCGTGCTTGGGTGCCTTTCCGCTTATCTGGAGCGGAGCGAGTTGGCCCCGCCTGCCGTGACGCCGGGTTTGCGGAACCTGTTTCTGGGATCTTCAGAGCCGGGCGAGAACGGCCCCTCTGGCCGTCATAATTTCGACGCCGGCGGGTATAGCGTCGTTCGAAGCGATCTGGCCGGCCGCAAGGTCATGCTGGTCATGGATCACGGGCCGCTGGGCCACCTCTCCATCGCCGCGCATGGCCATGCCGATGCTCTGGCGCTTTGGCTGCATATCGACGACCAGCCGGTATTGGTGGATGCGGGAACCTTTCTGTATCACGCGGGCGGGCGGTGGCGCGACGCATTCAGGGGCACAGCTGCGCACAATACGCTAACCCTCGATTTCGCGAATTCCAGCACTATCGCCGGACCGTTCAACTGGACGCGCAAGGCGCGCGCCTGGCGGCAGCAAATAAAGCATCCGGGTGGCGCTTACGCCGCTGCTGGCGTCCATGACGGGTTCGAGCCCGGCTTTGGCGTGCTTCATGAGCGCGCAATCATAGAAAACGATGCCGGTTTCACGATCCGGGATAGGCTCTCGGGCGATCTGAAAAAACCGGCCGAAGCCCAGATATCCTATCTTCTGCATCCCGGGCTGGATGCGAGCGTCCACGGCACGAATGTTATCGTTTCCCGAAACGGGCGGCGGATACTGTCGATCAACGGCGGCTGTCTGGACGTGAGGATTCACAAGGGAGAGACCCTGCCGCCGCGCGGCTGGTATTCACCGGCCTTTGGCGAGAAAGTGCCGGCGGCGCAGATCGTGTTTCGCGGAGCAGCCGCCACATCGCGCGACTTCGTAACGGAATTGTCTATTGCCTGACGCTGGCCCGGGAGCGTTATCCCAGGCGTCCATACTCAAGCGCGTGCAGCCATCTGTTTGCGGAGATGATCGGCCAGCCGCAGGGAAAGCTGGACGATCGTGAATGTGGGATTCGCATGCCCCACGGACGGGAATACGGATGAGCCTGCTAGGTAAAAATTGTCAGAGCCGAACACAAGGCAATTAGCATCGACGACACCGGCCTCAGATGAGGCCGCCATCCTTGTTCCGCCCATATGGTGATATCCGCCCATCTCGTCGAAGTCGGGCAGGTCGTTCCCGGTTTTCGTAAGCCAGTCCGCAAGCCGTACACGGCCGATGTCTGTTCTAGCGCAATGCTTGGCGAAGGCGAGCGTTGTTTCCCGAACTGTCCGCAGGTCCTGGGCGTTGCGTGTCCAGTGCAGCACGGCACGCGGTATTCCGAATGCGTCTCGCTTATCGTCCAGCGTGATCCGGTTCGCGTGCACCGGTTCCTGCTCCCAGGCGGCCTTCAATTGCGCTACGCACGCCAGATCCTTGCCCAGTTGCCGCATCGCCCATTCACCCACAGCGGGTGCGGTGCAAAGTAGATCGGCAATGACCTCTTTTGCGCCGCCATATTTGGTTGTCTTCAGGTAGAGCTGGCAGTTGAGAGTGCTGTGACTTTCCATGAATGCTTTTGTGGGTGCGAAAAAATCGAGCGCAATATCATTGAATTTGAAGCTATGGGGTGAGGTGATCACTACATCGCCAACGGGCGCGTGCGGATGCTCCATCCAATAACGCCCGATAAGACCGGTCTGCACAGTTGCGGGCAACTGGCCTATTCGTTGCAGCCACAACAGCAGCCTGGAATTCTCGATGCCACCACAAGCCAACACGAAGTTTCGGGCCCGGACAAGTCGTTCATTACCGTGATAATCACGGACCTTTACCGCTGTGATACGGCGCCCATCAAACTCGGTACCGACAAGATTAGCATTCAGAAGAACCTTGATGATCTTCTGCTGTTCTAATTCAACCTGATATTTTTCCCCGAACCGGACAGGCGGCGAAAATTCAAACGCTACCCGTTTCAGTCCCGAGGATCCGAGAACCTGATCGCCTACCCCTGTCTCTAATTCGAGAATTTCTCGGGTTTCCTTCAGATAGGGTTCGACCGCGTCAATGCTGATCGGCCAGGCAGTCAGTGGTTTGTCTTTCTTGGCGGCGAAGTCGTATTCGTCGAGTGGCCTGCACCAACCGCTCCAATGGTTTGTGCTTCCCCCAAAATAACGCAGCCGGGCGATCTCCAGATCGTAATAGGCATTGCCCTCGACTTGACCTTGGTAGTTGGATTGGGACTCATCGGCAAAATCCAAACCGCCCGCTTCGCATAGTATGACACTACGCGATTGTTGCATCAGTTTCCGGGCGACCGTGATCCCGGCAGCTCCTGCACCAATGATGCATACATCGGCTGACAGGGTTTCAGGCGATTGGTCGAGAGTTAGGATCATGTCAGTCGTCGTCCCTAAGAACCCAGCTGTTCTTCAGGCGTAGCGCTGTAGAACCGAAAATTACTCCTGAAAGAAGCAGGGTAAGGACCGACAGGTACGTGAATTTGCGTCTTGACAGCTTCATCGGTTGGTCCTGAGAGAGACTACAATATCAATAGAATTGTCTCCTGATCCAAACACAGATCGGCAGAAACAATGCGAATATTTTAGCCCGTTGGTTAAAAGGAGATCCTAATCAACAGCAATCAGCAAATTAGCACACGTGCTTTCCATCACCCGAACCGGTTGATCTTCTTCCTTGCCACCTCATACAGAATGCAATTTTATCGAGCATGACGATGTTCTGCTTCGCTCTTCAGATGCCATGTCAGCAGCAAGACCAGTGCTACCGTCAAGGCGTAGACGATCAAAAAACGTGGGGTTTCGAGGCCCACATGCAGCATGGCCTGGGTAATGCCTGCTACCAGCAGGACATAAGCTGTCTGCAGATGTGGCAGATTGTGCGAAGCGATTTGGCTGATTTTGCGCATCAAGCCCGTCAACAAGATCAGATTGAAGGCCAGGAAGCTCAATCCGCCGGCGAGACCGGTACGGAAGAACATATTCACGAACGAATTGTGCTGCGCGCGCAGATACACCAGATCGTAAATTTCTGTCTTTCCGCTCCATGGCTCCGAACCACGCTTGAAGATGGTAAGCGCGTTTTCCAGATCCTGCGTCGTGATGGGAAAGTAAGGCGTCCCGAAGCCGATGCCAAGATACCCTGTTTCATGGAGCGTCTGAAAATTCGAGCGCCAGTTGGTAAATCGCCAAACGGCGTTCTTATCCGCCGAGAAGAGCTCGGGTGACACGGTACCTACAACGACAATGCCGATGACACAGGCCAGGACCAGCAGGAAAACCTGTGCAAACAGGATTGGCCGATTGCGCAGCAACAAGGCGATCAGCAAATAAAACGCAAATAACAGGCCGGTCGACGCCTGAAACAGCGAACCGTAGGTCAGCAGTTTCGTTGCTGCTAGATATACGGTGATCAGGACGAAGGGGAAAAACCGCGAGTACCGTCTGGGATGGGTAATCCGCGCCATAAAAATAAATAGGAATATGAAATACAGCGTCAGCTTGTTGGCGAATTTGCTATAGCCATTGATCTCTCGAAACAGCGGATCACCGAAATAATAGGCAGAAATCAGGTCGCCAAGCATAATGGCCAGAGACAATGGCACAAAGTAACGGGCACTGAATTCATAGAGCCATGGGTAAAGCCGTCGCCAGAAGACAAATCCCGCCATCAACGTCACGGGCAGAAGCACCAGGAAATAGGCTTGCCGGATGATAAAACGGTCCGACCGCGGCAGGCCGCCAATGTCGGGATAACCCAGAAAGGACAGGACAAGGGCGAAGGCCCCGGCGCCCGTGAATATATATAAAGCTGGATAGGGACCGTCGCCGCGCAAGGCCAGTCCGTTCCTCAAGGCCACCAGTGCTGAGGCGGCAGCCAGAGCTACGAAGCCCGGCAGCATTCCCGCGAACGTCCGGAAAACTAGATCATGAGTAAAGGTGCCGACAATAAGCCAGACGATAAGCACCACCGACAGGAATGTCTCAAGGTGGACGCTGCCCTTTCGCCGGCCCGGCACGCCATAGCTGGGCTCCTGTGTTGCGGCGCTGCTCATCTCAGGCCACCCCCAGCTTCATGTTTTCGCGAATGCCGCTGCGCAGCGTCAGCATCCCGACAAGAACAGGCAAGCGCAGCAGATGCGCGGCTGTCAGTATGCCGGCCAGGGCAATGATGGAGATCGATCCGCCGCCCGCAACAAGCGCCGCGGCGAGCAGAAATGCGCCGCCGCCGAGCACCAGCCAGTTGGACAGAGCGAGCGTCATATGCAGGCCGGTGGCGTTGCACAGCGCCTTGACGATGTAGCGGACGCCGCGCGCCGCGACATAGAGGCCGAACAGCCACGGCAGCATGGCCAGGCCGGAAAGCGATACATCATAGATGAGCGGAACCAGCAGATGCCCGCAAAGCGCGAAGGCGAGGCCGACGACGGCGCTGCCGGCGATCATGAGCGCGATGTCGCGGGCGGCGATGTCGCCGGCCCGCGCACGGGTGAACAGGTGGTTCGTCACCGGAACCGAGATCAGCAGATAGAGCGCCTCGGCGCGCGTCGCCAGATCGAAAAACAGGAAGTACAGACCGACATTGTAGTCGCCGCCGGCATCGAACAGGCGAATGGTGAGCTTGTCGAGCAAAAGCACCAGTACCGTTGCCAGATTGGAGGCTATTGCGATGGCCAGTATACGGGGCCTGGCGTCGTCGAGATCGGCGCCGTCTTCGGCCGTTTCCGGCAGGGTGCCCCGCGCGCTACGGTACAGCAGCGCATAGTGGGTCAGCGACGCCGTCAGGACCGCGAAGGCAAAAGCGTGGTCGAGCGCGATCCCGGCATAGCGCAACACCAGGAAGCCCGCCACGAGAAGGATCTGATAGGCCGTCCGGCAGGCGCGGATCTTCCAGTTGTCGTCGTTGGTTATAAGAACGGCAATGGAGGACTGCGACCGGTAGTCGAGAAAGATCGCGCTGGCCACCGGAATGACAAGAAGCAGATCGAAACGCCCCGTAACGATCGCGAAGGCGATTGCTGCAATGCCGACGAGCCCGCAGTTGAAAAGGAGATAACGGCGGTTGAACGCATCGAATTTCGAGCGCGTTTGCGTCAGCGAATGGGTGATCAGGAAGCCTTCGTAGGCGCCGAGCGAAATCAGCGCGGTAACGGTGTTCAGAAGGAAGGAGAAGGCGCCATATTGTTCAATCCCGAACTGGCGGGTGTAGAGTATGGTGAAGCCGATGAAGACGAGGGCCGCAAGCGCGAAAAAGCCGGCATTGGAGGCCGAATTCCGCAAAAAACTTGCGCGCTGCGACTGTGTCATCGGTCTTGCCTTCCACCTCTCCGGCAGGGCTGCCCAACGCGCGCCGGTTCAAGGAGCGTGCAAATTATGGTCCAGCACGGGGACCGCCCGCTGGTGAAACCGGACTCAGCGTTAATGCTCTAGCCTTTTGCGTGGCGCTTGATGAAGTCCCGGACAATGCGCAGGATTCCGCGCGCGAGCAGGGCGTCGAGCGCGTCAACGAAGGTATCGATATCCGTCTTGCGCACGATCAGCGGCGGCTCCAGCCGGATGACATTGCGGTTATATTCGGTGAAGGCGACCAGCACGTTGTAGTCCGCGAGCAGCAAACTCCCCACGAAACCGCACAAGCTTCCCTTCAGCTTGTCGTCGAGCACGGATACAAGCTGTTTCACGCCAAACGGCATGGTGCTGGAGAAGTCCTGAAATTCCAGGCCGACCATCAGTCCGCGCCCGCGGACATCCTTGATGATCTTGGGATATTTCTGCTTCAGCGCGTTCAGTCGCTTGATGAGATAGTCGCCCTGCCTGGCTGCGTTCTCGATCAGCCTCTCGTCATAGAGGATGTTCAGCATCTCGATGGCGGTGCAGCAGGCTTCGCCGATGCCGCCAAAGGTGGCGGGCCCGTGAATGAGCGCGGTTTTCGGCTGGCCGTAGGCTTTCATATAGACGTCGCGTCTGGCGATCATCGCGCCCATGGCGCATTTTCCGCCGCCGAGCGATTTTGCAAGTGCAGTCACGTCGGGCACAACGCCTTCATGCTCGAAGGCATAGAATTTGCCGGTACGCCCCAGCCCGCACTGAACCTCGTCGGCAATCCAAAGCACCTCATGCTCGTCGCACAACGCCCGCAGCGCTCGCCAGTAACCGGCGGGCGCCTCGACGATGCCGCCGCCGCCCTGGATGGTTTCCAGAACGACGATGCCGATTTCCGGATCGGCTTCGATCGCGCAGCGGATGGCGTCGATATCGCCGAACGGCACTCGAACTATATTGTCCAGAAGCGCGAAATCGGAGCGATAGAGAGGACCGTCCGTGATCGACAGCGCGCCCTTGGTTTTTCCGTGGAACGAATTCTCCGCGTAGACGATTTTGGAGCGCTTGGGGCCCTGCGCCTGTTCGGCGACCTTGATCGCCGCTTCCATCGCCTCCGATCCGCTCGAGCCGAGAAACACCATGTCCAGATCGCCAGGCGAAACGGCCGCGAGATTGCTGGCCAGCGCCGCGGCATATTGCGACAGGAACGCCATCGCGATCTCGTGCCGGCGTTCATTGGCGAATTTCTTTCGCACCGCCAGGATGCGGGGGTGATTGTGGCCCGGGGCGAGCGATCCGAAACCGCCGAAGAAATCGAGGATCCGGCGACCGTCCCGGTCGATATAGTGCATGCCCTCCGCGCGGTCGATGATGACCTTGTCGAAGCCGAGAAGTTTCATGAAGTGGAGCTGGCCGGGATTGAGGTGCCGGGTGAACAGATCCGCGACCGTGGCGGCGTCGAGGGTCTTGGCCTGCTCGACCGATATCAGCTCCGGTTTCGCCGGCGCCGTAGCGCCCTTGGCGTCATCGGCAGGGGTGTCAACGAGTGTCATGGGCCTGTGTCCTCTCTACGATGCCGCGGTGCTGCGTTCGGCTGACGGGCGTGCCGGCGCAGGCTGGCCTTTTTCCGCCAGCCCGGCGCGGTATTCGCGGTAGGCGGCCAGCAGCATGTCGTCGTCGCGGTGTTTTGGCTGCCAGCCGATTTCACGCTCGGCGCGCGTGCAGTCCAGCACGCAATATTCATCGGCAATGAGATATTGCTCCGGGTCCATCAGTGGCATGTTGACGAAGTCGAGGGCGTTGAGCGTGGCCTTGACTGCCCAGGCCGGCGTCGGCAGCAGCGGCGAGCGGCTTCCCGCCTCGCGGACCAGCCGCCGCAGCAGGTCGCGCACGGGCGGTGGATCATCGGAACCGATATTGTATTCCGCGTTGGGAAAGCCGGCCTTCCAGGCGCAAATAGCCGCGCTGGCGCAGTCGTATACAGAGACGAACTGGTAGGGGTTCTTGCCGGCGCCGATCATCGGAACGGGAAGGTTCGCATCGATCAGCTTGAACAATCTCACAAGAATGCCAAGCCGTCCGGGACCGATAATCAGCCGGGGCCGGAACACCGAGATATGCATGCCTTTCGCCCGGTATTCCCGGCACATCTCCTCGGTTACCAGCTTGCTCTCGCCATAGGGGCCGAGCGGGCGGGTCGGGTGATCCTCGGTCTGCGGGATGCACTCGGAGTGGCCGTAGACCATGTCGGTCGTAAAATGCACCAGTCGCGTGCATCCTTTCCGGTGCATGAATTTCAGCAGGTGCGCCACGCCGTCGCTGTTAACCGGCCAGAAGAAATCCCGCCGCCGGGCCCGCGGCAGGATGGGGCTGAGCATGCGCGCCGCCATGTTGTGGACAACGTCGTCACGCTTGAGATCAAGTGCGCCAAAGCTGGCCGGGTCGGTGATGTCCATCTCGACAAACGGCACGTCCGCGTAAACGGGATCGGCGCTTTTGTGGATGTCCGCGATGACGGCCTTCTGGCCCAGCGCGTTCAAATCCGCCGCTAAATGGCGTCCGACAAATCCGTCACCGCCGATAATGATGTGTTTCATAGGTTGTTATCCGCCTGTTGGCGCGGCGTTTTATGCGCTGCGCGCGATCAGAAATGTCCCGGCGCAGATGAGCCCGATACCCGCGATCCGAACCGCATTCAGATCCTCTTTGAAGATGAAGTAGGCGTAGAAGGCAGCCACCACATAAGCGAGGCTCAAAAACGGATAGGCAAAGCTGAGATCCACCCGGGAGAGCACGACCAGATGCGAGGCCATCGAAATCACGAAGACGCAGAGCCCCGCGAATACGAATGGGTTGAGCACCGTTCTGATCGCAGCGCCGAACAATTCGCTCGCTTCAAAGGAGAAGGTGCCGACCGACAACATGCCCTTCTTAAGCATGATCTGGGCCGCCGCATTGGTCAGGACGGTGAACAGAATAAGAGGCACATATTTCGTCATGGGTTTCCATCTGTGCGCTTGCGTATTTCGGAACGATGCCGAATTCGGCCAATCCATAACGCTATTGGCTGCTCGCGCGCGATCCTTTCCTGCTGTGTTGGTTAGCAGGAAGGCGGTCTTGCGGGTTTTAAGGTTACCAAATGGTTTCCAATGACTTGGCATCTCGCAGCGTATCAATCTGAGGCTCGGAAATTGACACGGGCGGCCAACAGGTCGCCGGCGCGCGAGCCGCGCCGCAAGCGTGAAGAGAGCCAATGTCGAAAATCGATATTTCGTGCGAGGCGGGCAGGGATGCCGCTCTTTTGGGGGCGGGCGCGGGACCGCGGACGCCGCGGCGCAAGCGGTCGGTATCGCTCGCGCTCATCATCGACGCCGTCGCGCTTCTGGAGGCGGCCCTCATCGTTCTGGCGGCCTGGGCTGCAAAAATCGGTTATCTGGATTTCTATCTCGGGGCGGTCGAGCAGACAGCTCCCTATATCGGCGTCGCCGTCCTCCTGGCCGTTATTACATCTCTCGCCTTTCGACGGCTCGGACTGTATAGCGCCGCCCGCATGCGGGAACCTTTCCTGCAGAACGGGCGCCTGTCGCTGGGATTGAGCGGTTCCTTTCTGGTGCTGGTCTCGGCGCTCTATGTCTTGAAGGAAGTAGAGCAATTCTCCCGCGGCTGGATGCTGCTTTGGTTCGTCGGCAGCGGCATCGCCATTCTGGCGTGCCGTTTGTTGCTGTGTGTCTTTCTCAGGTCATTTATTGCGCGGGACGCTTTTCGCCAGCAAATAGCCGTTTATGGAGCGGGAGAGCTGGGCAAATCCGTAGTCTCCTATTTGCGCGATCTCGCCTCCGATGTGGAAGTGATCGGCGTGTTCGACGATCGCCGGTCAGCGGATCGCGGCACGGTGCTGCCCGTGCATGGGGGGCTGAGCGAACTGGTCGACTTCGGCAAGCGCGAGCTGTGCGACAAGATCATCGTGGCGGTTCCGGTCTCCGAGCAGAGGCTTGTCCGGGTGATGGATCAGTTGAGCATCCTGCCCGTCGACGTGCAGCTGTGCCCGGAGACGATGCATCTGCCTTGCTCGGTCTTCGGTTTTTCAAGATTGGGCCGGCTGCAGCTTCTCGACGTTCAGAGGCGGCCGATGTCGGCTCGCGATCATTACGTAAAGACCGCGATGGACTTCGTTCTCGCCGCAATCGGTCTCGTACTGGTGCTGCCGTTCTTTCCGCTCATCGCCCTTGCGATCAAGCTCGACAGTTCGGGGCCGGTTTTTTTCCGGCAGCGGCGCCACGGCTACAACCACCAGATCATACGTGTTCTCAAATTCCGCACCATGACCGTGCTGGAGGATGGCCCGGTCGTACAGCAGGCCCGCAAGGACGATGTGCGCGTGACCCGCGTCGGGCGCTTTCTGCGCGCCACCAATATCGATGAGCTGCCGCAGCTTCTGAACGTTCTGAAAGGCGACATGTCGCTGGTCGGGCCGCGGCCGCACGCGCTCGCCCATGACGCGTTCTATGCCGAACTCGTGGACCGCTATGGCAGCCGCCTGCGCGTCAAGCCGGGAATTACCGGCTGGGCGCAGGTCAACGGCTTCTCCGGAGAGACGTCCGACCCGGAGCTGATGCGCAAACGCGTCGAGCATGATGTCCACTACATCGACAACTGGTCGGTGTGGCTCGATGCGGAAATCATCCTGTGGACCGTATTCATGGCCCTGACCGGGCGTCTGGTTCATTGACGGAGCAATTTGGGTGATGTTGAGAAGCGTACATACCGATGTCAGGAACCGGCCCGTCTGTGTCGATCTGGACGGCACGCTGTTTCGCGGCGATTTACTGGTCGAGTCGGTCATCGCCTTGCTGAAGATCAATCCGCTATTCCTCTTTCTGCTGCCCGTCTGGCTGATCGGCGGCAAGGCGCATCTCAAGCAGCAGATCGCGAACCGCGTCGATATCGATCCCGTGGCATTGCCCTACAACAAGCCGTTCCTGGCCTGGCTCAGGAAACAGAAAAAGGCCGGCCGTCCGATCGTCCTGGCGACGGCGTCGAACGTGAAATTCGCTAGAGCGATTGCCGGCCATCTGAAGCTCTTCGACCTGGTTCTCGCCAGCGATGCCGAGAATAATCTTTCCGGTGACGCCAAGCTGGCGCGGTTGCGCGAGGAATTTGGCGATGGCAATTTCGACTATGCGGCCAATGCCAGGGTTGATCTGAAAGTCTGGCGCCACGCCAATGCGGCCATCGTGGTCAATCCCGAATCCGGCGTGCGCCGCGCGGTGGAGAGCCGCATGCCCGTCGCCAAAGTATTTGACGACCGGGACGATCGCCTGCGCCATTGTCTGAAAGCGATGCGTCTGCATCAGTGGCTGAAGAATCTTCTCGTTTTCGCGCCGCTGGTTCTGGCGCACCGGCTGTTCGAGCAGCAGTTGGTGGTTCAGGCCTGTATCGCTTTCTTCGCCTTCAGCCTGTGTGCGTCCAGCGTCTATCTGCTGAACGACATCCTCGATCTCGCCGCCGATCGCCGCCACCCGAAGAAGCGGTTGCGTCCGTTCGCCAGCGGCGCGTTGCCCGTGCTTCACGGTGTCCTGCTCGCGCCGGTTCTGCTCGCTGGCGCGCTGGCGCTATCGCTGTTTCTGCCGCCGCTGTTCGGCGTCATGCTCGCGCTGTACTATCTGACGACGCTTGTCTATTCGCTGTTCATAAAGCGGACCGTGCTGTTCGATGTGCTCGTCCTTGCCGGCCTGTTCACCTTCCGCCTCCTGGCCGGTGGCGCGGCGGTGGGCGTACCGCTCTCCTTCTGGCTGCTCGCCTTTTCCATGTTCCTGTTCCTCTCGCTGGCGCTGGTGAAGCGCTATGTCGAGTTGAGAATGCTCCCGAACGAGCCGGGCCGGCAGCTTGCCGGGCGCGGTTACCAGGCCGCCGATCTGGAGACGCTCGCCCATTTCGGCATCGTCAGCGGTTACATGGCGGTGCTTGTTCTGGCGCTCTATATCGACAGCCAGGCGGTCACCCTGCTGTACGGGCATCCGGAAATGATTTGGTTCCTGTGTCCGCTGATTCTCTATCTGGTCAGCCGCATCTGGCTTCTCGCGCGGCGCGGCGAAATGCATGACGACCCTGTCGTATTCGCGGTCAAGGACAGCCGCAGCCTCGCTGTTGTCGCGCTCGGCGGCGCGTTGATGTGGGCGGCGACCCTGTGAGCGGCTCCATGGATGCGACCTATCAGTCATGGGGACGTTTTCCAGCCGCGCGCCAGTCCGGCGTCGTGCCGAACCATCGTGATGCGCCGCTCCCCCTGGATCGCGCATCCGGCAATACCTATCTGCCCTTCGGCAACGGGCGCAGTTATGGCGACAGTTGCCTGAATGACGGTGGTGTGCTGATCGACTGCCGCGGCCTTGACCGGGTCATCGCGTTCGACGCCACCGCGGGCGTGCTGCGCTGCGAGGCCGGCGTTCTCCTCGCCGATATCCTGCCGCTGATTCTGCCGGAGGGGTGGTTCCTGCCGGTGACTCCGGGAACCCAGTTCGTCACCGTCGGCGGCGCCATCGCCAACGATGTGCATGGTAAAAACCATCATGTCGCGGGCACGCTCGGCCGCCATGTGCGCCGCTTCGAACTGCTGCGCTCCGACGGTTCGCGGCGGATTTGCTCACCGCGCAAAAACACCGAGTGGTTCCGCGCCACCGTCGGGGGGCTCGGGCTGACCGGTGTGATCACCTGGGCCGAAATCCAGCTCAAGCCGGTCGCCAATGCCGCGATCGAACAGGAGGTGATCCGCTTCTCGGGGCTCAGGGAGTTTTTCGAGCTCTCCCGGGAATCGGAAGTCTCGCACGAATATACGGTGTCATGGGTCGATTCCCTGGCTGGCGGCGCGGCGCTCGGGCGCGGTCTGTTCATCCGGGGAAACCACGCCGGGGAGGGCGCCGGACCGGTACCGGGCGCGCCGGGCAGGCCGGTCGAGTTTCCGCTCGATCCGCCATTTCCGCTGCTGAACCGGTTGACCCTGCGGGCTTTCAACACGCTCTATTACCGCAAGCAACTGTCGAAGCAGAAACGCGCGCTGGTGCATTGCGAGCCGTTTTTCTACCCGCTTGACCGGGTCCGCAAATGGTACCGGCTCTATGGGCCGAAAGGTCTGTTGCAGCATCAATCCGTGATACCGCATGAAGCGGGCGAGGCGGCCGTGCGCGAGTTGTTGGAGCGCTCTCTTAACGCCGGCGCGGGATCGTTCCTGACCGTCCTCAAGGAGTTCGGGCCGCTCCCCTCCGCGGGCATGATGTCGTTCCCGCGGCCCGGCGTCACCCTGACGCTCGACTTCGCCAACCGGGGCCGAAAGACGCTGGCGCTGCTCGATGAGCTCGACAGTGTCGTGCGCGAGGCCGGCGGCGCCGTCAACCCATACAAGGACGCCCGCATGAGCGCGGAGAGCTTTCAGGCGTTTTTTCCGCAATGGCGTGCCTTCACCGCCTATGCGGACCCGTGCTTCTCGTCGAGTTTCTGGCGCCGTGTAACCGATGGCGCGCGGGTCAAGCAGGAGGTGCCGGCATGACCGCCCGCGCCGCTTTCGATCCGTTCATTCGGGCATTCTTGAGCATCGTTGCCGCGGCCCATGTCGCCTTGGTGCTTTTCGTTCCCGATATGGCGGAGAAATTCCAGCTCGGCGACCGGGCCTGGGATCGTTCGGCCAAGATCGATGCCCTGCTGCGAGCCCCTGATTTCGAAGCCGGCATCGCGGCCCTGTTCTACAATGGCGCGCCGGGCGACTATATCTTCTTCCTGCCAGCCTATGCCGGTTTCGGGCCGGCCGGCGTAATCGCGCAGAATATCGTCCTGCTGCTTATCGGCCTTTGGTTCCTGTACCGGATCGGACTTGCCTGGCTCTCGCCGGCAGCCGCGCGGATCGCGGTTATTGCCTATGCGCTTTTGCCAGCGACAATCTTCCATCCGCACGTATTCGCCAGCGAGGCGATCTGCAATCCCTTGCTGATTATCGCGACCTGGTATGCCGGCCGTCTGCTTACGAGCGACCGTCCGGCGCTTCGTGATGCTGCGCTGTTCGGCCTTGTTTGCGCGGTGCTCGTGTTTACCCGCCATATCTATCTGCTGTTCCCGGCGATGGTGGCCGGTCTGATGCTGGTGCGGCAGGGTTTTGCGCGCCGCTCCATTGCGGCGCTGTGCATGGTGCTGGCGCTGTCCTTTGCGATGACTGGAGGCTGGCGCGCGGCAAACTGGGCGACCGAGGGCCGCTATGAGGTGGCGCCGAGTTTCCACGGGCTGGAGTCGAACCTGTTTCTGCGCGCCGAGCGCATGGCGGCGACGGGTGGTTTTGCCCTTGTATCGGAAATTTCGCGGCGCCGCGCCATCAGCCCTGCCGATTTTGCTGAGCTCGCCATCGGGCATCCCGCGCCGCTGCTGCGGACCGTCGTTTCCGATGCGGTCAATCTGACCGGCAACACGGGCGTGTCGATGGTCTATGGGCGTTATTTAGGCCTGTTCGACCTCGGCGAAAAGGGCGATGCGGACGTTTTCAAATGGCGCGACATCCGCGACCGGGACGGCACCATCGCCATGCTCGCCTATATGGGCCGAACCGCGCCGCTGGCGCTTGTTTTCAATGCGGGCTTTGCGCTCATGTGGGTGGCGCTGCTTGTTGTCTCCCTGCTCGGCGCGTTCCGGTTTCTGTTCGATGGCACAAGCGGAATTGCGCTGCGCCTGCTGTTCGCGGGCGTGCCGCTCTATGTTTTCACGTTTACCTTCGTATCCGGGTCGGTGCGATGGGACCACCGCTCGCCGATGGAATTTGTGATCTGCCTTTTCTTCGCTGCGGGAATACCTGTTTTGCTCTCGCTCTTCGACAAGGCGGACAACAGACTTCCTATTTCAGAAGCCGGGTGACTACACAGCGCGTCGTATCGCGTCGCCATATCAAGGCGTGCGAGCGTCCACGCCGAGACAGGGCGATCATGAAGATTGCAGTAGCCGCAACGCTGGTCATGTTGCTCGCTGGCGCCGCACCGTGCGGCGCCGGCGTGGATTTGCCGCGCGACGTGGCCAGCGGTTGGGACTTCGACGTCAGTCTGAGACGTGGTTTTAGGCCTTGGGGCTACAAGCTTGTCAGCATCGCCGACGGCCATCCGGTGCGCGCGGGAAAGCAATCGCTTCGCTTCGAGGTCCGCCCCGGAGACTGCAGTGAAAACTCCATGGGACATGACGATTGCGCTACCGACAGGGAACGGCACGAGCTCGTTCAGATCGGACGGACACAAGAGGAGGGCGATGAATGGTGGTACGCCTGGTCGCTCTATCTCCCTCTCGACTATCCGAATGTGTATCCAACCAAGGTCGCCCTGGCCCAGTTTCATCAGCATCCGGAAGTCATCTGGATGTTTCGCAACAAGGATGGCGGCTATTTCGTCAACCGGCAGGAGGAACTCGGGCGCGGCTATGGCTTCGACCGGATCCTCGAGGACGCCGATATGCGCGGGCTGTGGAACGATATGCTGGTCCACGCCCGTTGGACCCGCAAGGGCGACGGCTACTTCAAGGTCTGGGTCAGCAACGTGCTGGTCTATGACTATAAGGGGCCGACCATGGGCGCGGACACGACCGTCTATTTCAAGATCGGCATCTACCGCACCTTTGTCAGCCGTTACAAGAAGGCGAAAGGCGTGCAGGCAGTCCCCGCGCAGGTCGTCTATTTCGATGAAGTCCGGCGCGGCAAGACGCGGGCGGACGTTGCGATCGGTGCACGGTCCCGTTGACCGGATAGGAACAGCCGCATGCCCAAGACGGTATTGGAAATGCTCAAGGCTATTGGCATCGGATATTCACGCCGCCGCCGGCGGCATCGGGCGGCTCTGCTGCACAGTTGGTTCGCGCTCGGCAGCGAGCGGACGATACTCGATCTCGGCGGCGGTGACGGTGGCCACGCACATATGATCTGGCCCGATCACAGCAATATCATGATCGCCGATCTCGACCCGGACGCACTTCTGCGCGCCAGGGACCGGTACGGATACGCCACTATTCCGCTCGACGCGACGGCGACATTGTCCTTCGTCGACAAGGAATTCGACCTCGTTTTCTGCTCCAGCGTGCTGGAGCATGTGACCGGCCCCAAGGCCAAGATGATTGCGATGACGGACGACAAACGCTTCAAGCGCGTGGCATCGGAACACCAGGCCCGGTTCGCGGACGAGATCAAACGGGTAGCGAACGGCTATTGGGTCCAGACGCCCTATAAATATTTCATGATCGAAAGCCACAGCTGGTTGCCGGGTCTGATCGTGTTTTTGCCGCGCAAGATCCTGCTGCCGCTTCTGAAGCTGTTTGCCGGGTTCTGGCCCAAGGCCACCCTGCCGGATTGGAATTTGCTGACTCGCGCGGATATGACCCGGCTGTTTCCCGGAGCTGAAATCATCACCGAATATTCGTTCGGCCTTCCGAAATCGCTGATCGCCTATCAGGCTCCCGACCGGGGCTCTGGATAGCCCGGTCGCCGCGCAAGTTCATGGCCGATTCCGCTCTGTCATGCAGCCGCCGTAAGGGGCGGTGGCGTCAAAAATATTGAATACCGGGCCTATCGCCGAAATAGCGCCTGCAATAGTCCGGCAATGACAGGACCGGGCCCGCCTGGCTCTGGGCGCGAAGCTGGCAGTCGAATGCCGGCAGGCTTTGCGGCACGACCCGCTTGGTTTCCTTCGACTTCTGCCGGGGTGGTGCGAAGGAGGCGGGCGGCGCGTCGGCTTTACCGGGGGCAGGCTCGGGACCAATCGGCGCGCTGTTCTCCAGCGTGTCGGGCGCCGGCACTGTATTTTCGGGGCTTTTGGTCTCCGGCTCCTTCAAGTCCGGTTTCGCCTGCCGGGCCCGGCCGGGCGTATCTTTTTCAGGCGCTGGCTTGGCTCTGCCCAACTTTTCGTCCGCGTTTCCGGACTGGTCGGAGAGAGGCTTGCTCGGGGCTTGTTTGGAGGCCTTCGGCGTCGAAGGCTTGGTTGGTTTCGGTTCGGCTGATTTAGGGCCGACGGATTTCTCCGGTACGGGCTTCGAAACGGCCGGTGTTTGTATCGCCTGCTTCGCTCCGGGGACTTGCAGATACCACCAGGCCCCGCCGGCCAGAAGCGCAACAAGCAGAAGCGCGGCGAAGACCCATTTGGAGCCTGATGTTGTCTGCACGACGGATTTGGCCGACGGCGCGGCGCTTTCAGCCGCCAACTTGTCGGCATCGACATCCAGCGGGCCGCGCGGGCCTCCCGGTGCGTGCGCCCGCGGCGGAGCCGCCACCGTTGCGGCGTCTCCGGCAGGAAGCGCCGCCCCGCCTTCGATGCGGGCGACGACGACGGTCGTGTTATCCTGGCGCGGCTGGCGTTCGGTCTCGACCGCGGAGAGCAAAATGGCGGCGATCTTTTGCGGCGGGGCATTGGCCAGTTCACTGACAAGCGCTTCGACTTTCTTCGTGGGCAGGGTGTCGAGCCCGTCGGAGGCGAGCAGGACAATATCGCCGCGCTGCAAGCGCACCGGCTGTTCGGGCAGGTCGATATATTTGATTTCCTCGCCCGAGACCGCGGAGGCGATAACGTTGCGGAACTCGTCGAGAGCCGGATCGTCGGGGGCGTGCTTGCCCGATTTTACCATGAGGGTTGCAAGCGAATGGTCTTCGTTGAGTTTGCGCAACTTGCCGTCGCGGAAAAGATACAGATGGCTGTCGCCGATGCTCACCCATTGCAGGGTGTCTTCGGAGGCGATTGCCGCAACCAGCGTGGTCGCCATACCGTCCAGATTTGGCTTCGCCGTGATTTCGGCGCGGACACGGTCATTCAATTCTTCAAGGGTTTCGCCCAGCGCCTCGCGTTGCCTGGAACCTTTGTCGAAGGTGCCCGATGCGGCGGCGTTAAGCAGGGTGTCGACGGCAATTCGCGAGGCGGTGGCGCCGCCGGTCTGTCCGCCGACACCGTCGGCGAGCACCAGCAGATGGCTTGCCGCCCTGTCGTTCAGCCGTGCGCTTCCCGCGGCGTCCTGCTGCTCGGAACGCTTGCCGATATAGTCGGCGGTATGAGTTTCAATCGTCATTGCCGAACGGAAATCGCCAGGATGAACTGCCCCAGCTCGACTTCGCCGCCGCCTTTCAACGGCACATATTCGCCATGCACCGCAGTCCCGTCGACAAAGGTGCCGTTGGTGGAGTCCAAATCGCGAATGCACAATCCCATGCCGGGAATATATTTCAGCCTGGCGTGAGCGCGCGACACGGTTGGCTCCTGCACCGGATGATCGCAGTTGGCCGGATCGCGCCCGAGCACAACGTAAGGCCGCTGGGGCGTCGCTCCGGTTTCGCTGCCGGGTTCGCGAAACTCGATTTCGACCAGGACTCCATGCGCGTCAAAGCCGGCAAGCCGCCAAACGCGGTGCGAAGGTCTCTCATTCTGCTCTTTCGAATAACCCGTTTCAGACATCTCGGAACTCACCCGCGGGCATCTGCTGGCGGCACCAGGGCCGGCCGGCCGGAGTCCTTTCGGTCCGTTGGCTTGGCCGGGGTAGCCGTCCGGCTATATTGGCAGCTATCCGATGTCGATGAAAAGGGCCGAAACGCCGGATTGCCGCTGGCGCATACGTGCGGATGCGGGGCTTGCGCCTTTCTCGGGACAAGACGCTGTTTGAGCAAACGGATACGGCTATAGGACTCCTCGATCCGGGCGCGCAATTCGGGGTCCCGCCGCGCCGCCCCGGCGATCTCGGCGATATATTTGCCGGGCAGGCCGATTTCAGGCTTGGCGGAATTGGACACGATGAGCAGATCGACGCCGGCCTTTATCGCGCGAATGGCCGCCTCATAGGTCGAATAAAGCTTGCGGATGGCGCCCATTTCCATGTCGTCGGAAATAACCACGCCACGATAGCCGAGCTCATTGCGGAGCAGTCCGGTGACAATCTCCGGCGACAGGGTGGCTGGGTATTTCTGCGGGCTGTCCGCGCTCTGGAACTGCGCCAGGTAAAGATGGCCGATCATCACCATGTCGGCCCGTCCCGCTCCGATCAGCTCCCGGTAGGGCCGGAGCTCATCCGACTTCTTCCAGCTGCGCGTGATGTCGACAAATCCCAGATGACTGTCCTTTTGGCTGCTGCCATGGCCCGGAAAATGCTTCAGCGATGTGATGATGCCTTTCTGGCGGTGCGCATCGATGAAGGTGCGCGCGAAGGCCGACACTTTGGCGGGGTCGGAGGAAAAGCTGCGGCCCAGCTTGCCGATAATCGGGTTTGCCGGGTGGATGTTGACGTCGGTAACGGGGCCGAGATTGACATTGAAGCCCCAATCCCTGAGCACGCTCGCCATCTGATCATAGCGTGTCCGCGCGGCTTCGAGCGAGCGGCGCGCGACGGCTGCATGCGACGGCCATTGCTGGACGCCGACTTTCGGCCCGAGGCGCTGGACGCGGCCGCCTTCCTGGTCGAGGACAAAGAACGGCGGCAGCGCGGCCTTGCCTCCGGCGGCGCGAAAATATTTCATCAGCCGCCGCGCGTCGGCGCGATTCTTGAGGTTGTAGCCAAGAAAAATGACACCGCCGAGCTCCCCGGATTGCAGCTGCCGGGCGACCGCCATTGGCCATTTCTGCTCCGGTGCCGACCCCTGAAACCCGAAGATCAGCATCTGGCCGATCTTCTTTTCAAGGGGAGTAGTGGATTGCGCCGCCGGCGCGGGAGGTGCGGGCAAGGGTGCCGGATGTGCCGCCGCTGGCGCGGCCTCCGCAGGGCTGGCCGTTGGCTGAGGCTCCGTCTTTTGAACAGGAGTCGGGTCGAGCGTGCCGCGCAGTGTCTGATCGACCTGGGCATCGAGCGCCTTGCGGTCGTAAGCGGGCTCCTGCGTTGAGTGCGTTGTCCGCGAGGGCTCCGGTGTGTCGGGTCGAGCACCCGGCGTTTGCTGCTGCGCGTCGTCCGTCACCGAAACCGCAGTCCCGGGCTGTGGGGACGGTGTTGGAGTCTGTGTTGGCGAGACTGGTGAACTGGTCTGCTGCGCCTCCATGTGATCGATATAGGTAACGACAACGCCGATACCGGTGGCAAAGGCGATGATAAGCGCAAATATGTAGAGAAAGCGCAGATCCATAAACCAGCTCGAGCCAATCGGGCGACGGGAGGACTTTCCTCCCCGCCACCCTAGACAAATGACGTTAACCGCGGATTAACCATAAAAACTCGCGCAACGAGGCGAAGTTAGACGCCTCAGAAGGCGACATTGTGAGCAGCGCCCGGGGCTTATTTGTACAGGAGATAGGGCTTTCGGCGCTCGCGAAAGTCCTGTGTGTCGGCTTTCCACGCGGCGATGATACGCTCGGGCGAAAAGCCCTTTCGCAGCATGCCGTTGACGCGGGTGGTGCCGGTCAGTTTCGCCAGCCAGTCCGGCCGGTTGATGAAGCTGGCGCGGCGCGCGCGGGCCTGCTCGCGGAACGCATGGAGAAGATGGATGCCGGTTTCGACCGGGCGGAAGGTTCGAATGTCGGTGATTGTGAGCTTTACGCCGTGTATCGCGCGCGCCTTCCATTTCGGGTCCGCGGCCATGCCCGCCAGCCGGCGCGGCGTGAATGCCGCCGCCTCGAAGCCGATGCCGGGCAGGGATTTTTTCGCTAGCGCCGCGGCAAGGGCCGGCCCGTCCGCCCAGGGCGCACCGACCTGCTTGAAGGGTTCGCCGGTGCCCCGGCCTTCGCTGGCCGCCGTCGCCTCGAAAAGACCGGAGCCGGGATAAAGAAATGCGGTCTCGAAATCGGGAATGTTCGGGCTTGTCGGCACCCATTCGAGCCCGGTGTCGGGCCACAGCATGTCGCGCCGCCAGCCCTCCATTCCGACCACTTCGAGTTGCAGGTCTTCCAGACCAGGGAGCATTTTCTCGCCCTTGATCATCCGCGCAAGCTCGCCGGTGGTCAGTCCGTGCGCGAGCGGGACCGGATACTGGCTGACGAATGAAATATTGCGCCGGTGCACTGAAAAGCCTGCGACATAGAGGCCGCCAAGCGGGTTGGGCCGGTCAAGGACGATGAAGCGTACGCCGTGGCGGGCCGCCGCCTGCATCGCCAGCCCCATGGTCGAGATATAGGTGTAAAAGCGAGCGCCGATATCCTGGATATCGAACAGCATTATATCGACGCCGCGCAGCATGGCCCGCGTCGGCTGGCGGGTTCTGCCATACAGGCTGTAGATGGGGACCCCCGTCGTTGCGTCGCGGCCATCGGCCACGCGTTCACTGGCGTCGGCCAGCCCCCGAAGACCGTGCTCCGGACCGAACAAGGCGGCAAGCGTCACATTGGGGCTGGCATGGATAAGATCGGCAAGATGGTCATCGCCCACCCGTGCCGTATGGTTGGCGATCAATGCGACGCGCCGGTCCGCCAGCATGGCGAAACCGCTACTCGCGAGAAGCTGCGCTCCGGTCTTCACGGGGATCGTGCCGTCTTGTGATGTCGTTTCGCTCGTGGCCGATGTCGGCCCGCCCGCCACAATGGCCAGCAATGCGAGCAGACGCAATGCGGCGCGCATGGGTCGGATACCTTTATTGTGCTTTTGACGCGTCACGCCTTGAAATTAGCCCGCTGCGGGGCTTTATACCATTTCGTAGCGAAGACGTTACCAGAAGGAAATGGAATCCCAACCAATTCTCACCCTATTCTCACCCTATTAAAGCGCCTAAGCTTGGCGCGACATAATACGATTCGCCGCGGTGTCCGGGTCACCGCATGAAACCGGTATAAACAGCGGAACCCATGCGCTTCCTCTTAAAGGCTGTCTTTACATTGGCGATGCTTGCCGTACTGGCGTTCGGTGCGATCGCTTTTCTCGTTCCCCGCGACGTTGTGCGCGACCAGGCGATTTCCCTGGTCAAGCAGCAGACCGGGCGCGACCTCGCTGTCAGGGGCGAGACCTCCTTCACTTTCTATCCCAGTGTTGGCGTCGCGCTTTCGGACGTGACGCTCTCCAATCCCCCCGGGATGGAGGGCGGACCGATGCTGCGCATGGATTCCCTGACCCTCAATTTGAAGCTCTTGCCGCTGATCAGCCGCAGCGTCGAGGTTGAGCGCTTTTCGCTGGTGCGGCCGGTTTTCGATCTGCGCGTCGATGCAAAGGGCCGGAGAAACTGGGATTTTGCAAAAAAGCAGGCCGCGGCGCCGGCGGCCGCGCGGAGAAATGGCGATGCCGCGGCTGCGCGGGGCCCGGTTTTCATTCAGGCACAGGCCGGCGGGCTTGGTGGCGGTCTGATCCAGGATATCAGCCTCGGCACGATCCGGATCGAGGACGGCGTTGTCCTTTACGCCAATGCGCTCGATGGAGCCAGCCACCGCCTGGACGCGCTCAACGTGTCGCTGCAACAGGATGATCTCGACCAGCCGCTCAATGCCGACGGGGATCTGGTGTGGAAGCGTGAGAAGATCGAATTCCAGGGTCAGGTCGGCTCGCTCACCGCGCTATTGCGCGGCGGCTCTTCGGCGATCAGCATGGCGCTGAGCTCGGCGCTCGGCAAATGCGATTTCAACGGCCGGGCCGCCTCCCGCGCCAACGCATTGTCCGCCGAGGGCGATCTGAAGGGCGACACGCCCTCCGTGCGCGCCCTCGCCGACTGGACCGGAAGCGCGATGACGCCCGGCAAGGGGTTCGGACCGGCCAAGGTTGCCGGGCATCTGAAATTCCAGGACCAGGTCCTCGCCTTCACCAAAACCACATTCTCCCTCGATGGCATGAACGGTCAGGGCAACGGCACCGTGACACTCAAGGGCAAGAAACCCTATATCCGCGCCGCTTTCGCCGTCGACAAGCTCGATCTCAATATCTATGCGGGACCCGGCGAACCGGCGCCGCTTCCCCGCCGCACGCTCCAGCCGCCGCCCGCGCAGCCGAAGCCCAAAGCCCTTCCGCAAGCTGCCCCCAAGCCGAAAGACGGCCAGTCGCTGACCGATTTCATCGAGGATCTGAACAAGGGGGGAAAGAAGCCGGAGGTGCGGGCGTGGAGTCAGCGTGCCATGGACTTCGCCGGCCTGAACACGGTCAACGCCGATGTCAACTTCAATGCCGGCGCCATATTCTACCAGCAGATCAAGACCGGCGCCGGCGCCGTTTCCGCAAGCCTGAAAAAGGGCGTGCTGACCGCAAATCTCAACAAGCTCGCGCTCTATGACGGGACGGGAACCGGCCGGCTTACCCTGAACGGCGCGCGCGCCGTGCCGGCGATCGCCCTGGCGGTCGATTTGCGGGGCCTTTCCGCGCTGCCATTCATGCGCGCTGCCATGAAGATCAAACGGATTTCGGGACGGGCCCATCTGGTGTTCAACGTGTCGGGCGCGGGACGGACCCAAAGCCAGATGGTGACGACGCTGAGCGGCAATGGCAATTTGCGCTTTACCAATGGCGCCATCGAGGGCATCAACATCCCGGCCATGATCCGGGGCCTGAAGCAGGGACGGTTCGCGGGCTGGAAAACAACCGAGCGCGAAAAAACCGACTTCTCCAGCCTGTCGGGCAGCTTCACGATGAGCAATGGCATCGCCAGCAATCCCGACCTCAGCCTGATCGGCCCGCTGCTCCGCATGACCGGGAAGGGGACGATCGATGTGCCGCGCGAGTATCTCGATTATGCGCTTACGCCCCGCCTTGTCGCCAGCCTGCAGGGGCAGGGCGGTGAGACGGATCGTGAGGGCATCGTTATTCCCGTGCGCGTGCGCGGCCCCTGGGGCAACCCCAAGGCCGTGCCCGACCTGAAACGGATACTTGAGGATCCGGAACTCGCCCGCGATGCGCTCGAAAAGGCCGGCAAAGCAGTCAAGGGCCTGAAGGGCAAGAAGATTACCGGTGAGGATGTCGAGCAGATCCTGCAGGGCGTTCTTGGCGGCGGCCAGCAGCCGCAACCCGCAGCACCGGGCGAGCCCGCACAGGCTCAGCCGCAACAGCAGCAGAAGGTCGACCCCGAAGAGCTTCTGAAGAAATTCTTCAAAAAGAGATAGACGCGCGGGCGCTTGTCCTCGCCCGGCAATCGGTGACTTGCTGACGGCGCGCCTTCTCTCCCCTATAAGAACGCACATGAGCGCACCTGTATCACGTCGGACCTCCGGCTCGCCGGCCAAGGTCGGCTTCGTTTCTCTCGGCTGCCCGAAGGCGCTGGTGGATTCAGAACGCATCATCACGAGATTGCGCGCGGAAGGGTACGAGATCGCGCCCGACTATGACGGGGCCGATGTGGTCGTGGTGAACACCTGCGGCTTCCTCAACTCCGCCAAGCAGGAATCGCTCGACGCGATAGGCGAGGCGATGGCCGAGAACGGCCGGGTCATCGTGACGGGGTGCATGGGTGTCGAGGAGAAACGCATTCGCGCGGAATACCCGCAAGTGCTCGCGGTCACCGGTCCCCATCAATATGAGCAGGTGGTCTCGGAAATTCACAATGTGGTGCCGCCGGCCCATGACCCTTATCTGGACCTGATCCCGCCGGAGGGCCTGCGGCTGACGCCGCGCCACTACGCCTATCTGAAAATTTCAGAGGGCTGCAATAACAAATGCTCCTTCTGCATCATCCCCTCTTTAAGGGGCCGGCTGCAAAGCCGGCAGGCCGCCGATGTGATGCGCGAGGCGGAGCGGCTAGTGGAAGCCGGTGTCCAGGAACTGCTGGTCATCTCGCAGGACACCAGCGCCTACGGGCTCGATTTAAAATATGCGCAAAGCGACTGGAATGGTGAAAACCTGAAGGCGCGCTTTGCCGATCTGGCGCGCGCGCTTGGCAGCCTGGGCGTCTGGGTGCGGCTGCATTATGTCTATCCCTATCCGCATGTCGGCGACGTGGTCCCGCTGATGGCGGAAGGGAAATTGCTGCCCTATCTCGACATGCCCTTCCAGCATGCCTCGCCGCGAATTCTCAAAGCCATGCGCCGCCCGGCCGCGCAGGAGAAGACGCTGGAGACGATAGCGCACTGGCGCGAGATTTGCCCCGACCTCGCGATCCGTTCAAGCTTCATCGTCGGCTTTCCCGGTGAGGGGGAAGAGGATTTCCAATTCCTGCTCGACTGGCTTGAAGAGGCGAAGCTTACCCGTGTCGGCTGCTTTAAATATGAGGATGTCGACGGCGCCGCGGCGAACGCGCTTCCGGGCCATGTCCCGCAGGACGTAAAAGACGAGCGTTTTCACCGCCTGATGGAAACCCAGAAAGCGGTCAGCGCGGAAATTTTTGGCACTCGTATCGGCAAGACTATTGATGTGATCGTCGATGAGGTGGACGGGGAGGGCGCCATCGCGCGTTCGGCCTGGGACGCGCCGGAGATCGATGGCTGTGTTTTTCTGAATGGCCAGAGCCAGCTCGCACCCGGGGACAGGCTTGTGGTTCGCATCGAGCATGCGGATGAATATGACCTTTGGGGCGTGCCGACGGAGGCATCGCATTGAGCAATCCGGCGACTTGGCGGGAGATCAGGGGCCGGCTTGAAGCGCGGCTCAAGGCGGTCAATGCGGAGATTGCCGCTTACCCCGCACCGATACCGGGCTGTGACGCTCAGTTTAATTATCTGCTTGAACGCCGTAGCGGCCTCTCCGGCGAGCTTGGCAGGCTGGAGGAAGCGCAGGCATCCGGCAAGCCAAGCACGGCGGACGAGTTCCTGTCCACATGCGCTTTCCTGACAGGGTGCGGAGAAGAAGAATGAAACTGCTGATCCTGCCATGCGACGGCATCGGGCCCGAAATCGTCGACGCCACCGTTGACGTTCTGCGGGCCGTGAATGACGCGCGCGCTCTCGGGCTCGAATTCGAGCATCAGGATATCGGCTTTGCCAGCCTGGAGAAATACGGGACCGCTATGCGGCCGGAAATTCTCGACATGGCGCGCACGGCGGGCGGTGTCATCCTCGGGCCGCATGACAATGTCAACTACCCGCCCCCGGAAGAGGGCGGTGTCAATGTCTCCGCCGTTTTCCGCAAACAACTCGACCTCTATGCCAATGCGCGGCCCGCGCGTACCCGCCCCGGCGTCGCGGCCGGCAAGGAAGGCATGGATCTCGTCATCATGCGGGAGTTGACGGAGGGTTTCTATGCGGACCGGAATCTGCATTTGGGTTCGGGCGAATTCATGCCGACCCCCGACACGGCCATGTCGATGCGCAAGATTACAGTGACCGGCTGCGAACGGATCGCGCGGCGCGGATTCGAGCTGGCGATGCGGCGGCGCAAAAAGCTGACAGCCGTGCACAAAGCCAATGTGCTCAAGGTGACGGACGGGCTCTATCTCGATACCGTGCGCCATGTCGCGAAGGATTTTCCCGAGGTTGAACTCGACGATGTTCTCATCGACGCCATGGCGGCCTATCTGGTGCGCGACCCGGCCCGCTTCGATGTCGTGCTGACGACCAATATGTATGGCGATATTCTCTCCGATCTGGCGAGCGAGCTGTCGGGCAGTCTCGGGCTGGCTGGCTCGACCATGGCCAGCGACACGATTTGCGTGGCGCAATGCCAGCATGGTTCCGCGCCCGACATTGCCGGTGAGGACAAGGCCAACCCCGCGGCGATGATCCTGTCGGCGGCCATGCTGCTGCAGTGGCTTGGCGGCAGGCATGGCCGTGAGGACCTGCACGCGGCGGGTTCGGCCATCGACGCCGCGCTGGATGCGGCCCTTGCCGATCCGGCATCACGGACCGCCGATCTTGGCGGGACACTCGGCACCAAGGCGTTCGGCGCCAAGATGGCGGAGCTGGTCACGGGCTAGCGTAAACCGGGTTCCCCCGGCTTTCCGATCCACTCGACCCTAGTGGCAGCTTTTCACATAGGCGCCAAAGCGGCCCGCCTGCGCCGCGAAGGCCTGCGCCTGCCCCTTGGCAAAGGGGCCGGCGGTCGCGATCCAATAGCCATTGCGGAAGTTCGGGCATTGCCTTGTGTTCATGATGAACCACGCGCCGCCGCCAAGCTGCCCGACCCTGGCCTGAGCTTGTCCCTGCTTGCCAAAGGAGCCGGCGATTGCATACCAGTCGCCGCCCCCCGGTTGCGGAGCCGGGGCCGGGGCAGGTCCGGCCAGGACGCATTGTCCGCCTGAAAGGACATAGCCCGCGGGGCAGCTTGGCTGAACCACCGGCGGACCCGCCGCCATGAGCGTGAACACAAGCGTGTCCTGACGGTGTTTCGCGATCCGGCAGTTGGAGCCGCGTACCGGCGCGGTGCCTCTGAGTATGATAGAATTGCCTTGCTGCCGGCCGGAGACCGGATAGGTGATGACGCCGCAGCGGGCGCTGAACAGCCGCGCATTGCCGAAGATCTGGCCGTTCGCCCCGCTTTGACCGTCAAACAAAAGAGTGCCGCTCCGAACGCCCTGCCGAGCCATGCCGGAGCGTGGATTGAGGTAGGATATCGTGATGGCGCCGCCGTCGCAGACGTGGAACTCCATCACCGAGCCATTGTGATCATACTGGTCGGTGGCGCAATTGCTGGCCCGGGCCGGCGAGGCGGCGAGCATGAACCAGGCGATTGTGCTCAAAACCAAAAACAACTGTCTCATCCTGCTTTTCCCTTGCCCTTAAATCCGTGCAAAGACTATCGCATCGGCGCGCCGTGGCCCAGCCTGTTCGCGCGCTGGCCTGCTAACCGCCGCCGCGCTGAAAGGCCTGGTCGAAGCGGGCGAGGAAGGCGCTTCGCGCTGTCTCGCCCACGGCATCGAAGGTGAGGGTGACGCGCGCGCGCGGCAGGGAGAGCAGGCCGCCCAGGGTCTGGCTCTCCAACGCCGCAAACTCAATCTCCACCTTACCGCCCTCCACGGCGAGGGAAATGGCCGATTGCCTGCCGCCGATGGCCTCCCCCGGCGCCAGCACCTTCAGGCTGCGGTGGAAGTCGGCGAGGGTCAGCGACATCAGCTTTTCGACCGCCGCAGGCGTTGTGCCCATGGGGCTCAGCCGCCCGCGACCGGCGGCCACACAGCCAGCGTATCGCCATCAGCGAGCACTTTGGCATCGACCGTGGCGGGAGCTGCGAAACTCCCGTTCACCAGAACGAGATGGCAGATTTCGCGCGGCACCCGATGCGCTGCCAGAATCTGGCCGGCGGTCGTGCCTTCCGGCATTTCGAGCTGGATCATGTTGCGCTGCGCACCGGGAGGAAGAAATGTGCCGAGCGAGGCATAGAGCTTCAAAGTAACTTTCATCGCGGGATCAAACCGGCCCGATACCCTGCGCCGTGGCGATATAAGCTTCCGCCAGCCGCTCCGGCGCCTTGAGCAGCTTGTCCTTCCAGCCGCCGAGCCGGAGTCCCGTCTGGATCAGTCCGCGCATGATACCGACATGATCGGTGAGGCCCACCGCCTGGCCGCCGGCCAGCCGGTCGCCGTCGAATTCCAGCCGCAGATAACGGTAGCCGTCCTTATCGAGCAGGCGCGCACTCTCACCGCTCTTGACTCCGCTCCAGGCGCCGAAAGAGGAGGAGATCAGTCCGATCGTGTCGAGCACATTCATGTTCAGGCTGCCCTCATGGGGCGTGTCCAGTCCGGCCATATTCTGCGCGGCGATGCGGCCATGTTCGACCGCCGCCGGCTGGATCGCCAGTACCGAATAGGTGCCGCTCGACAAATCCATCGCCTGGGCCACGTCGCCGGCCGCATAAATGTCAGGGACGCTGGAGCGCAGCCGGTCGTCGACCTTTATACCCACATCGGTCTTGATGCCGCTGCCGTTCAGGAAATCGATATTGGAGCGCACGCCGGCGGCAACCACCACCAGTTTTGCCGGAATCGAGTCCTTGCTCTTGCCGGAAAGCTTCACGGTCAGCCCGTTCTTGCCTTTTTCGATTTTCTTGATCTTGGTGCCGGTCAGGACCTTGACGCCCTTCGACTTGCACCAGCGTTTCAACATCGCCCCGGCATTCTTGTCGAGCATGCGCGGCACCATCCGGTCCTCCATCTCGACGACGCTCAGCTCCGCGCCTCGCGCGACAAGCGCCTCGAGAATGATCGAACCGATAAAGCCGGCCCCGAGCAGCACTACAGGCGCGCCTTTCCCGGCGAGTTCCGCAATGTCGCGGGCGTCTTGAAGCGTCCAGCAATGATGTACGCCGGGCAGGTCGAGGCCGTCGATCTTCGGACGGATCGGGCTGGCGCCGGTGGCGATCAGCAACCGGTCGTAGGAGAGGTCATCGGATTTCTTCAGCCCCAAACTCTTTTGCTTGACGTCAATGCTCTTGGCGCGGGCTTGCACGACATTGATTCCGAGATCGTCATAATGGCCCTTTTCATGACGCAGATAAGTGCCTTCCTCGCCGATCTGTCCGGACAGATAGTAGGGGATCGCCATACGCGAATAGGGCGGCTCGCCCTCGCCTCCGACGAGCGTGATTCTGGCATCGGGCGCGTGCTTGCGCAGCGTTTCCGCCGCGACGACCCCCGCGGGGCCGGCTCCAAGGATGACGTGGTGCATGGGTTCAAATCCTGTCGGTCATATCAAATCCAGGCGTTACAGCAGTGACCGCGAAGTCCACCCTCCCCCGGCGGGGAGGGTGTTCCTGAATGGCGCCTGGAACCAGGCTCAAAGCGCCAGCCGGTTCAGCGTTTCGTTGGTCGGTACGCCTTCCTTGGTCCAGCCGCGCAGCTCGTAATATTCCGGCAGCATCTTGTCGAGGCCGCTCACCAGACCCTTGGCCGGGCCGGTCTTGGCCGCGTCCTTGAGCAGACGTTTGGGAAGCGTGTCGTCTTTCGCCGTGAAGCCTGCCTTGTTGTTGAACTGCCGCTCCAGGTTCCAGGTCCTCTCGCCAACCTCCAGGAGCTTGTCGACGCTCCAGTTGCCCTCGCAGGCCGCGTCGACTTGCGGCGCGATGTCTTCAAGCGTCCAGGCAAATGTGGTGAACACGCACAGGCCCGAGGAGTCCACCGCCGCCGTCGCGTCCTGGAACGCCTTGACCAGGCCCGCCTTTCCGTCGGTGGCGAGCGGGTCGGTCTTCTCCGGAATGCCGAGGATTTCCGATGACACCGTATAAGAGCGCAAGTGACACGCGCCCCGGTTGGCGGTGGCATAGGTCAGCCCCATGCCCTGGATGCCGCGCGGGTCGTAGGCCGGGAACTCCTGGCCCTTCACTGTCATTGACAGCTCCGGCTTGCCATACTTGTCACACATACGCTTCGAGCCCTGCCCCAGCTCCTTGCCGAATCCTTCCGCCTTGCCGGTAAGCTCGGTGGCTTGCGTAAGGGCTTCAGCGGAGCCGAATTCAAGTTTCAGCCCGCCGGTGTCCTTGTCGGTGATGGTGCCGTCCTTATAGAGTTCCATCGCCGCGCCAACGGTTGCCCCGAAAGAAATCGGGTCGATTCCCTGCTCGTTGCAGATGAAGTTGGCGTAGGTCAGCGCGTCGAGATCGTTGACGCCGGTCGCGGCGCCAAGCGCCCAGGCCGCCTCATATTCGAGCCCGCCGGAAGCATGCCAATATTCCGGCTTGTTCTGGACGGTGTAATGCTCCTCATTGACCTTGGAGATGCGGCCGCAGGCTATCGTGCAGCTGAAACAGGCCTGGTTGGTGAGCAGGTTCGGCTTGCCGTCCTTGCCGGAGGGCTCCGCCATGGCTTCGGCGGAAATGTCATGGGCGCCGTCGAACTGAACGTCGCGCGAATTGCGGGTCGGCAGCGCGCCGGCCTCGATGATGACATTCATCAGCACCTGGGTGCCGAAGGTCGGCAGGCCCTGGCCGGTGACGGCATTGTCGGCCAGCACCTTCTTCCCCGCGTTGGTGGCGTCCAGGAAAGCCTTGAAGTCCTTGACCTTGACA
>JAJFHO010000148.1 GCA_021775575.1 Hyphomicrobiales bacterium
GACAAAGCGGATCGTCTCACCGTCCTTCACCTGGACTTTTTTCAGATTGAACTCGGTGTCCCTGGCGATGATCAATATGGTCCGCGACACCTTTGCCGGGTCGCCAGGCATGCCGCCATGCATCTCACGGCCGGAATGATCCATATGGCCATCTTTCTTTTCGGCATGCTGTCCGGGTTTATGGTCGTCATGCATGTCCTTTTTTTTCTCCGCCTGGGCGGGCTTATGGTCATGGCTATGGTCTTTCTTGCCTGGCCCGGCCTGAGCGGATAATCCAAAAGCGATCAGGGTGCCAATGGCCAGTGAAAACGTGGCCGAAGCGACACGATAGAATCTGTTTCGAGACATGATTTGGGAACCTTTCTGTTTAAAAGATGACTGATTTCGTCTTACCGTTCTTTAGAGTTCGGCATTAAATGCCTGAATCTCTCTCACATAAGTGATGATGTTCCCGATCTCCTCTTCCGTTATGCCTTCGACCGGCGCCATATCGCCGAAATTCCAGTGATGCTGCTTTGAGCCGTACCTTATGGCCCTGGCAATGTAGCCGTCGGGATGGTGGGCTCTGTCATAGGGAATGAGCGAGGGCCCCTTATGTGTTCCTTCCATTTTCTTGCCGTGGCAGGCTGCGCATTTCGCGTCGTAAACTTCCTTTCCTGCCTTCTCGACCGGCGTCAGAATGAGCGGGATCTGTACTTTGATGCCAAGGTCGTGCCCCTCATGGGCATGCGAGATCGCTGCGGTCGCGATACCACCTGCGATAATCAATGCTGCAAGAATGCCAACCCGATATTCCAGCGCCATGGTCTTTCACCTATGTGTTCGCACTCCCCCCAAGCGTTGCGGTTTGAATTTTCTTACGTGACGAATATCCCGTCTTCGTCCATTTCATCCTGGGTCGCCGGCCGGGCCATTGTTCCCTTCGGCGGCGCGTACCAGCCGGGATCGTCGTAGCTGGTGAGATTTTCCCGGACCTTGAAGACCGTGAACATGCCGCCGGCGCCGATATATTCATGCGGGCCGTTCGCCCCGACCATGGGTATAGAGTTCTCCGGCATGTCCATGTGCGCAGCCATCTGCCCCATACCGATCATCCCCTCAGTCCCCATGGTCATATAGCCGGGGACCAGATTTCCGATCGCCTGGTCGAGCAGCTTCGGGTCGGCGCCGACCATATTCGGCAAGCCGTGACCCATCTGATTCATGATGTGGTGGGTCATATGGCAATGCATCGCCCAGTCACCGGGATTATCGGCTACGAATTCGACGTTGCGGGTTTGCCCAACCCCGACTAGGACCGTCGTCTCCGGACGCCAGGCGGTTTCGGGTATCTCGCCCCCATCGGTCTCGGTTTCCCGGAAGGCGAACCCATGCAGATGGATCGGGTGGTGATCCATGGCTGACAGGTTGCCGAAGCGAATCCGTACCTTGTCGTTCAGCTTGGCGACCAGCGGCACAGTCCCCGGGAATACCTTGCCGTTGAGCGTGAGCGTGTTGAATCCGGACGAAACACTGGTGTCGGGCCGGTAGGTGCCGGGCTTGATGTCCATCTCATGCAGCATCAGCGCAAAATCGCGGTCGGGGCGCTCGCGTTTCGGCTTGCGCGGATGGATCACGAACATGCCGAACAGACCCATGCCTTCCTGGGTCATGGTGTCCTTGTGCGAGTGATACATGAAGGTGCCGTGCTGCACCGCCTTGAACTCATAGCGGAAGGTCTCACCCGGCTTGATCGTGCGCTGGGTCAGACCCGATACGCCGTCCATATTGCAGGGCAGGATGACGGCATGCCAATGGACCGTCGTCGGCACCTTGAGCTTGTTGGTGACATAGATTCTGATCTGGTCACCCTCGACCGCCTCGATAACGGGCCCCGGCATATGCCCGTTATAGCCCCAGCAAATGGCTTTGAAACCCGGCGCAAATTCAGTTGTTACTTCCTCCGCCACCATGTGAAAGACCTTGCTATCACCAACGATCTGGAAGGGCAGCGTCGCGCCGTTAGGCACGACGACCGGGGTGTAGTCCTTCCCCGGTTCGCCCGGCGGGAAATTTGCGTCCGGATCGACAGTCCGCGCGTACCAGGGGTTGCCTTTCGGAGTCCTGTAAACAGCATTGGATTCAGCAACCAACTTCTTCGGCGCCGGCATCTTGTGCTGACTATGGTCCATCTGCGCCGGCATCTTGTGCTTGCTATGGTCCATCTGGGCCAGCGTCTTGTTTGATCTCTGGGAAAGCGCATCCCTGCCGAGCATCGCCGCTCCGGCAAGGGCCACGCCGGAACCGGCGAGCGCCTGTCTGCGTGTGATCTTTTTCATCAGTGACCTCCTCCACTGCCGGCGTCGGCCATGGCCGCCACGTCCGCGGCGCCCGTATCGGCTCCGCCCGGCATGCTTCCTCTCATGAGTTGCTGAAACCGGACATAGGCAATCCAGTGCGCGCGGCGCGCCTGGATCAATTGCCTTCCGGCAAGAATTTGCTGACGCCGCGCGGCGATCAGCTGGAAGATGCTTTCCTGCATTGCGTTGTAACCGCGCTGCATGCCCTTGAGGACGCGCTCCGCCTGGGGCAACACGGCCTTGCGGTAATAGGTGAGCGTCGATCTGGTGCTCTTGTATCGGGCCAGCGACAGCCGGGCCGCCGAGCGCACCTGTACGGCCAGCGCCCAGAGGGTATCTTCCGCCTGTCGTATCTTCAGGAGTGCGCCGGCCTTGCGCGCCTGCCCGTGATCGAAGATCGGAATTTCAATTCCGAAAGTTGGACCGAAAGACTTGCGGAAATCCTTCTTCTTCGCGCCCGTGTCCTCATCTCTCTCCACCTCGACCTCACGGTCATATTCGACGCCGCCATCAACATCGGGGAGCAGGGATTCCTTGCGGACAAGGCGGAATTGCCGCCCGAGGGTCACCAGTTTCTGGCGTGCCGCCGCAATCTCCAGGCTGACCTCGACCGCGCGGCGCTCCACATTGCGCGGGTTGACCGCATTACGAGGAATGTCGGGCAGTTGGCCCGCGGCCGACCAGCTTGTTTGTTTGCCCGTCAGCCCCATAAGGATATTGAGTTTCTCCCGCGCCTCGTCGGAACGCGCTTCCGACTGGGCCTGTTCCAGCTTGGCGCTGGTGAGGAAACTCTGATTCTGCTCAAATTGAAGCTCGGTGAAATTGCCGGCCTTGCGCAGCGCCGCGGCGGCATCAACCGACGCCCGCGCGGAACGCACCACGGTCCGGAACAGATGGACTTCCTGCCGGGCCGCCACATAGTCGATGAGTGCGGCATGGGTATCCGCGGCATGAACGAGCACACGGCGGGCGACATCCAGTTTAGCCTCTTCAAGGGCCGACCGGGCGACGGCCTTGCGCTTTGGCCGTCTGAACAGATCGACAAAACTCCAGGCTACACCGAAAGCAAAATTGGGGGTGCTGCCCGCATCGTTAAACCAGGTCACGGCGCCGTCGAAGACCGGGTTTCTGAGCAGGCCCGCCTGCACCAGGTTTGCCTGTGCTATGCCGACATCGGCGTAAGAAGCCTGAAGCGAGCGGTTGTTGAGCAAGGCAATCTGTACAGCGCTCGCCGGCGTCAACTGTCGTGACAGCAGGGAACGCACCGCCGCACGGGCGGCCAGATCGTCCTCTGTCCCCATGTCCCATTGGACCTGCTTACCAATCCGCCCCTCGACGTTGAAGGCAACATCCTCAAACGCCTCCTGCGGAGCCAGCTTGGCGCAGCCCGGCATGAGCAACACGCTGGCGAGAGCGATCCCTGTAGTAGTCATTCCCCTCTTCATCGATCCACCCTTATTGATGCTTGTGCTGGCCGTGCTGATGCGACGGCATGGGTTTTGATGGCGTCCCTGGAGCTGTAGACGGCGTGACCTGCGGCGAAACACGCCGCAGATCCGGCGCAAGCGCGCCGGACCCCGACAGAGTGATGCCGGGCCGTGCTTGCGGATCGGCCGGATGGCCCGCCGGAACGATAAAATCATCGTCCATGCGATTGCAGGCGCCGACGCTTAAAGCGCTGAACAGAACCGCCGAAACCAAATATTTGCGATAGGCCACGTGACACTCCCCGTTAATCTGTAATCCTCACGCCGCAAGGGCGCGCAAAACCTCAGAGGGCAATCGGCGCCCACTGGGAAAATGGAACAGAATTATTGGAGGTTCAGATACGCAGGCGCCGGGTGGCCGCGTAAGGCGCTTCTTTGCCGGCACTCTGGAGTGCCAGCCTGGCGGGTGTTGGAGCCAAGATGCCTGAAGGCGGCGCCCTCGTCGTCAAATCGCCGACCGGATATGCGGAGTTGGGCCGCGAAATAGCGAGCAAAAGTTCCGGCTGCACCGGCGCGGTAGCGATGACCACATCCCGGCCGTTCTTGGTCAGCCAGCCATCGCACATACGGCAGCAGAAGGCCTGCTCTCCGGACGGATCACCCATCTGATAACTGGCGGCAACAATGTTCTGGTCGGTCTGTTCATGCTGGCGCAGGGCTTGAGAGGTATGGTGGCCAGCTGCGGCTTCACGGGAGCTGTTCTGCTGGCCGTGCGATGCGTGATGTGCATGAGCTGCTCCAGCCTTGAACATGTCGATGACAGACAGACATGGTGCCGCAAGCAGCGCCATGGTTAGCAATGCCACCACAAATGTTCGCAATTTTGCAGTCATACGAGGCAAGGCTCATTCCTCTCAATATGAATCGCCGTGTATCCTTCGATCATGGCTTCTGTAAGTCAACCGATATCCTTCTTTCCAAATGCTTTTGTCGACCAGTACGGCTAATCCGCAACACCGGATTGGTCGCTTCATCGATGAAAGTTTTGACCTTTTCCTATTAGGTCCCCTTCAGCATGTGCGGAGGCAGGGGGATCAAATTCATTGTGATATCCGGCACTCGTGACGCTAAGCCGCCACCAATTACTCATCAATCGCCTCCATGCGAAGAGTGATGCTGGCGGCTGCCAGCTACACGACGCGCTTGCAGAAACAGCCTCTCGGAAGCAAAGATCAGGGAGATCGCGACCACCGAAACCGCGATGATGAGAGGGTCCGATGCTGCCTTCATCAGCAAGAACGCACCGAGAACCACCACATCGAGTATGATCGCACTGAGTAGAATCACGGTTTTGGCCTTTACTTCCCTCCTCAAGTAACGAAAGACGCCCCAGTGCACGGCGATATCCATGACCAGATAGAAAATCGCGCCGAGAGAAGCGATGCGGCTGAGGTCAAAAAATACCGTCAGAAGAGATGCGATAACCACAGTGTAAACTAGAGTGTGCGCCTGAATCCGGCCCGGCATACCGAAATGGCTGTGTGGAATGAGCTGCATGTCCGTCAGCATGGCCAGCATGCGCGATACGGCAAATACGCTCGCAATGAGCCCGGAGGCCGTCGCAATGACGGCCAGAGCTACTGTGAACCAAAGGCCGTAGTTGCCAAAAGCCGGGCGCGCCGCTTCAGCCAGGGAAAAGTCCTTAGCCCGAATTGTCTCAGCCAATGTCAAGTTGAAGCCGACCGCAAACGCGACAAGCATGTAGATGACGACACAGATGCCGATCGAAATGACGATTGCGCGACCGACGTTTCGGTGCGGATCGACTAGTTCCGAGCCGCTGTTCGTGATCGTCGTGAATCCCTTGTAGGCGAGAATGGCAAGCGCCAGGGAGGCGACAAAACCGACGCCCGGGATCGAGTCCACCTCACTGCCGGCGGGCTCGAGCGACACACCTGACACCCACAACGCAGCAACGGCGAAAACGGCGATGCCACCGATTTTGACGAAGGCCATCAGAAAAGAGAAGGTACCAACAAACCTGTTGCCAGAGATATTTACGAGGAAAGCGAAAATGATCAGCCCGACACCAAGGACGGGAATCATCACGTCGGTCTGCTGGATGTCGAAGAGTTGCAAAGTATAGGTGCCGAACGTCCGCGCCACGAGACTTTCATTGATCACCATAGAAAAGGCCATCAACAGCCCGCAAGCTCCCGTTATTACCCCGCGGCCATAGGCTTTTTCCAGGAACATCGCTATCCCACCGGCCGAGGGATAGGCATTCGACATCTTGACGTAGGAATAGGCGCTGAAACCGGTCACCACAGCGGCCAGCAGGAAGGCGAGTGGAAACAGGGTACCTGCCAGTTCCGCAACCTGACCCGTGAGGGCAAAAATGCCGGCACCGATCATCACACCGGTCCCCAGGGAAACAGCGCCGATTAATGTCAGGCTGTTGGGTTCATATTCACTTTTCATCGCAAGAGCTTTCTCTCCTGGCGCATCCGATACGTCCCCTGGAATCCGAATATATGAGGAGTGATATCCTGTTCATGCCCTGGCCCGGGATTGCCGGCCGGGTGTACGGCTGCGGCCAGACGGCGAGTCGACACTTCGCTAATTGGATGACCCCTTGTTGTAATGGATCGTGACGGGTGCGCTGTGCCCTCTGATCGTTACGTCATTCTTGCGCACAAGTTCCAGCTCGGTAGCGTCAATCTTCGCGGCCTGTAAAACCTCATCAGACAAAACCACGTCTGCATTCAGTTCTCGGGTCAATCGCTCCAGCCTTTGTGCAACATTTACGGCATCCCCGATGACCGAATGTTCCAGAATATGACCGGAAGAAATCACTCCAGCAAAGACTTCTCCATAATGCACCCCAACGCCCACAAGCGCAGCTGGTTCGCCTGCCTGCTGCCGCGCGTCATGCCAAGAACGCACGCCCTGACAAACAGCGAATGCCGCCCTCGCAGCTCTCTCGGCGTCATCGGCTTTTGCGTAGGGGGTGCCAAAGACAGCCAATACCGCATCGCCGATGAACTTATCGACAGTCCCGCCATGATCGAAAATGATCTGGCACACTTCGCTGCGGAATGAGGCAAGCAACTCGGTCAGTTCTTTAGGTGGCATGCCCTCTGAGAGCAGTGCAAACCCCCGGATATCGATGAACAGAATGGCCACCATTTGGTGCCGCCCATGAGAGGTTTCCTCATAATGTTCGGCAACCAGCCGGTTCGCTACTTCCGGCGAAAAGAAACGTGTGAGCTGAGCGACACGCTGGCCATCAAGCAATGCAAGGCGCGCAAGACCGCGGGTCCGCCGAACAATGTAGTAGAGAAGAAAAACTGCCAAGACCAGGAACACCAGGGGCAGAAACCCGATATCGTGCAGGGCAATATTTTCATGCTGTTCGCTCGTCGTTACCTGCATCGCTGCAATATTGTGATACGCATTTAAATGCCCGTCCAACAGGAACGGCAGGACAAAAAGAAGTGCGATGAAGGCTCCGGCACCAAAAACGACAAGGGTCGGCCGGTACCGCAATGATGCGTGGATAAGGACAACGAATGCCAACGAGAAAAGCGGAAGGGAAAACTCATGAGACAGGTCCATGCCATGCATATGTGCTTGCATGGTCAGAGCTGCGGCAATGGCTGTGCAATCGAGAAACACGAACACAAAAGGAAGCGAAGGATGAAATATTCTCCCCAAAACAAAAGCAAGACCCACTGCGCTGGTTAGCGCATAGAGCAGGCTCACCATGATCAGGGGGTGTCCCGCCGGTCCAGCTTCTTGCGTAGACCATGCTGCAAGGAGCATCGTGCCCGCGACCAGTATGCGGGAACCGGCAGCAAGCACTTCGCCCTTACGCTCGGTTTCGGCGAACGCGATGTCAATTCTCCGAGAGCGCCCCAAGAGCGTTTCAGTCTGCATGGCTTCAGATTCGGTGGCCGTCATGTGAGACGCGTCCTGCGTAGCCGCAATGCGTTACCGACAACCGAGACGGAAGACAGGCTCATTGCCGCGGCGGCGAACACCGGCGAAATCAAGATATCCAAGAAGGGGTATAAAATTCCAGCCGCTACCGGTACCCCGGCGGCATTGTAGACCAGGGCAAAAAACAGGTTTTGCTTGATGTTGCGCATGGTCGCCCGAGCCAGCCGGCGTGCCCGGACGAGACCGTCGAGGTTCCCTTTCACCAGCGTGAAACCCGCGCTTTCGATCGCGACATCGGCGCCAGTTCCCATGGCAATGCCGACATCGGCCTGAGCCAACGCCGGGGCGTCGTTGACGCCATCTCCGGCCATCGCCACCTTATGTCCCTGCTCCTGCAACTCCTGAATGATCCGCGCCTTGTCTTCCGGCAAAAC
>JAJFHO010000149.1 GCA_021775575.1 Hyphomicrobiales bacterium
ACGCAAAAAAAATATCGCCAATGCCGATAAGAAATCTATTTTAAAGAATATTCTTGATAGCGGCAAAGGCATACAAAGCTTTACAATTACATTTATTATCGCGTTTTCTGTAATATTGAGCATTTTTGCATTTCTAAAAGATTTTTTTAATAATAATATAATAGTTGAACATATAAAACATCCAAACATGCTTTCTGGAGCAGGATATTCTGAGGAAATTATTGCAAATCGCCTTGTGGACGCTATGCGATACATTAATGAACATCGCGGTTTCGGCGGACAGCAGCTCGGCTTCATACCGGTATCGGCGCAACCGGTGTATTTAATCCCCGACTCCAAAATCTCGTTGTCAGTGGTTGCCCGGTATTTGAGAGAGATAGCGGGATTTCCCAAGACGCGCATAACCGGCGAGTTTTTCTGCGACAAAGTCGAATGCAAGAAACAGGATTTGCATCTGCGGCTGCGAATTTACGGGCGGGAGGAAGTGCAAATGATCTCCCTGGATCCTCTTGGTGATTCCACCGCCGACAAATATTTCCAGGAAGCCGCAATTGAAGTGCTCAAAAAGGTCAATCCCTACGTCGCCGCCGCTTATCTCAGAACGCGCGATTACGAAGAGGCACTGAGAATCGCGCGGCAAATCTCAGACAGGAAGCACGGCCAGGCCCAATGGGTCCATAATCTGCTCGGCAATCTTCATGCGGATCAACACGAGATCGAAACGGCCATCGCTTGGTATATAAGCGCTATCGATATCGATCCGAAGATGATCTATGCCCATTATAATCTCGGCATGGCCTTCCTTGCGGATGACAACCCCGGCGAAGCGGTCAAAGCCTTCAGTAGCGGGGTTGGCCGCGGCAGCCTGAACCCTGCGGAACGTTCCATCGGCCGGGGCGATGCGGTTTTCGACAAGGCATCCAGCACATCAAACGACAGTGCGGAGTTCGCGGAATATTACATCGGCTGGGGCGATGCGCTTACCGCCAATAAGGAGCATGACGCCGCAATCGAAAAGTACAGAAAAGCAGTAATGATCGATCCGGAATCATACTTGTCCTGCACCCGGTGGGCAGGGGCGATACAGAAACTCCGTGAGTTCAGGATGAACGAGATACACGAGGAAATGCCTCCCGCGACAAGCGTGAACGAACTGGCGACCGACCCGAATAAAGAGAAGATTCGCAAATTCGAGCAACTAAGCCTGCCGGACGGGAAACATCGCCTTGACCGGAAATATACGAAGGCCTGTTCTGTAACTCTCCAGCGGCCTCAGCGGCAAGATGCCGGGGGAAATGTGGGAAAAGCGACAAGCAGTGGCGATATGTTTCGGAGAAATTGGGGTCAGGATGTCGATTCAAACAAACCTGCCAAAACAGTTTCTCAAAAGCAGAGTCCTGCTGCACAGGCAACTGATGATAAAGGAACAGACCCGAATGACATGATGATCACGCCGAAAGAACCGCCCGCCACCAATACCCCTGACCATGTGCCGGCCCCTGCCCCTCCCCCTGTGCCTGCCGGCTGACGCGATACGCCAAACGGAGTTGTCTCCCAACCCTCGCCGACGTACCAATGTGAGCTGGCGAAATGGGAGAACGGCCCGACATGTCCTCAGCAGATCTCATCATCCGCAACGCGAAACTGGTCGATGGCACCGGCGCCGCCGGCTGGCATGGCGACGTCGCCGTTGCCGGCGGCCGAATTACGGAACTTGGGACCGCACTGAACCATAACGCCAGCAGCGAGATCGACGCGGACGGTCTTGTTCTCGCGCCGGGGTTCATCGACGCCCATACCCATGACGACCGCGCCGTGCTGAGCGATCCCGCGATGGCCTGCAAGGTCAGCCAGGGCGTTACCAGTGTTGTCACCGGCAATTGCGGTATCTCGATTGCTCCTGTGACCCTCAATGCGCGTCCGCCCGAACCGCTTAACCTGATTTGTCCCGAGCCCGAGCATTTCTTTCCTACCTTTGCCGCCTATTTCGATGCGCTGGAAAAGGCGCCGCCGGCGCTGAACGTCATCGCCCAGGCGGGTCATGCCTCGTTGCGCGCAGTGACGATGGACCGGTTCGACCGGGCCGCGACAGCGTCTGAAATCGAGCGAATGAGAGATTTGCTGCGCCAGGCCCTGCGCGATGGCGCGGCGGGTTTCTCGACCGGGCTTTACTATCCCCCGGCCCGTGAAGCGCCGACGGAGGAGATCGAGGCGCTGGCGGCAATCGTCGGCGAGGAAGGCGGGTTTCATTCAACCCATATGCGCAATGAGGCGGAAGGTGTGCTCGACTCGCTCGCGGAGAGTTTCCGCATCGGCGCCTCCGCCGATATCCCGGTGATCATCTCGCATCACAAATGCGTCGGCCTCGCCAATCACGGACGTTCGCAAGAGACACTGAAGGCGATTGAGGCGGCGCGCCAAAGACAGACGGTCGGCCTCGATATGTATCCCTATATCGCCAGTTCCACGGTGCTGCAGAAGACCCGCATCTGCGATGCCACGCGCGTGCTCATTACCTGGTCAGACAAGGTCGCCGGGCTTGAGGGGCGCGACCTGGAGGAAGTCGCCAGGGAAATGGGTCTCACGGTCGATGAAACCATCGACAGGATCTCTCCCGCCGGCGGGATCTATTTTATGATGGATGAAACCGACGTGAGGCGGATCATGCAATTTCCCGCCACCATGATCGGCTCCGACGGCCTGCCCCACGACAAACATCCCCATCCCCGCCTTTGGGGCACCTTCCCGCGCGTTCTGGGTCATTATGCCCGCGAGGAGAAGCTCTTCCCGCTGGAAGAGGCGGTGCGCAAGATGACGTCGCTCACGGCGCGGACCTTTGGTCTTGAGAACCGGGGCGTTCTGGCGGAAGGCGCCCATGCCGATCTGGTCTTGTTCGATCCGGGCACGATCATCGATAGCGCGACCTTCGACAGCCCGCAAACACCAGCCGTGGGGATCGCCCGGGTTTTTGTCGATGGCGCCTGCGTCTGGCGCGACAACCGGCCGACCGGAGCCCGGCCGGGCAAGGGCTTGCGCGGCGGCAGTCACCTGAACCGATGATGCGCTCGCTCGCGCGACGCCCGATCAGTAACGGCCATTGCCGCGGCCATAACCGCCCTGGTAGCCACCTTGCGGAGGAACGCCGTAACCAGGCCGGGGCCCATAGCCTTGGCCGGGCCGGCCATAACCGTAGTTCCTAGAACATACGGTTTTCTTTTTGCCGGTCACATGCTTGATCCAGACCTCGGACGGTTTGAAGTCGTATTTTTTGATTTTGCCGAAACGGCCGAACGCCTGGAGCGCCGAGCTGGACCGTCGTCCCCATATCCCGTCGAGCGCGCCATAGTAACAGCCGACACGCTTGAGTTCCGTTTGCAGGGCAAGAACAATGTCTTTGACGCTCAGTTTTACCGGAGCGCCATCTGAAGCATCCGCGGGCGCGGCCGATGCGGGAGAAGATGCCTTGTCGTCGGGCGCAGCGGCAGCTTTGCTGACCGGAGCGGTCTCTTTCTCGGCTTCGGCCTTGTCTTTCGAAACTGGTGCATCCGCCGGCTTTTTATCGTCGGTGACACCGGTCGCCTTCTTCTCAGGAGCGGGCTCTTTCTTGGCCGCGGCCGCGTCAACCGGGGCAGTCTCCGGTTTCGCCTCGGCCTTGCCTGGCTCGGAGGCTTCGGCCGCCGGCTTTTGCTCAGCCGCCGGCTCCACGGCGATCTGACGGTTTGTCTGTGTCTGGCCCAGTGCAAAGTCGGCAACCGTAAGCGGCAGGGCAAAAGCAATCGCGCTCGCGGCCGCAACGATGGGATTCAGGTGACGGTTCATGACTTCTTCCTCCGCGCAGCAAACCCCCGATCCTTTCTAAAAGGGATCGCATGGCGACGTTTTCAATGGCCAGACCGCAAAGATTGCCGACGATCCAGCCAAAAAGACCGTATACGCTCTAATTTTTGCTCGCATTCACGCTTTGCCGGGCCAGCCTTTCCGGCTAACACAGGAACATCATGACCGCCCCGGACCTGCCACCGCTGACGCAAGACGATCTGGACCGGCTTGACGCTCGCAAGACGCTCGCCCGCGCCTGGTTCGAGGAATTGCGCGACCTGATCTGTACGGCCTTCGAGGCCATCGAGGACGACCTGGACTCAGGACCCCAAGCCGGCCTTCCACCCGGACGCTTTGAACGCACGCCCTGGGAGCGCACGGATCACGGCGGCGCAAAAGGCGGCGGCGGCGTCATGTCGATGATGAAAGGCCGCGTATTCGAAAAAGTCGGCGTTCATGCCTCGACGGTCCATGGCGAATTCGCCCCCGAGTTTTGCAGCCGGATTCCGGGCGCCGATGAAGACCCCGGCTTCTGGGCCTCCGGCATTTCACTGATCGCTCATATGCACAACCCGAATGTGCCGGCTGTTCATATGAATACCCGTTTTGTCGTCACGACCAGGAGCTGGTTTGGCGGCGGCGCGGACCTCACACCGGTCCTGAACGCGCGCCGCACCCAGGAGGACATCGACACGAAGGATTTTCATGCGGCCATGAAAGCGGCCTGCGAGGACCACGCCGTCGCCGATTACGATCACCTAAAGCAATGGTGCGACGAATATTTCTTTCTGGAACACCGCAACGAAATGCGCGGCATCGGCGGCATCTTCTACGACTATCTGCATTCCAGGAAGCCGGAAGGCGGCTGGGAGGCGGATTTCGCATTCACACAGGATGTCGGACGCACGTTCCTGAAGATCTACCCCGAACTTGTTCGCCGCAATATGGAGACCCGGTGGGATGACGCCCAGCGCGAGGAACAGCTGATACGGCGCGGACGCTATGTGGAATTCAACCTGCTTTACGATCGCGGCACATTGTTCGGCCTGAAAACCGGCGGCAATGTCGAGTCAATCCTCTCCTCGATGCCCCCGGTGGTGAAATGGCCGTGACCCAGCCCGGCTGCGGGCGCACCCCGACGTTCATCGGGCAGGGGCACGAAACCTGTCGCGCACCCGCTCCGATGCCGGAGTTGCAAATCGCCGGGCGAGCGCCGGAGCGCCCGCCGGGCGTCTAGTGGCTGGCCCCAGCAGCGATTGGCCGGTCAACAGCCGCGCCGCCGCTCTTCTCGGACTTTCCGTTGCCGTTTTTGCTGCTGCTCGACGTATCGCTTTTTTGGCTGCTCGACGATTCGGATTTCCGCTTGGTGTCTTTGAGCGGATCGTCGACGCGTTGTGACCTGCCGTCGAAATAGGCATCTTCGTCAATCGACAGAGCCTTGCAAATCAGCTCCCCCTTAACTTTGGCGGACGATGTCAACGTTACCCTGATGCCGTTGATCGTGCCGTCCACCGTTCCCCGCACGACGACCTTTTCCGCAGCTGCCGAGCCTTCAATTCGCGCATCTTCGGAGATCATCAGCGTACGGCAGGTAATCTCTCCCTCGACTACGCCTTTTAGCTCAACGTCGCCGTTGGTCGTCAGTTCGCCCTTAATGTGCAAATCGTCCGCAATTACTGATTCCGACATTATTTGCTCCCATGTCTACGCTGCTTGAGCCTCTCGCAGATACGCAACGCGCGGGAAGTCAAAGTCAAACCTTGTACCATTAATTGAAACGTAGGGTCAGCCACCCCGATGAATCACTCACATGATAGCTTTCGCCGTAGCCGACAGCCACTACAACCACCGGGACCAGGGCGCCTTGGGAAGACCTGTGGATAGTTCTGTGGAAATCTTTGCCGGCCATGCGCCCGAAACCCATTGGCACAGGCCGTTTCGCCGGTTTCCGGGAAATCAGAATCGCGCCATATTAAACATTCGTTAACCTCCCTTAACACACTCTGAAGTCATTGATTCGGCTCCTTGGTACCAGGCTTGTAAAGATGGAAATCGTTTAGGGGGCGGTTTATCCAGACGTTAGCTGAAGGAACACAAAAATGGCTGCATCCATCATTGGCGAAGACCTCACGGTCACAGGCAACATCATCTCGAAGGGCGAAGTCCAGATCGAGGGCGAAATCCAGGGCGACGTTTATTGCGCGGCGCTTACGGTCGGCGACAAAGGACGGGTACGCGGCGCCATCGTCGCGGAGGATGTCAGTGTCCGCGGACGGATCACCGGCTCTATCCACGCGCTCAACGTTACACTTGAGCCCAACTCCCACATCGAAGGTGATATCTGCCATCAGAATATGCAGCTCGAGCAGGGCAGCTATTTCGAAGGCCGCTCGCGCCGGGCCGACAACCCGCTTGCGCTTGTCGCCGACGACGAATCTCCCGCGGTCGACCCCGTCACCAAGGCGGCGACGGCTCGGCTGAATGCAGCCAACCTACAGCGTGTGGCCTGACGTCAGCAAGCCAACGGCAGGTCCCAACACGGGACGGCCCGCGCCTATGGCGCGGGCCGTTTCTTTTTGAATATCAGGCCGGTAAGCCAAGAATTTCACGGGCCTCGGTGACACTGGCCGGATGGCGATCATACTCCGCGCACATTTCAGCGACGCGTGCGACCAGAGCTGCATTCGACGGCGCCAGCGTGTCCTTGTCCAACCGCACATTGTCCTCAAGGCCGGTACGGCAATGGCCGCCCATTTCAAGCGACCAGCGGTTCACTTCCAGCTGCGTCCGGCCAATCCCCGCGGCCACCCAGGTGGCGTCGGGCGCCAGCTTCTTCAACTCGCCAACCTCAAACTCCAGTATCTCGCGCCGGGCCGGCTGGGCATTCTTGACGTTCAAAACAAATTGCACATGCAGCGGCTTCTTGATCAGTCCGGCGTCCGACATATTGATGGCGTTATAAAGCATCGCCAGATCGAACACCTCAATCTCGGGTTTGACGTCATATTTCAGCATCTCGTCCGCCAGATAGGCGATCAGCTCGTTCGTATTCTCATAAATGCGCCCGGGAAAGTTGGTCGATCCGGTCGCCAGCGACGCCATGTCGGGCCGGTGACACAGCATGGCGCCGCGTTCCTTGCCGTCGGCGGAGCGTCCGCCGGTGGAAAACTGCACGATCATGCCCGGGCAATGCTCATTGAGCCCTTCTTTCAGGGCCAGATATTTGTCCGGATCGCCGGTTGGCGTCTGGTCATCGTTACGCACATGCACGTGCGCAAGTGTCGCACCGGCTTCAAACGCTTCATGGGTGGAGTCCACCTGTTCGGCGATCGTGATCGGAACAGCCGGGTTATCTTCCTTGCGCGGCACCGAACCGGTAATCGCAACGGAGATAATGCACGGGGTCGTCATTGAGCAGCCTCTCGAAGATTAGTCACGGTGTTTGCGGGACGAAAAAAACATTGCCAGTGAAGGGATGTTTGAATGCTGGCTGGGCAATTTTGTCAAGCCGGGTTGGTCCGGCCGGCGCCAATCATGTCACGGCGAGCCGCGCAGCAGCTTGACGAAACCGGAATAGACGGCGCCGGTAACAATACATGGCACCGCGATCGCCGCCTGGCCCGCGGCGGTCGCCGCGACGCAACCCGTCGCGATCGCAACTGAACCAAGCGTCGTCGCCCGGTTGAAGCCCGCCCCTTCCGGATGTCGGCGGCGGATATCGTCCAGGGCGGCGAGTTCCTCCTTGCGAATCCTCTCCGATTCGAAGGCCTCCGCCGCTTCGGCGACATCATTCAGCTTTTTGGCATTCTCTTCGCTCTGGTAATCGATCTGCACGCGGTAGAAATCGATCAGATGCCGGTCGCGTTCGGCATGGGAGACAAGCGTCCATTTGGCGGTGCCGCCGACCGTCGCCTTGATGAGTTCGTCCGGGTCATCCGACCAGGAGAAGGCGGACCGCAGCCGGCGCCTGAACGCGCCTTCGGACGGCTCGGCGCCTTTCGACCATTCAAGCGCCGCGATAACCCGAACGACTGGCTCGTAATAGCCGGTCGCCACATAATAGCCCCACAGCGCATACAGGACCGACGGGCCGCTGCGCAGCGGAACCTCCATGAGCGTTGGCTCTTCGCCGGAGAGATATTTGTCGATCAGGGGTTGCCTGTGCGGCATCCGGGAGGAAAATTCCGACAGGATCGCCTGCCAGTCACCAAGTCCCGAATAGGCTATTGCCTTGATGATGACCGCCTGCTCTTTCGGCGGCATCGGGAACATTTTCTTGACCAGTTTGCGCGCCTTGCGCTGGTTTTTGCCCAGAACGCCCGCGATAAACCCGACGAAGAATTCCGACTTTTCGCTGTCGCGCAACAGCCCGAGCCGCCGCATTGCGTGAACCGCCTCGGGTACCCTGCCGGGATCGGGTTTGGTGCGATAGCTGTAAATCCACTCCAGCAACCGTGCATTGCTGGTGTAATCCTGCTCTTGCAAAGTAGTGAACTGGGCCGTCGCGGGACGCGGCAGGCAGACAAAAACAAGCGCCAAAATTGCGGCAATCACGATGCGCATCAAATCATCCGCGTCTGACCCCCAGGCCCCGGCACAGAATATGAAAAATGGCGTTGTCCCTCCCCGCGCAAGCCATTTTGCGCAAGCGGGATCGAACATTCAGGGGGTTCATGTCAATTTAGTGACGGATTTTGCGAAATACGCATCCTGGAAGACGCAATATGGTTAATATCCGTTAGCCAATTTCGCGGGCAAGACCCTGTCTAAAGGCACCCATTCATGACGCAACTCCTCCCCTTCGATGTTTTCTGGTCGATGCGCAGCTCCTATTGCTATCTGTCGCTCGACCGGATTCTGGAAATCCGCCAACGCTGGCAGGTCGAGATCAATCTGCGCGTCGTGTATCCGATCGCGGTACGAAATCCCGGATTTTTCTCTACTGTATCAAAATATTACCGCTCCTATCACACGCTCGACTCGCAGCGTGTTTCCGAATTTTACGGCATTCCCTACCGCCGCCCGGTGCCCGACCCCATCGTTCAGGACATGGAGACGAACGAGATCGCCCGCGAGCAGCCGCACGTCCGCAGGCTGACGCGGCTTGCCGCCGGCGCGGGGGAACAGGGCAAGGGTCTCGAATTCCAGGAACAGGTGATGCGGCTGTTGTGGGACGGCAAAACCGATAACTGGAACCAAGATGCGCATCTCCCTGACGCCATCGCCCGCGCCGGACTGGATGCACAGGCGCTGATGCGGGCGGTCGACGCCAATCCTGAGCGTTTCGACGCGATTATCGAGCGAAATCAGCAGGCGCAGGCCGAAGCCGGTCATGCGGGTGTGCCGCTGTTCGTATTCGAGGGCGAGCCGTTTTTCGGTCAGGATCGCATCGAGATGCTGCTCTGGCGCATGAAACAGAAGGGCCTGTCGCACCGCTAGGGCCTGTGCGTTTTAGCGCCGCACGCCTATCGGAAAATTGAAAAGGACCGGCAAACGGGTCATAATTCAAGCTCGATTATGTGAGCCGGCGTTTTGGGGCTTACGGCGATAAAGCCGAGGCCGGCGCGCAAAAGCGGGAAGCAGAAACAACACGGAGCGAAACCGTTATGTCCGCCGCAGTCGCAGTAGCCGATACCAAACCCACCACACCGCAGACCGCGGAGGCGGATCGGCAGGCGCAGAAAATCGTCAAGAGCTACCAGGGCATGGTGGCCTGGCCGAGCGTCGCGCTCGGCTTCGCCATTATCGCGGCCTTCGCCCTTGTCTGCACCCTCGGCGCGATGGGGAAAATCCCGCTCTGGTTCGGGCTGATCGCAAACTCCTTGCTCCTTTACGCGATTCAGACCCCGCTTCACGAAGCCTGTCACGGCAACATAGCCGGGCGGGACGGGCGCTGGATGTGGCTCAATCATCTCCTCGGATTTCTGTGCGGCGCCTGCCTGCTGCACGAATATAAAGCGTTCCGGCATATGCATCTGATGCATCATCGCGACACCAACGATGCGGAGCTCGATCCCGACAGCTGGCTCGATGTGGAAAACCCCCTGGTCGTGCTGTTCCGCTGCCTCACCATCGTCCCCTACTATCATCATTTCTTTTTCAAGCAGGTCGCTCTGAAACCGGACGTCGCGGGCAATTTCAAGGTCACGGCGCATGTCATCGCCGCTTATTGGGGGCTCTATTCGATCGCTTTCTGGCTATGCATGTTCGGTTACTGGCGCGAGGTCCTGATGCTTTGGCTCGGACCGCATTGGCTGGGCAGCGCGATCATTATCTTCTTCTTCGCCTGGCTGCCGCATCAGCCCCATGTCGCCAAGGAACGCTACCGGGACACCAATGTGTTCTGGGTGAAAGGCTGGAGCGAAAAATTCGTGGACTGGCTTTACCTGTTCCAGAATTTCCACCTGATCCACCATCTCTTTCCCCGCGTCCCCTTCTATCTTTACCGGAAAGTGTTCGGAGAGCTGCGGCCTGTGCTTGAGAAGCAGGGCGCGCGTATTTTTAAATACGGTCATTAACCCGCTGATAGTTCCTTCCCGGTAAAGTTGTGTAAACAACATCAAAATGCGCAGATTTTGGCGATTAACGCGGGAATGTCGGGATGTATCTGTTTCGGCTGATTTATTATTCCAGGAACGCAGTCATCGGCTCGGATGACCCGAAATTTCGGGACGATCTAAGGGACATTCTCGACAAGGCCAAAAAGAACAATATGGTCCACGGCGTCACCGGCGCGTTGCTCTACAACCAAACCTATTTCGCGCAAGTGCTGGAGGGCGACCGGAAGGCAGTCACCGAAACCTTTTGCCGGATCGTCCGGGACCCGCGCCATACCGACCATGTCATTCTTGAAGCAAGGCCGATCAAGAGACGCCGTTTCGCGGACTGGTCCATGTGTTTTGTCGGTCATCCGGTGGCCGAGGAAGTTCACCGGCGCTATTGCGCATCGCATGAATTCAAACCCATGAAGATGTCGGCCGACAGCCTGCTCGGCTTTATGGTGGAACTCATCGACGCGGTTCCAGGCGCTGTGCGCACCAATCGGCCCGACGCAGCCGCCGAAAAGCCCTCCCAACGCGTGTTCGGCGAGCGAGCCTTGAAACGCAACACGGACAAACCGCATGGCCGTCAACCGCAGGTGGCGGGCTAACAGGCTTCCGCCACGGGATATTGCGCCATCCCTTTACCTGCCGCTAACCACCATCACTATAATATAGCCCCGGAATGAAAATGTGAGGTGACGCGAAATGCGCGTTTCAGCCAGTCTTGTTGCGGCAACTGTGGTGCTTGCGGGCTCTGCCGGCATAGTCGCGGCGACCGAAGTGCCCGAAATGGTGCAAACCAGCGTTGGCCAGCTGATCATGGTCAAATTTCCGGGCAATCCGCGCGCCGGTTACAAATGGCGGCTCAACAGACAACAAAGCGAAGGCCTGGCCCTGGTTAGCGTCGACGAGGTTGGCTGGATAATGGCGCCGGAAGGCAGCTCCATCTATTTCGACAAGCCAAGCGTGCTGAATGTCGCCATCAAGGGAATGGTCGCCGGAGAAGCTGCGCTGGCATTCGACTATTACCGGACCTGGGGCAGCCGCAACCGGGTCAGGACTTCGATCGTCAAGGTGATCGTCATACCCGCTGAGGAAGCCGCCAAATAGCGCGCGAACCACCCCCCTCGCCAGAACATCAGTTCACTTCCAGATTGCCGTCCAGAAAGCGGAATTCCTGCGGTGCAAGGAGCCGCTTATGCGCAACCCGAATGCGGAAAAGGGGGCCGTCGAGATTATCCGTCCAATAATCGAGAAAATCCCGGAGGCGGGGGAATTGGGGGGCCAGATCATAGTCCTGCCAAAGGAATGTCTGCAGCAGCGCCGGGTAGTCCGGCATGTGGTAGAGGATTTCCGCGGTGGTGATACCGTAACCGCGTACAGCCAGTGCAAAATCCCGATCCACCATGCGCGACCTCCCAAAACCGTAAAATGCCGACTCACGGAATGGTACTGCTCTTTTTCCTTTCTTGCAGCAAAAATTCCATAAAATTCAGTGCTTTGGCAGCACTCCACAGAGGCTGCTACCGGTCGCCGCCACGGTTTTGCCGGGACCGGAAAATTCTGTCCCAGAACCGCAACAGCAGATAGTCGGCGAAACCGGCGGCGAGAAACGCCATTGCCAGAAAATTCGCCTCGTCAGGGTCGAATCCGAGTTCATCTGCGAAAACATAGAGCAAAAGTCCCGCCAGGACGCAGCCCAATGCCCCAGCAGCGAAAACGAGCTTGATCGCTCGGTTGCGCTCTGCCATCGCGTCTCGCGAAGCATTCATCCCTAGCGCTCTTTTTCCGGTCCATCGCCGATCGACGCGGCCTGCCGTTTCGCTGCTTCCAGCAATGCCGCCCGATCGTCGCCGAAACCACTCTCGATCCAGCGCCGCTCGACCGCCTTCAAGATAGCGCCGACGCGCGGTCCTTGAGATATACCCAGCGCCGCGATATCGGCGCCGCCGACGGGGAAGACCGGCGCCGTCCAGCGGTCGGGCAAGTTGAAGAGCGCGCGCCATTTGCCATCGTCGGCGCCGGCGCCGGACTCCGCCCAGGCAAGCATCACGCCAGTGCGGAAACCGTCGACGCCGGCATGATACAGCTGCGCCTTTGCGCCGGTTTCACTCATAGTCCGGCAAATCTCGCGATAGCGGGCGGCGGCGACAAGGCTGACGCTTTCCGCGTTGGACAGCCGGAACCGTTTGCTCAGGCGCTCGGCATCTTCCTCTACCTCGACCGCAAGCGCGGCAAGACGAAGCATGGCGTCGGCTTCCTGGCCGAAGGCGCCGTCAAGGGCGATCAACCGCTCAAGACGCGGCAAGCGGCAGACGGAGCCGAGCACCATAACCAGCAGCCCATAGTCAAACAGCGCCATCAGGGCTTTCATGGCCGCGGGCGCAACCAGCAATCTGCGGAGTTCCGCGTGAACCCGTTCGGGCGAAAGGGCTGACAAGCCGCCATGTCCGCGCACGCAGGCGTCCAAGCCATCGGAATCGATCTCGGGAGCTTCCAGCTCGGCGGCGAAACGGAAAAAGCGCAAGATGCGAAGATAGTCCTCACGAATGCGCCGTGCCGGATCGCCGATGAACCTGACACGGTGGAGGGCGATATCCGCAACGCCGCCAAGCGGGTCGAATAATGTGCCGTCGGCATCCGCATAGAGGGCGTTTATCGTGAAATCCCGGCGCTGCGCATCGGCAACCCAATCAGCGGTGAAGCCGACTTTTGCGCGCCGGCCATAGGTTTCAAGATCGGTGCGCAGCGTTGTCACCTCGAAGGGCTGACCCTTGGCAATGACAGTGACCGTGCCATGATCCAATCCGGTGGGGATCACCTTCAGACCGGCGCGCGCCGCAAGCTGCATAACCGTATCGGGGTCGGCGTCGGTCGCGATGTCGACCTCGCGGACCGCGCGGCGAAGCAGTGTATTGCGAACCGCGCCGCCGACCGCCCGCGCGCAATGCCCCTCCACCATAAGGGCTGCGAATACGGCTTTCGTTCCCGGCCAAGAAAGCCAATCGGCATGTCTCAGGTCGGGCAGCTGATCGGTGTCGGCGGCGCTCATCACAGTTGCCTTATCGCCCTGAAACCGGCCTGTTTCATCGCGACCGCTCCCGGTTTCACATGCCGGTAAGATAAACCAGACCGATCAGTCCGGCGACGGCAAGGGAAACCCCGGCAAGGGCGAGCCAGACGATGGGCACATCACGCCAAAAATTATTCTTCTCGCCGCCGCGGACGAAACGGAAAAACCCGCCATAAAGAATGAATGGCAGAATGAAAAGAAAGAGTGAGATCAGGAATACGCGTGCCATAGGAGCCTTAGCGGTACAGCCAGTCGTAGAGGTTGCGTAGCATACCTGCGGTTGCTCCCCAAATATACCGATCCTCATAGGGCATCGCATAGTAATATCGGCGCGAGCCTTGCCAGGGCCGCGAATGCAGCTCGTGATTCTGGCTGCACATCAGGAACCTCAAGGGCACCTCGAACACATCCTCGACCTCGCCGCTGTCGGGTTCCAGAGTAAAACCCGCGCTTACGATACCGACCGCGGGAGCAACTCGGAAACCGGTCGAGGTCTGGTAGCTCTCCAGGAAGCCGATCACATCAACAAAATCGGCCTCGATGCCGGTTTCCTCATTGGTCTCCCGCAAGGCGGTGTGCGCCGGCGAGATATCGCCTTCCTCCATTCGCCCGCCTGGAAACGAGATCTGTCCGGCATGGGAACGCAAATGCGCGGTGCGCTGAGTCAATAGAATTGTGGCTTCCGGCCGGCGGTCGATAATCGGGATCAGAACGGCGGCGGGACGCTTCTCGTCGCTGAGCGCGTCCCGGGCCGGATCCATCCCGGGGTTGAGGTCGAAATCGCTGCGGCGTGGCGGCTCATCGACAAGTATCTTCCGCCTGTCGGCCGGCGGCGTAAGCACGCCTTCCGCCCGCCGGCGCAGATCCGCGGCGGTAAAAGCCTGTTCCCGCACCATATTTTCCATAAGCCGATCCATTACATCGAGTCTATCTCATCGGCACGTGCGATGGGAAAGAAGCTGTTGCCGCTGTGAACGCCAAACATCTCTCTGCCTTCGACCCTCTCGCGCGCGCCAATTTCTATAAGGTCATACATCACCGGCCGCGAGACCAAAGCCTCCAGAGCCCCGCGAACCAGAATATAGGGTTTCACGCCGCTATTATCAGCATCGATATGAAATCGGAGCGGATGTTCCGGCCCGGCCATCACTTCGTCCCCGACATTGGTGCGAAAAACAATCGCCGGATGTCCCCGACCGGCGGCGCGGGCCATTTCAACGGCAATGAAGGGCGCGTCGGCCACGTCGACCACAATCTTTTCCACCGGCGTGACGAGATAGTGCCGGCCGTCGGGGTCCTTTCTGAGAATTGTCGAGAACAGACGAACCATCGCTTTGCGGCCAATCGGGCTGTCCCGGTAATACCAGGTGCCGTCGGAGCCGATGCGCAAACCGATCTCGCCGCAATGTTCCGGATTCCACAGATGCACCGGCGCCGGCCCTCGCGCCGTGAACCGCGACAAGGTCGACTCCAGCGAAGCAAGTTCACCGGCTGGTTCGTTCTTCTCGTTCATCGAAGCGCGATTTTGGCGCAGAATGCGATTTCAGGCCACATTTGTGGCGCGGTTCGGGACTAGGAGCCGTGCACATTCAGGCCCTAACATGATTGTGACCGATTTTCAGGTCACGGTGTTCCTGTAGCACGGATTGATCTCTATATTCACGGTCATGACAAACATAACCAAGACAGATGAAAAGCTGGTCGAGCGCGTTGAGCAAGTCGGCGCCAAGGTCAGAAAAATCCACAAGGCGGCGGCCTCGGTCATTTTCGGTCAGGACCGGGTGATCGAATTGTCGCTGGTCACCCTTCTTGCCGGCGGCCACGCATTGCTGATCGGCGTCCCCGGGCTTGCGAAAACAAGCCTGGTGGAAACGCTGGGCACCGTGCTCGGGCTCGACGACAAACGCATCCAGTTCACCCCCGACCTTATGCCGTCGGACATTGTCGGTTCCGAAGTGCTTGAAGAGGGTGCGGGCGGGCGGCGATCCTTCCGCTTCGTCAAGGGTCCGGTCTTCACACAGCTTCTGATGGCGGACGAAATCAACCGCGCCAGCCCGAAAACGCAGTCCGCCCTGCTGCAGGCGATGCAGGAGCAAAATGTCACCGTTGCCGGCATTAGCCATGAAGTTCCCAGGCCGTTTCACGTGCTGGCGACGCAGAATCCGCTCGAGCAGGAGGGCACCTATCCCCTGCCCGAGGCCCAGCTTGACCGTTTTCTGCTGCAGATCGACGTGACCTATCCCGACGAGGCGGCCGAGCGCCGCATGCTGTTCGCCACCACCGGGACGGAGGTGAAAAAGCTCAAGACGATCCTTTCGGCAAACGATCTGATGGCCGCGCAACGGCTTGTCCGGCAAATTCCCGTCGGCGAGGCGGTCGTGGACGCGATCCTGAAACTGGTTCGCTCCGCGCGCCCCGGCGCCGATGCCGAACCGAAAATCAATGAACAGGTCGCCTGGGGTCCCGGCCCGCGCGCCAGCCAGTCGCTGATGCTGGCCGTGCGCGCCAAGGCCCTGCTCGAGGGACGTCTGGCCCCGTCGGTGGATGACGTTGTCGATCTCGCCGATCCAATCCTGAAGCATCGCATGGCGTTGACATTCGCCGCGCGGGCGGAAGGGATAAGGCTGCACGATGTCATAGCGTCGCTGACCGAGCGGCTGGAGTAACGCCGGCGTGGCGGACCCCCGCGATAGAGACACTGTCTCGCCATTGCAGGATCTGGAAACGCGCGCCCATCTTCTGGCCGCGCGTGTGCCCGCCCTGCTGGTCGAGGCGCAACGCGTCTCCCACACCGTGACGCACGGCATCCACGGACGCCGGCGCGCCGGGCCCGGCGAGACCTTCTGGCAATTCCGTCATTTTGAAAATTCCGACAGCGCCAGCAGCATCGACTGGCGCCGCTCGGCCAGTTCCGACCATCTCTATGTGCGCGAGCGCGAATGGGAGGCCGCCCATACCGCATGGCTTTGGGTCGACATATCCGCCTCGATGCAATTCCAGTCGCATCTCTCCTCCACCTCCAAGGCGGAGCGCGCAATCGTGCTGGCGCTGGCCATGGGCGAGTTGCTCGTACGCGGCGGCGAGCGGATCGGCCTTCTCGGCGGACGGCCCCGGACCGGGCGGGCGGCGGTCCGCAAGCTGGCGGAGTCGATTTCACGGCGCATCGGCGAGGACAATGATACCGAAAGCCTGCCGCCGGCCGCCGCCCTTGGACGGTTTTCCGAGTGCATCCTGTTTTCCGATTTTCTGGAGCCCCTGGACGCGTTGGCCGCAAGGCTGGAACGACTTGCCGTCCAGGGCGTGCGCGGCTATCTGGTCCAGATTCTGGACCCGGCCGAGGAAACGCTTCCCTATTCGGGACGCACTCAGTTCATGGCCAGCGAGGGCGGCGACCAGATGATCGCGGGGCGCGCCGAGACGTTGCGCGAACGCTATCATGAACGCCTGACGGCACATCGCCAGGGGCTTGCGGAAGAGCTAAAACGTCTCGAATGGTCTATGCTGCTGCATCACACGGACCGGCCGGCAGAGGAAGTCTTGCTCGCTTTGCATGCCCGGCTTGCCGGTCTTGAGCATGATTATCGATACCGGCCATCGGCGGACAAGCCCGGTTTCGCGGCGGCCGCGGAAGAGACGACCGCATGATGACTCTTGGCGCGATCGGCTTTCTCGATCCCTGGTTGCTGACCGGACTGCTGGCGCTGCCCGTGATCTGGTGGCTGCTGCGCTTCACGCCGCCCAGCCCAAAACGGATTGTGTTTCCGCCGACGCGGCTCCTGAAGGAACTGGAAGACAGCGAACAAACCGCCGAGCACAGCCCGTGGTGGCTGACGCTCCTGCGCATGATCCTCGCCGCGCTGATTATCCTGGCGATGGCGCGCCCCCTGATTCATCCCGACCGGGAGACGCTCGCCGGCGACGGTCCGCTGCTGATCGTCGTCGACAATGGCTGGGCCAGCGCAAGCCACTGGACCGCGCGCGCCGACATGATTGACTCCCTTGTCGGACGCGCCGAGCGGGACAGCCGGCCCGTGCTTGTCGTTGGCACGGCGGGCGCCCAGACCGAGACTCTGAAAGCGATGGGGCCGGACAAGGCGCGGGAGGCCTCCGCCGGCTTGACGCCCCTGCCTTTTGCCCCGCAACGCGACATGGCGGCGGCGCGTCTGACCCGGGATTTGAAAACGCTGCGCGGTCTGTCGGTCGTCTGGCTGAGCGATGGCGTCGATTATGGGCACGCGGCGCAATTCGCCGACGCCCTGGTCGATCTGGCCGGACCAGACGGTGAGGTCTCCGTCGCGCGCGCGGATGCAAGCCAGGCCCCGCTGGGACTGTATGCCGGGATTGGCGAAGGCGGCGCCCTGAAAGCACTGGTCATCCGCCCGCACGGCGGCGCCCGCGCCGGCACGGTTGGCGCGCTCTCGTCAAAGGGCGAGCCACTCGGCAAGGCTGCCTTTACGCTGGCGCCGGGCGCGACGCGGGCGCAAGCCTCCTTTGATCTGCCGCTGGAAATCAGGAATCAGGTGGCGCGGCTGGAGATCGCCGATGAACGCTCGGCAGGCGCTATCCAGCTTCTCGACCGCCGTTCGCAATGGCACCGTGTCGGCGTCATCACCGGTGAATCGCGTGAATTCGCGCAGCCTCTGCTTTCACCGCTTTATTATGTTGAACGCGCGCTCGCGCCCTATGCCGAGATCGCCGCGTCACAGGACGCCAATGTGGGTTCCGCCGTGCCCGAACTGCTCGACCGCAACCTGTCAATTCTGGTGCTCGCCGATATCGGCAAGCTGATACCGGGCACATTGGAGCAGATCGAGGATTGGGTCGCCCGCGGCGGCACGCTGATCCGGTTCGCCGGACCGCGGCTGGAAAAAAGCGCCGACGACCTGCTGCCGGTTCCACTGCGCAAGGGCGGGCGCACATTGGGCGGTTCGCTGTCCTGGAGCGAGGCGCAGCCGCTGGCTGAATTCGACGAGGAGAGCCCTTTCCACGGTCTTGTAATCCCCGACGATGTCCGCGTTCACCGCCAGGTGCTCGCGGACCCGGCGGCCCAGTTGCGCGCCGATGTCTGGGCCCGGCTCAAGGACGGCACGCCACTGATCAGCGCGGCTGAACGCGGCAATGGCCGGCTGGTCCTGTTTCACGTCACCGCGAATTCCGACTGGTCCAACCTGCCCTTGTCCGGCCTGTTCGTCGAAATGCTGCGGCGGATCGCCGAGCGCTCCGTCATGACTCCGGGCCGCGCCACTGCGGCTGCGTCGCAGCGCGGCGCGGAAACCGAAAGCGAAAGTGATGACGCGAATTCCGTATTTGCGCCGCTTCAGGTGCTGGATGCATTCGGACGCCTGGTCGCACCAGCCGCCACGGTCCAGCCGCTCAAAGGCAGCGAGATGGAAAAGACCGAGCCCGGTCCGGCCAACCCGCCCGGCTATTACGGACCGGCGGGAAGCGCCAGGGCGCTGAACCTGATCCGCGCCGATACGGTCCTGAAACCGTTGACCGGTTTGCCGCAACAGGCCTCCCAGACCAGCTACCGGATCGGTCAGGCAATCCAGCTCAAACCCTGGCTTCTCGCCGCCGCGCTCGGCACTTTTCTCGCCGACATGATTGCCGTTCTGCTGCTTGCCTCGGGTGTCGGAGCGCTGACATTGGCGCGCCGGGGAACGGCCGTTCTGCTCGCCGCCGGGATTATGCTCATTGCCGCGGCCGGTTCGATACAGGCGCAGGAAACCAGTGCGGCGGCGGACAAGCTGGCGCTCGAGGCGTCCTTGCAAACGCGCCTCGCCTATGTCGTGACCGGCGACCCCGAAATCGATGCCACGAGCCTTGCCGGCCTGAGCGGCCTGGGCAAGGTTTTGCAGGCTCGCACGGCGATCGAGCCCGGAGCGCCGATCGGCTTGAATATCGACAGCGCGGAGCTGTCCTTCTTCCCGCTGCTCTACTGGCCGGTGCGCGAAAATGCCCAGAAACTGCCTGACGCGACGCTCGCGCGGATTGACGCCTACATGAAACAGGGCGGCATGATCCTGTTCGACACGCGCGACTATCAGATGTCCCTGCCCTCTGGCGGCGGCCTGACGCAAGGTCCCGGCGCCGCGGCGCTGCAGCGCCTGCTCGGCAAGCTGGATATTCCTCCGCTGGAGCCGGTACCGGAGAAGCATGTATTGACCAAATCCTTTTATCTGCTGGGAAATTTTCCCGGCCGCTGGGATGGCGGAACCTTATGGGTCGAGGCCCGGCCCGAGACCGACGACGCCCGCGAGCGTCAGGCGCGCCGGGCCGACGGGGTCAGTTCGCTGCTGATCACGTCGAATGATTTTGCCGCCGCCTGGGCGCTCGACGACGACAACCGGCCGCTTTACCCGGTGGTTCCGGGCGGCGACGTTCAGCGCGAAATGGCGTTCCGCGTCGGCATCAACATCGTGATGTATGCGCTGACCGGCAACTACAAGGCGGATCAGGTGCATCTGCCGGCGCTGCTCGAAAGGCTGGGGCAATAGGCCCGTTGGGAAAATGAACAGGCGATGAGCTGGAATATCGAATTTGCGCCCCTGCTGCCGATACCGGTGCTGGCGGTGCTGGGCTTGGCGGGCTTCGCGCTGCTGGCCCTGCTGTTGCAGCGGCGCGCCCATGGCGCGCTACTGCGCACGCTCGCCCTGGGCCTGCTTGTGCTGGCGCTGATGAACCCGACGCTGCGCCAGGAGGAACGTGAATCGCTGGCCGATATTGCCGTTGTCGCGGTGGACGAAAGCAACAGCCAGCGTGTTGCCGGCCGGATCGAGCTGACCCGCGCCGTGCGCGAGAAACTCGCCGCCCGCTTGGGCGATATTGCCAACCTCGACATCCGGTGGGTGACCTCGCCCGCCTCCGGCGCCACGCAGAAAACCGACGGAACGACCCTGTTCGCGGATATCGGGCGCGTCCTCTCCGACATCCCGCCCGAACGCCTGGCCGGCGTCGTTCTTCTCACCGACGGGCAAATTCACGATATCCCGGCAACCGCCGGGGCGCTCGGCATTCAGGTGCCGGTTCATGCGATCATCACCGGCAATGACGATGAGTTCGACCGGCGGCTCGAGGTCTTGAGGGTTCCGCGCTTCGGCCTCGTCGGATCGCAGCAGACGGCAAAGGTGCGGATCACCGATGAGCCCGGCAAGGGAACGGGTCAGTATGTCACGCTGAAGATCATCCATGAGAATGAAGCGCCGGTTACGCGCCGCGTCCGCATTGGCGAGGAGGTCGAGATACCGGTGCGCTTCCCCCATGCCGGGTTGAATATCGTCGAGCTGGAAGTCGAAACAGCCCCCGGCGAGCTGACCGGGACCAACAACAAGGCGGTGCTGGCGGCGGAAGGCGTGCGGGAAAATTTGCGGGTATTGCTGGTGTCCGGCGAGCCGCATCCCGGCGAGCGGACATGGCGCAACCTGCTCAAATCCGACGCCGCGGTCGATCTCGTTCATTTCACGATCCTGCGCCCGCCGGAAAAGCAGGACGGCACGCCGATCAACCAGCTCTCGCTGATCGCCTTCCCGACCCGCGAGCTGTTTTCCGAAAAGCTCGACCAGTTCGACCTGATCATCTTCGACCGCTATCACCGGCGCGGCGTTCTGCCGCTGCTCTATCTCGACAATGTGGCGCGTTACGTGGAGGCCGGCGGTGCGGTGCTGGTCGCGGCGGGCGAGCGATATGCCTCGCCGACGAGCCTGTACCGGACGCCGCTCTCCCATATTCTGCCCGCCGCGCCCACCGGCCGGGTGGTCGAAAAAGCCTACCGTCCGGCGATATCCGATACAGGGCAGCGCCATCCTGTAACGCGCGGCCTCGCCGGCGCCGCCAAGGACGACCCCGAATGGGGGCGCTGGTTCCGCCTGATAGAGGCCTCCGACGTGCAAGGCGACGTGCTGATGCATGGCCCCGGCAAGGGCCCGCTTCTGGTCCTGAACCGGCTGCAGGAAGGGCGCATCGCTCTTCTGCTCTCCGATCATGCCTGGCTGTGGGCGCGCGGCTTTGAGGGCGGCGGCCCCTACACCGCGCTGCTGCGCCGCCTCGCCCACTGGCTGATGAAGGAGCCGGATCTCGAAGAAGACGTGCTGCTGGCCACGGGCCGGGACGACACGCTGGTGATCGAACGGCGCAGCATGAAGGACAAGGTCGAGCCGGCGGAAGTCACCGGCCCCGGCGGCGAAACCCAGAGCGTAGAGCTCGACGAGATTGCGCCGGGCATCTGGCGCAAGACGCTCGATGCCCGCGACAGCGGCATCTTCCGGGTGAAATCCGGCGAACTCTCCGCTGTCGCCCATGTCGGCGCCCTGAACTCAAAAGAGCTGGCGACGCTGACCGCAAGTGCTGAAAAGCTGCAGCCGCTGCTGGAGGAAACCGGCGGCGGCGCCTTCTGGGCCGGCGCCAAAGAAAGCAAGGGCGATCTGCCGCGCGTCGCCATGCTGCGCGCCGGACGCGTCATGCACGGGTCCGACTGGATGGGCCTGCGCAAACGCGACGCCTATATCACCCGCGGCGTGCGGCTGATCCCGCTCTTCTCCGGCCTGCTGGCGCTGGCGCTGCTGATCGGCGCGGTGGCGATGACCTGGTACCGGGAGGGGCGGTAGCCTCCGTCACCCTGCTGCCGGACGGGGGACCTCTCCATGAGCGCTACGCCCTAACCCGCCGCCATCACGCCACCAAACTCCCCGAGCGCGCCCTCTTCCAGCTCCACCGCCAGAATGCGCGCCGGGTCGACGGGGCCGGGAAATTTGATCCGCGCAGGCGATACGGGCTGGAAGCCCGATCTCTTGAAATAGGAAGCATCGCCGACGAGGAGCACCAGCCTGTAGCCGCCGGCGCGCGCGGCCTTCAGCCCATGCTCGATCAGTGCCCGGCCGCAGCCCTGGCCGGCGAATTCGGGGTCGACCGCCAACGGCCCGAGCAGCAGCGCGCCCTCTTCGCCCCCTATCTTCACGGCCGTGAAGCGGATCGACCCGGCGGCGCGGCCATCGCTCCAGGCCACAAAAGACAGGGCTGTATCGGGCGCTCGCCCCTCGCGCACTCTATAGGCGGTGCGCGCGAAACGCCCCGGGCCGAAGGCAAGGGCGCATAGTTCGTTCAGGGCGGGAAGGTCGTCCGGCGTTTCGGATTGGATTTTGAATTGGGTATTCGGCATCGCGTCTTGACTTTGCTTCGGCGGTTTCAATGCGGGATACCATAATGGCGGATCCCGGTGGACCATCCGTGAAGCGCGTAGCTTATCGATTGCCGATAAAGGAGGTGCGCGGCGCGAGCGGCTCTTCATTAAAGCCTTCGCGTCGTCGCAAAAATCCGTTCTGTGCAGCAGTCTGTACCATTACCGGCGCTGCAATATCAGCTCCGCCCGGCCCGGTCTAGATCAAGGTCTCATAAATGCCGCGCAATTCTAAACCAATGCAAGCCTTTGGTCTTTGCCGTGGAGGGCTATACTGTTGCGATGTCATGCTGATTCTCCGAGAGGCCATTTCTCCGGCGGCTGCTGTATTGTGGGCGCCGGATGAATCAGGGAACCACCGATGAGCCAAAATCCCAGAATTCTTATTATCTATCACTCCGCCTACGGCCATGTGGAAACGCTGGCCTATGCAATCGCGACGGGCGCGCGCGCCGTGGAAGGCGCGGAAGTTCATGTGCGGCGCGTGCCGGAGCTGATGCCGGCGGACGCCATGCAGGCGGCCGGCATGAAAGTGGACCAGCCGGCGCAAATGATCCAGCCGGGCGAACTGAAGAATTACGACGCCATCATCTTCGGGACGCCGACGCGGTTCGGCAATATGTCGTCGCAGATGCGGAGCTTTCTCGACCAGACCGGCGGCCTGTGGGCGGAAGGAGCTCTGATCGGCAAGGCGGGCAGCGTTTTTACCTCCACCGGCACCGGCGGCGGCAACGAAACGACCATTACGTCATTTCACAACACCTTGCTGCATCACGGCATGGTCATCGTCGGCCTGCCCTATTCCGCGCCGGACCTCGCCGACATATCGGAAGTGCGCGGCGGCTCGCCCTATGGCGCGGCGACGATCGCCGGCCCGGACGGGTCACGCAACCCGTCGCAGAAGGAGCTCAATCTGGCGAGCTTCCAGGGCCACCATGTCACCAGCATCGCCAAGCGGCTGATGGGGTGAAACTGGTCCATGGGCCTTCTGGTAGATGGTGAGTGGCGCGACCGCTGGTACGACACCAAATCGACCGGTGGGCGTTTCAAGCGTCAGGACTCAAGCTTTCGCAACTGGATAACCGCGGACGGGAGTGCCGGTCCTACGGGAACCGGCGGCTTTTCCGCCGCGCCCGGCCGCTATCACCTTTATGTCTCCTATGCCTGCCCCTGGGCGCATCGCACATTGATCTTCCGTGTCCTCAAAGGCCTGGAAGACGCGGTCAGCGTCGACGTGGTCCACCATCTTATGGGCGATGAGGGCTGGGTGTTCGACGCCAGCATAGAGGGCGCGACGAGCGACAGCGTCAACGGCAAGGCACGGCTTTACGAGGTCTATCTGGCCGCCGACCGGCATTATTCGGGACGCGTCACGGTGCCGGTCCTGTGGGACAAGGAACGCCACACGGTCGTCAACAATGAGTCCTCGGAAATCATCCGGATGTTCAATTCCGCCTTCGATAGCTGCGGCGCCTGCGAAGGCGACTATTATCCGGAAGGCTTGCGCGGCGAGATCGACGCGGTGAACGCCACCATCTATTCAAACGTCAATAACGGTGTCTACAAGGCGGGCTTCGCCACCTCCCAGGACGCCTATGAGGAAGCCTTCGCCGCCCTGTTCGCCACGCTGGATGAGCTGGAGCAAAGACTGTCGGGGCAGCGCTATTTGATCGGCAACCGGCTTACCGAAGCCGACTGGCGGCTGTTCACGACGCTGGTGCGCTTCGATCCCGTTTATGTCGGCCATTTCAAATGCAACCGGCAGCGCATCGCGGATTATCCCAATCTGTCCAACTATCTGCGCGATCTCTATCAGCTCCCCGGCGTCGCCGGTACGGTCAACATGCACCATATCAAACAGCATTATTACGCCAGTCAAACCACGGTGAACCCGACGGGCGTCGTGGCCGCCGGACCGGATATCTACTACTCCCTGCCGCATGACCGGGGACGATTTGACCGGTAGAAGCCGGCCCCGCGGCAGCGCCGGAAATTTGCCGTTGGCGCTGTACAACCTAATATAGGCAGGATGGCAGGTGAGGAGTTGCAAATATGCTGGTTCGGTATTTTCTCTTGGTGACGGTGGCGATTGTCTGGCTTGGTTCGGCCGCGCTGGCGGAAAATCGCGTCGCGCTGGTTGTCGGCAATGACGCCTACCCCAACCTTCCCGCGAACCAGCAGCTCAGAAAGGCCGGCAACGACGCCCGCGCCATGGCCGCCCTGCTCCGGCAACTCGGCTTCGATACCTTGCTGGGGCTCAATCTCGGGCGCAGCGACATCAATCTGAAGCTGCAGGAGCTCGCCAACAAGGTGCAGCCGGGCGACACCGCCGCGGTTTTCTTCGCCGGGCACGGTATTCGAGTCGACGGGCTGAATTATCTGCTGCCCGCCGACGTACCCCGGATCAGAAGCGGGCAGGAGGCGTTTCTGAAGTCGGAGTCGGTCCGCGTCGACATGATTACCGATACGCTCAATGCCAGGGGGGCGCGGATAACGCTGCTGATCCTCGATGCGTGCCGGGACAATCCGTTTCAGGATTCAAAAGGCCGCTCCGTCGGCGGCACGCGCGGCCTTGCGCGCATGGCGCCGGCGCAGGGGACTTTCATCATGTTCTCCGCCGGAGCCGGTCAGCAGGCGCTCGATCGTCTGTCGGACAGTGACGAAAACCCCAATTCCGTGTTCACCCGCACGCTGCTTCCCCTGATGCGCGAGCCCGGTCTTGAAATCGGCGAGTTGGCAAAAAGGGTTAAGCGTGGCGTCAACAAGCTGGCGCTGAGCTCCGGCGGCCATGAACAAACACCCGCCGTCTACAACGAGATGCTGAACGATTTCTTTCTCGCCGGCGGCAAGGGCAAGGAACCGGAGCCGCAGGTGGCCGCAAAAACCCCGGCACCGCCGGCGGCGACACGGCAAAGCACCCATGAACAGGCGGAATTGCTGTTCTGGCAATCGGTCACAGCGAACCCCACCAAGGAAAGCTATGACGCCTATTTGCAAAGCTACCCGTCAGGCCAGTTCGCATCCCTGGCGCGCACGCGCATCGCCGCGCTTGCGAAGCCTGCTCAGGCCCCACCCGAGCCGGTGACGCCAGTGCCGGTCCAGCCGTCCGTGGAACAGGACGGATTCATTTTTCCCAAATCACACCTGCGGCGTATCGCGGTCAGGGAGCTTCTGGGGCTCGGCGTGAGGAAGCTGCGTATCGCCCGAAATGAAATCTACGCACGCAAGGGCCGCTTCTTCAAAAGCAAGGATTTGCAGCGCTATTTCGGTCAATTCCCCTGGTACCGGCCCCATACCTGGAAGCCGCCCCTTAGTCCCCTGGAAAGGCTGAACGTCCGGACCATTCAAGCCGTCGAAAACAGGAAGAAAAGGTGACCCGTTCCGCCGGCGCTGCTTGGAGAATTCGCCAGCCGCCAAGGTCACCTCGCCGAGGATGGCGGGTGCTACCAGAGGAACCTTGCACGCTATCGATGACAACGGAAATTCTGGCTATATGACCGGAAAGGCGCTAACCAATCCACCGCACGAGTCGGGATGATAACAAGACCTCGCATACCTTGCGAGGCAATTGAGGAATATATTAATGGAGGCCTTTTTACCTTTGATTATTCAGTTGGTGAGTGGCGCTGTCGGCGGCAACGTGGCTGGGGCGGTTATGAAAGACAAGAGTCTCGGTACGCTCGGCAATTCTGTTGCCGGCATCGTCGGCGGGGGCATCGGTGGACAGATTCTAGCTGCCGTGCTTGGCGCAGGCGCAGCAAGTGGCGGTATGGATATTGGTGGCATCATCAGTCAAATTGCCGGCGGCGGTATTGGCGGCGGCGTCCTGATGATCGTTGTTGCCTTGATTAAGAGTATGATGTCCAAGAGCTAAAATTCAGGAAGATAAGAGACGCAAAAAGTCGATACGCAAGAGCACGCGGCGCTGTGTTCCTTCAGACAACAGACGCTCTGCATCACAGTCTCGTGGGGACGCGATACAGCGGAATTCAAGGGTAGCAGCGAGTTTGGGGTTAAGTTTCTGCTATGTCTGCTTTCGCGGGTAACGCCAAAGCCGGACCAGTCTCCGCTCAATGAGTGCTTGTGACCCGAATGTATGGACCGGCTGCTGTTCGCAATCGAGAATTTGCTTGATATCGGGCAAAGAAAAACCCGGGCCCCCTTTTTGGGGCCCGGGCCAATTGCGATCGTCCGCGGTGCGGTCAGCGTGTCAGGCCGCCTGAATTCGCTGGAGGAATGCATCGACCTCGGCTTTTAATTTCGACGACTGTCCGGAGAGCTCCTCTGCCGCGGAAGTGACCTGTCCGGAAGCTGTTCCAGCTTCCTGCGACGCCTGGGTCACACCGGCGATATTCGAAGAGACCTCCCGGGTGCCTGATGCGGCTTCAGTGACATTGCGGGCAACCTCTTGCGTGGCCGTGCCTTGCTCATCCATCGCCGCCGCGATTGACGTTGAGGTTTCTTCAAGCTTATTGATGACCGCGCCTGTGTCCGCGATGGCATCGACAGCCGTCTTGGTTTCGGCCTGAATCTCCGAGATAAGCTCGGAAATTCCTTCGGTGGCCTTGGCCGTTTCGTTCGCCAGCGCCTTCACCTCGCTGGCGACGACGGCGAAACCCTTGCCAGCCTCGCCGGCGCGCGCCGATTCGATCGTTGCGTTCAGGGCCAGAAGGTTGGTCTGCCCGGCTATATCGGAGATCATGGAAATGACATCGCCGATCTCGTCGGCTTTTTGCGTCAGGGTTTCCATCTGGGAGGCTGTCTTTGTGACATTCTCGACCGCCGCCTTCGCGGCTTGGGCGGCATCGGCAACTTGGCTGTTGATCTCAGAGATGGAACTGGACATCTCCTCGGTAGCGGAGGCGGCCGTCTGCACATTGGTGCTGGCTTGTTCCGACGCAGCCGCAACGGAACTCGCTTGATTGCTGGTCTCCTCCGCAATGCTTGCCATGGACTGGGCCGTGGAATGCAGCTCCGCCGATGCGGAAGACACCGTATCGACAATACCGCCGATGATGCCGCCGAATTCGGTGGTTGCCGTCGTAATCGCCGCTTGCCGTTTTTGTTCGATCTGGCGCTTTTCTTCGTGCTCTTTTTCAAGCCGCTTTGTCTGGACAAGGTTTTCCCGGAAGATTTCATAAGCCCTGGCAACGGCGCCGATTTCATCGTCATAGTGAACTTTAACGTCCAGCGACAGATCGCCCGATGTCAGCGCATCAATACCCGTAACGACTTCCGAGAGCGGCACGGAGATACTCCGCTTCACCAGGAAAATAGCGGTGCCCGTTCCAATAATCAGGGCAATGCCGGACAAGACAACCATTAGTTTAAGGGCGAAATGTTCGTGCTCCTCAACCGTTTTCGCCGCGCGCGCGGTGAAGCCTTCCACATCGACCAGCAATTTCTCCAGCGAGTGATCGAGAGCTTCTTCCGCGGCCTCGATCTCGGGAAGCTGAGTCAGGGCCTGCTCCAGATTGCCATTCACGATCAACTTGAACACCTCGATCGACAGATGGTCGTATGTCTTGTGTTCCTTGCTTAGTTTTTCAACTACCGCCAGCACATTCTGAAATTCGTGCCGCTCCTCGTCCGAGCTGGTTGTGTCATGCGCGTGTTGGGCAATCGTAATCACCTCGTCGAACTTTTTTTCGATCTCGGTGTTCAGCTCTTCGAATTTCCGGACCGCTGTTTCGAACGCCTCCCTGGCCTCGTGATGCCTGTCCATCACCTCGGCGGTGCGGAAAGCGCGCTCAAGGTTGATCGCCTGTTCGAGCTGGCGAATCGTGATCTGGGTCAGACCTTCCGTCAGGGGCAGGTCGCGTTCGGCGATCCCTTCGATTTCGACGCCGATCTTGTTCATCTGCCAGATGCCTGCACCGGCAACCGCGGCGAGCAGAAACAAGCAGAATCCCACGAGCCCAAAAATCTTGGTGCCGATTTTCATCGAACCGCCAGCGCGAGCAGGCGAACCGCCGGCGGGCGACGGGTCGCCGTCGGAAGGTGGCGGCGAACTGCCAGCGCGGGAGGGGAGCATGTTGCCAAGTTTCAGTTTCATGGGATTGTCTCCAAAGCCGGCGTCGGTTTATTTTTCGCTGATCACCAGACGGTTATAGGAGGACTGAGCCGGGCGCGCGTTGTCGCCGACTATGTCCGTAAACTTTCTGATCTGCGCGGCGCTGATCTGAACCGGTTTCGCGAGCACGAACCAGTTAACGCCCTCGCTGCAGGGCGGCGTGGTCAGTGACCCCTTGTAATGATGATAGCTGCCTTTCTGGGGCAGAAGATCGCGGGCGTTCAGCACAACGCCGCCGATGCGGGCCGGGCCGCCAGCCTTTGCCGGCAGGTGGTTCCAGACTTCCGACAGCGCGATGTTGCTCTCGCCCGACTCCATCATTACGCCGACAACCGCGAGCGCGCCCGCAGCATCCTTGTGCACCAGATGCATTTCCATCGGATACTTCTTGCCGTCGATGAGATGCTCGCTCGGAGTATGAAAATGAAACTGCAGAAGGTCATAACGATGCCCGTTCACGACAATATGGCTGCCTTTTTTGTAGTCGACCTGAACGGTATGGCCATTGTTGCGGATCGTCAGATCGCTCACCTTGTAGTTGAAGACGATACTGGACGCCTTGACGGCCAGGCCGCCGGAAATATCGATTGGAGACTGCATCTTTCCCGCGCCGCACAGGGCGTATTCGCTCTTGAGGCTGCCCCAGTGACCAGGTCCTGCGGGACCAGAATATCCCCAATGAACAGAGCCCTTAGCATGCGCCGGCGCATGTGCGGCTGCTTTAGCGTGTTTGGCGGGCTTACGATGACCGGCCGGTGCCGGCGCGGCCGCATGAGCCGGTGCGCGCACGGCTGCTTTGGCGTGTTTGGCGGGCTGACCATGTTTGGCCGGCGCGGCCGCGTGAGCCGGAGCCGCATGGCCCGGTTTTGCCGCATGGCCCGGTTTTGCATGACTGGAGAAAACCCTTGATTTTTGTACCTTTGGAGCGGTCCCGTGCTGGGCTTCAGAAGCGTTGGCGGCAAAAGGCAAGGCGAACGCAGTCCCGGCCAAAAGAAAAATCTTGAAAGTTGAATTCATGTCTCGAACTCCTTGAAGGTACTCAATGCCCACGTCGAAAGCTCCCTTCGCGAGCAGTCTTACTTGCGAGCGCAAACGCACGGCGGCGATCGCGACACGGTGATTTCGTATACTGCGGTCTTCAGCTGCCGGCCTACGGCCGCGACTGTCGATGCACAGGTCTTGTTGGTGATTTGTGACAACACAAACAGCGCCAGCCCTATCAGTTGAACACCGCCCCACAGTGCCGACCTTACAAGAAACCCTGCGCGCTTTCGCCGCAGTATCATAAGTTGATTTGCACAATCTCAGGTTGTGACAATGTGGTTGAAAAAGTCTTAATCAGACCCGCGTCTATGGTCGTATTTCGTCGTCGAGTTCCTCATTCGGCTCTCGGTATTAGTTCCGCGGCGCCGATCAGCTTTCGCTACGTGCACAGCCTTCCCGTCGGCAGAGATCAAGGCTGCTGTCCTCTCTGCGCAATCCGGCCAGAACGAGATGGATCTTCGCTTCAGACGAAAAACGCGTCCGCGTCACCAATGCCGCGCCGGCGGCTGCCCGTCCAATATCTCGGCCAGCCGGCGCCGCGTCCCGGAATCGGTCGCGGTGGGAAGCGCGCCGGGGTCGAAAAAGTCCTGCTCGGCAATCTCGGCGTTCGGCTTGGGTATGCTGTCGCGCTGCCACTGCCGGACCACGAAGACCGCGATATGGTCTCCGGGGAATCTCTCGATATTGGCGAACAGGCCGTGGAATTCCGCCGGGCCGGTGGGCACCACGCAGGTCTCCTCCTCCACCTCGCGCAACAGCGCATCCTGCAGGGTCTCGTGCCGCTCGACGCCGCCGCCGGGGAAGAACCAGCCCGGCCGGTAGCCGTGGCGGACCAGCAGGACCTTGTTCTCACGGGTCAGAACGACGCCCTGCGCGCCGAGCGTGAGGCCGCGGGTCAGCCGCCACCAGGGCCGCAATGCCCGGGTCAGGAGAGATGTGCTTTTCGACCGCAATGCCATCGGTGAACCCTATGCTTGTCAGGTTGCATCCTTCTACCCCATAAGGCTGTCATGTTCACCCTCGCCCATCTGTCGGACGTCCATCTCAGTCCGCTGCCGCGCCCGACGCTGCGCCAGCTCATGAACAAGCGGATGCTCGGCTACACCAACTGGCTGCGCGGCCGGAAGGAGTTTCACCGCCGCACCGCGCTGGACGCGCTCACCGGTGATCTCAAGACGCTGCAACCGGACCATATCGCGGTCACCGGAGATCTGGTGAATATCGGTCTGCCGGCGGAATTCGAGGCGGCGCGGGACTGGCTCGAAGGGCTGGGCGCCGCGCGGGACGTCACAGTCGTGCCCGGCAATCACGATGCCTATGTAAAGCTCGATCATGACCAGAGCATCGGGCTGTGGCGCGACTTCATGACGGGGGATTCAAAGGGAGGCCCCCGTCACGCGCACAGCGCGGAGGGCTTTCCCTTTGTCAGGATTCGCGAACCCGTCGCGATGATCG
>JAJFHO010000150.1 GCA_021775575.1 Hyphomicrobiales bacterium
GCGCGCGCATTGTATTTCCACAGCCGTCTCCGTTTCCCGCGCTATTTCCCCGAGAAAAGCGCATTTCCGCCCATTGCTCTCGACCAGAGAAACGCTGACATCGTCCCGATTCGCAAGCAGAATCGCTATCACCATGCCCGGAAAACCGGCACCGGAGCCCAAATCGAGCCATTTGCGGGCCTCTGGCGCGAGCGCGAGCAGCTGGGCGCTGTCGGCGAAGTGGCGGTGCCAGACCTCATCGAGGGTCCCCGGCGCGACCAGGTTGACCGCCTTTTGCCATTTGCGCAGTAAATCTTCGTAGCGGCTCAACCGGTCAATTGTTTCACGTGAAACATCGAAAGCGGCCGCGAACGCGTCGGGACCGTCTATATTGTCAGTTTCCGGAGCCAATGGGGATCACGATCAGGCCGATTTGGCGCGCGGCGGCTTTTTCAGATGGGCGGCAAGCAGCATCAGCGCCGCCGGCGTGATGCCGTCGATCCGGGCCGCCTGGGCCAGCGTCGCCGGGCGGTGGCTCTCGAGCTTCTGGCGGGCCTCGTTGGAAAGACCGGACAGGGCGGAATAGTCCATCGCGCGGGGCAACGCCGCATTCTCATCGCGGCGCAGGCCGGCGATATCGGCGGCCTGGCGTCTGAGATAGACCGCATAGCGGGCGTCGATCGCCAGCTGGGCGGCAATTTTCGGGTCGATGCCACCCAGTTCCGGCCAAAGCCTCTCCAGCTGCGGCCACCCCGCGTGGGGGTAGGACAGCAGCTCAAAGGCGCTTCTGCGGCGCCCGTCCGTGTTCACCGTGAGGCCGCTTGCGATGGCCTCGTTGGGTGTCGCGGTGAGTTTCTCCAGGAGCCTCAATGCGCGAGCGAGTGCCGCGCCCTTGCGCGTAAATGCGCGCGCGCGTGGGTTTGCAACGAGACCTGCATCGATACCGGCCTGGGTCAGCCGCTGATCGGCATTGTCGGCCCTGAGCCGCAGCCTGTATTCGGCGCGCGAAGTAAACATCCGGTAGGGCTCGGAGACGCCGCGGGTCACGAGATCGTCGATCATGACGCCGAGATAGCCGTCGGCGCGCGAAATTGTGAAGGTTGCTTGCGACCCCGACGCGGCCAGCGCGGCATTGACCCCGGCGAGGAGGCCCTGGCCGGCGGCCTCCTCATAGCCCGTCGTGCCGTTGATCTGACCGGCCAGATAGAGCCCGGCCATGGATTTTACCTCCAGCGTCGGCAGCAACTCGCGCGGGTCGACATAGTCATACTCGATGGCGTATCCGGGCCGCAGTATCCGTGTCTGCTCCAGACCAGGAATGGTTTTCAGGAATTGCGCCTGCACCGGCTCGGGCAATGACGTGGAAATACCGTTCGGATAGACCGTATCGTCGTCGAGACCTTCCGGCTCCAGGAAAATCTGATGCGCGTCGCGCTCGGCGAACCGCACGACCTTATCCTCGATCGAGGGACAGTAGCGTGGCCCTGTTCCTTCAATCTGACCGGTATAAATTGGCGCATTTGCTAGGTTTTTCTCGACAATCGCGTGGGTTGCCGCATTCGTGTGGGTAATGTGGCAAACCACCTGACGGCGTTCGATCCTTTCCGTCAGAAAGGAGAAAGGCACCGCCGGATCGTCACCTTCCTGCACCGCGAGCCGGTCCCACTCGATGCTGCGCCCGTCGAGCCGGGGCGGCGTGCCGGTCTTCAGCCGCCCCATGCGCAGACCCAGCGCGTAGAGCCGCTCCGACAATTTCAGCGCCGGCGCCTCGCCGATGCGGCCGGCGGGAATTTTTTTCTCCCCGATATGAATGAGACCGTTGAGAAATGTCCCGGTGGTGAGAATCACGGCGGCGGCCCTGATTTCCTCGCCATGCGCCGTCACAACGCCGCAAACCCGCTTGCCCTGGGTGACGAGGTCCTCCACGGCAGCCTCGACAATATCGAGATTTTCGACCCTCTCGATGGCCCTCTGCATGGCGTGGCGGTAGAGTTTCCTGTCGGCCTGGGCGCGCGGGCCCTGAACCGCCGGCCCCTTCGACTTGTTCAAAACGCGGAACTGGATGCCGGCCTCGTCCGCGACCCGTCCCATCAACCCGTCGAGAGCGTCGATCTCGCGCACCAGATGGCCCTTGCCCAACCCGCCGATGGCCGGATTGCAGGACATCTCGCCGATCGTGTCCTTGCGGTGCGTGACGAGCGCCGTGCGTGCGCCCATGCGCGCGGCCGCCGCTGCCGCCTCACAGCCGGCATGGCCTCCGCCGATCACAATCACGTCGTAACGCTGGGTCATGGGAACGATGATCTAGCCGGTTGCCCGACTTGCGTCAAAAGCAAAGCGGATGCGGGCGCTCATTTGTTTCACGTGAAACATCGCGGGTAACGCTTTGTTAACCATAAGCACCGGAAACACCGCTCCGCTCACTTGCCGATGCAGAAGCCGGCGAAAATCCGGTCCAGGACGTCTTCCACGTCGACGCGGCCCGTGATCCGCCCGAGCGCATGGGCGGCGGCGCGCAAATCCTCGGCGCGCAATTCGAGCTCTTCAGCTTCGCCTGCCACAAAATGCTTCAGCGCATCGCGCGCGCGCTCCAGCTCCTGGCGGTGGCGGGCCCGGGTAATGACCGGCGCTTCGGCTGCCGCAAATCCCTCCCCCACTCTGTCCGCCAGCGCGTCGGCAAGCGCGTCGAGCCCGGCGCCCGTCTTCGCTGAAATCCGGAGCAGGGGCTCTATAGCATCGCCGTCCGGTTTCGGCTTGGCGAGGTCGGATTTATTGACGACCGTCATCACCGCGCCGCCTGCACCACCCAGCTCTCCGGGCGGCGACCATTGCGGCTGGCCGGCATCCACCAGCCAGATGACAAGATCGGCCGCAGCGGCGCGGGCCAGTGCACGCGCCACGCCCTCCCGCTCGAGAGCCCCCTCCGCCTCGCGGATGCCGGCGGTGTCGAGAATGGCGACAGGCAGTCCGCCAAGATCAAGATGAACCTCAATCACATCGCGCGTTGTCCCGGCCTCTTCCGACACAATGGCCACGTCGCGCTTTGCCAACCCGTTGAGCAGACTCGATTTTCCAGCATTGGGCGCGCCCGCGAGCACAACCGCGAAACCGTCGCGCAACCGCTCGCCCCGCCGCTTGTCGTCAAGATGGGCGGAGATGGCCCGCAACGCCTGTTCGGCAACGGGACGCGCCCGGCCAGCGACCGTCTCGGGAACATCGGCCTCGTCGCTAAAGTCGAGCGCCGCCTCGATCTGCGCCAGCGCCTCGATCAGATCGTCCCGCCATCCCTCATAGAGCACGCCCAGCGCACCGCGTGACTGGCGCAGCGCCTGGCGTCTCTGGGCGCGGGTCTCCGCATCGATCAGGTCGGCCAGACCTTCGACTTCGGTCAGGTCGAGCCGGCCATTGTCAAAGGCGCGGCGCGTGAAGTCTCCGGCTTGCGCCGCGCGTAACCCCGGCATTGCGGCAAGCGCGCCGACAATGCCGTCAATGACAGCACTGCCGCCATGCACATGGAACTCGGCCACGTCCTCGCCGGTGAAGCTTGCCGGAGCGGCAAAATACAGCACCAGAGCCCGATCCAGCATTTCGCCGCTCGCGGGGTCCCGCAGCGCTCGCAGCGAGGCTTGCCGGGGCGGGGGAGGGCTGCCTGCAATCGCGGTGACAGTGTCGCGCGCGCGCGGCCCCGAGACACGAATGACCGCGACGCCGGCGCGTCCGCGGCCGCTTGAGAGCGCGAAGATGGTATCGTCTCGCGCGGTTGTCATATCGGGCTTCATCTCGGCAGCTGTTCCCAGTGGTGACCAGTTCCGTTAGGCTCTCTCTAGCCCAAGCCCGCTTCCGCGTGGAGTCTTCGTGAGCCAGTCATGACAAGAAACCGCCTGGCTGACGAGACCAGCCCCTATCTGCTGCAGCACAAGGACAATCCCGTTCATTGGTGGGCGTGGGGCGAGGAGGCTCTTGCCCAAGCCCGGAAAACCGGTAAGCCCATCCTGCTGTCGGTCGGCTACTCGGCCTGCCACTGGTGCCACGTCATGGCTCATGAGAGCTTTGAAGACGAGGACACCGCGTCGGTCATGAACGAGCTGTTCGTGAATATCAAGGTCGACCGCGAGGAGCGCCCCGACGTCGACACCATTTACATGACCGCTTTGCACAGCCTGGGCGAACAGGGCGGCTGGCCGTTGACAATGTTCCTGACGCCCGAAGCCGCGCCGTTCTGGGGCGGCACATACTTTCCGAAAATGCCAGCGCATGGCCGTCCCGGCTTCATTCAGCTGATGCGGGAGATATCGCGCATCTATCGCGAGGAACCCGAAAAGGTCGCCAGCAATGCCGAGGCCATAACCGGGACGATCGCTCCGCGCGCCGGCGCCTCGGCCACCGGTGAAATCACCGAAGGCCTGCTCGCCGACGCTGCTTCGAAGATCGCGGGCCTGGTCGACGCCGAGAATGGCGGCCTGCGCGGTATGAATAAATTCCCACAATCGCCGCTCTTCGCATTCGCGTGGCGGGCCGGCCTGCGCTATGCTCAACAGCCCACACTCGATGCGGTTCTTTTGACCCTCAGGCACATCTGTCAGGGTGGCATTTACGATCATCTCGGCGGCGGCTTCGCGCGCTACACCGTCGAGGCGCGCTGGCTGGTCCCGCATTTCGAAAAGATGCTCTACGACAATGCCCAGCTTCTCGACCTGCTCACCGAGGCCTGGCGCGAAACCCAGGAGCCTTTGTTCAAAATCCGTGTCGAGGAAACGATCAGCTGGCTGCTCAGGGAAATGACCGTCCAGGGCGGCGGATTTGCCTCTTCGCTCGATGCCGACAGCGAGGGCGAGGAGGGCAAATTCTACGTCTGGTCGTCGGCCGAAATCGAAACTGTTCTCGGCGAGGACGACGCAGCCTTTTTCGCCGCCGCCTATGACGTCACGCCGCAAGGCAACTGGGAAGGCAACACCATCCTCAACCGTCTCGGCGCGCTGGAGCTGCGCGCGGAGCAGGACGAGAGACGCCTTGCGGGCTTTCGCGCCAAACTGCTCGAGGCCCGCGCGAGCCGCGTTCGCCCGGGCTTTGACGACAAGGTGCTGGCCGACTGGAACGGGCTTATGATAACAGCGCTGGCCAGGGCCGGCTTCATCTTTGACCGGGACGACTGGACCGACGCGGCGGCGGCCGCCTATGCGTTTATCCTTCGCCACATGAAGACAGGCAATCGCCTGTATCACTCCTGGCGCGAGGGCCAGGCGAAGGCGCCGGCGAGCGCCAGCGACTATGCCAATATGATCTCGGCCGCCCTGGCGCTTTTCAGCGTCACGGGCAACTCCGCGAGGCTTGACGACGCGCTCGCATGGGCTGCGATACTCGACGAATTCTACTGGTCCGATGAACTCGCCGGTTACACGCTGGCGGCATCCGACACCACCGATATCATCCAGCGCCCCTTCTCCGGCCATGACGACGCAACGCCCAATCCGAACGGCGTGATGGTTTCGAATCTGATCTCCCTATGGCTGCTGAGCGGCGAGGAGGCATACCGGGACCGAGCCCGCTCGATCATCGACGGCTTCACCGGCGAGATCGCCAAAAATCCCTATGGCCATACCAGCCTGCTGTCCGGCGCGCTGGATTTGATCGCTCCGGCCCATATCGTCGTCGCCGTCCCGAAAGGATCGGACGGGGCCGCGCCCCTGGCGAATTCGCTGCGCCGGCTTTCTCTGCCGCGCGCGACAATCCAGTTCGTCGAGGACATGGCCGGGCTGGCGCCATCGTCGCCGGCCCATGGCAAAACCGCCAGAGACGGAAAAGCGGCCGCCTATGTCTGCGTCGGACAGACCTGCGCACCGCCCGCGACCGATGCAGAAATGTTTGGTGAAACCCTGAAGCAACGGCGGTCGCTGCGATAGCGCCGCGGCGGCAGGCCTTCAGGTTTAATGGTTCGGCCAAATATGCGCGATCCAGGCGCCCAGATACTGCCGCGCCTCGGCCTCTGAATTTTCATGCCCGCCAACCGACATCCGGAATTTCAGGAATTTGCCGCGCCAGGAGGTCAGGCACAGAAAACTGTCCAGGGCACCCGCACTTTTGTGGGTCAGCGAAAAAGTCGCGCATTTCATCCGCGCCCGTTTGCTGAGATCCTTCAGCGTGTAGGAACGCACGCGCTCAACGACGGTGTAAACGCCCTTGTCCTGTGCACGGTAGATATCGCCTTCAGCCTGCTTGAACTGGCTGGATATCTCCACCGATTCCAGATCGCCTGGAATCGAGGATTTCTTCAGATCGTAGATATAGACATTGATTTTCCAGCCCGGCGCGCGGTACTCGACGCTGTGGCCCAGACCCGGATTTTTTTTCTCGAAATTATGGTACCCAGCGAGCTTTGTGCCGGCGATATTCTCGGGGAAAGTCAGACCCAACAGCCTCTTGGGTCCCTTCGCGGCGGTCGCTTGAATTCCGGTCAGCAGAAGGGCCGCGACGATCACCGCTAATGCGCCATAGTGGCGGCCAAGCCTGTCTGGAAGCCGTTTCATGCGCCAAGCCTATCACGGGCCGCGAGGCGATGAAACGGCGCAGTGCCGCCGTCAGGTGTTCATCGAATCGAAGAATTCGCCGTTGTTTTTGGTCTGCTTGAGCTTGTCGATGAGGAACTCGATCGCATCCATCGTTCCCATCGGGTTGAGGATGCGTCTCAGCACATACATCTTCTTCAAACGGTCTGTTTCGACAAGCAGCTCTTCCTTTCGTGTGCCGGAGCGGGCAACATCGATTGCCGGGAACACGCGTTTGTCGGCGACCTTGCGGTCGAGCACGATCTCCGAGTTACCGGTGCCCTTGAACTCTTCGAAAATCACCTCATCCATCCGGCTGCCGGTGTCGATCAGCGCGGTGGCGATAATGGTCAGCGATCCGCCTTCCTCGATATTCCGCGCGGCACCGAAAAAGCGCTTCGGCCGCTGCAGGGCATTGGCGTCCACGCCGCCCGTGAGCACCTTGCCGGAAGACGGGACAACCGTGTTGTAGGCGCGTCCCAGCCGGGTGATGGAATCAAGAAGGATGACAACGTCGCGCTTGTGCTCGACGAGCCGCTTGGCTTTCTCGATCACCATTTCCGCGACCTGCACATGGCGCGAAGCCGGTTCGTCGAAGGTCGATGAAATAACCTCGCCCTGCACCGATCGCTGCATGTCGGTCACCTCTTCGGGCCGTTCATCAATCAGCAGCACGATCAGGTAACATTCGGGCCGGTTGGCAGTGATGGAGTGGGCGATATTCTGCAGGATCACGGTCTTGCCCGTGCGCGGCTGCGCCACAATCAGGCCGCGCTGACCCTTGCCGAGAGGCGCAACGATATCGATCACCCGCCCGGTAACGTCCTTCTTGTCGCCCCCCTCCGACTCCAGTTCCATTTCCAGCCATTCGTCCGGGTAGAGCGGCGTCAGATTATCGAAATGGACCTTGTGCTTGGCGGCATCTGGATCGTCGAAATTGATCTTGTTGACCTTAAGCAGCGCAAAGTAGCGCTCGCCCTCCTTGGGCGAGCGAATCTGACCCTCCACCGTATCTCCAGTCCGCAACACGAACCGGCGGATCTGCGACGGGCTTACATAAATGTCATCGGGACCCGGCAGGTAATTCGCATCGGGCGAGCGCAAAAATCCGAAGCCGTCCTGCAGCACTTCGACAACACCGGTGCCAGTTATCTCTATGTTCTGGGACGCCAGCTGCTTCAGAATCGCGAACATCAGTTCCTGCTTGCGCATAGCCGACGCGTTCTCGACCTCCACTTCCTCGGCGAAGCTCAACAGTTCGGTTGGCGATTTCAGCTTGAGATCCTGAAGTTTCATTTCCTGCATTCCGGCTACTCCGAACCGATATCCTGTTTATGATGGGGGACCGGGCGATTCCGCCGCATTGTCTGAATTGTGAAGAAAGGGACCTGAGTCCTGACGGAAAATAAAAAGCGCCTGATTTGCGTAACCTGACGCGGCTTTCCATTGCGCTGGGAAAACATCCGGTCAGAGAATCCAACAACCGAATGCAATAAGACGACTCGAATATAGCAGATTGTATCACCGTCCGAAAGTCATCTTCGCAGTGATTTTCAAAATGGGCGGACCACGACCATAATGACGATCCCGATCAAAAGAACGGTCGGGACCTCGTTCGCGATCCGGTAATAACGGGCGGAGCGCATATTTGCATCCTGCGCGAACTCCCTGCACCACCGCCCGAGCAGCATATGGAACAACGTCAATGCGCCCACCAGCAAAAGCTTGACGTGAAACCAGTGGTCGCCGGTCCAGTCCACGCTTCGGTAGCCAAATGCGATAACCAGCCCCAACCCCCAACTCGCCAGCATCGCCGGCGTCATAATCGCTTTCAGGAGCCTGCGCTCCATCACCTTGAAAGTTTCCGACAGCTCCGAGCCCGGTTTCGCATCGGCGTGATAGACGAACAGCCGCGGCAAATAGAACAGCCCGGCCATCCAAGCGACGACCGCAACCACGTGTAGCGCCTTAATATATAAATAGGCCAATATTCCTAACCCTTGCCGCCCCCGCGCACCAGCTCCACCAGCCTCGCGACATTGTCGGGAGGCGTTTGCGGGACAATGCCATGACCCAGATTGAATATGAATGGTCCACCTTGCAGCGCCTGCAGGATTTCACCGACCCTGTCTTCGAGCGCCGCGCCGCCGGCGATCAGCGCCAACGGATCCAGATTGCCCTGGACCGCTGCCATGGGTTGAAGCTCATCGCGGATGAAGGCCAGCGGCAGCGACGTATCGCACCCGATACAGTCCACTCGCGTCTCCGTCAGATAAGCCTTGTATAGCGGTCCTGCCGCGCGCGGAAATCCGATAACCGGTACATCGGGGTGGGCGAGCTTCACACGCCTCACAATTTCCTTGTTCGGTTCGATGCACCACTGGCGGAACTCGCGATCGGGCAGATTTCCCGCCCAGCTGTCGAAAATCTGGACCGTCTGGACGCCCGCCTCGATCTGCGCACAGAGATAGTCGGCCGACACTTCGACAAGCAGCTCGATGAGCCGCGCGAAACCTTGCCTGTCACGATAGGCCCACAGCCGCGCGGCCGCCTGATCGGGACTGCCGCGGCCGCCAACCATGTAGGTCGCGACGGTCCAGGGCGCGCCGCAAAAACCGATTAGAGCGGTATCATCGCCAAGCTCGCCGCGAATGAGACCGATCGCTTCGAAAACAGGGGCCAGCCTTTCCAGAAACCCGTTTCTATCGAGTCTCGCCAGCCCTGCCTCGTCATCGAATGCGGCAAGGACCGGTCCTTCGCCCTCCCGGAAGGCGACTTCCTGGCCCAGCGCATCTGGAACCACCAGTATATCGGAAAAAAGGATCGCGGCATCGAAGCCAAATCTTCGTATCGGCTGCAATGTCACTTCCGCGGCAAGCTTCGGCGTATAGCAAAGCTGCAGGAACGACCCTGCGCCGGCGCGGACTTTCCGATACTCCTCCAGATACCGCCCAGCCTGGCGCATCAGCCATATTGGTGGCGTGCTTGCGGTCTCGCCGTTTAGCACTTTGACAAGAAGCGGAGTTTTTTTCACAGCCCTGCCACCATTATGCATCGGAGAAAAACTATCCAAAATAGAGTCTTAAATCTTCTTTGTATCTGTTTATTCTGGAGGCTGGATAACGGTGATTGTTCGCTAATGCCAGTCTCGTCACGTGATTGTCGACAGATTGTACGCTTTGCCCAAACTCCTGATTGCCTTCTGGACAAGTGTTTGGACAAATTGCCATAAGGGTCATTGTTGTTACGGGTTGCCGAAAAAAAACGCATTCCTTTGGCTGCTTGGAGCTGTTTATAATTTGTGGATAGCACCGAAAAAGGATGTGTAAAACCGTGGCGCTTGATAAATCCGCCTGATCTTATCCGGCGCTAACGAATTGTGGGCAATTTTCAGGACATTTGTGAATAAGGATGGCGGTTTTCCCCGGGGGTCCAGTGAGCCGCGGATTTCATTGACGGAGTGTCCAAAGGTTGGCCAAGGAACAATCAAAGTTTTTCCACCTGCATCTCATCTCCGATGCGACCGGTGAAACCCTGACGTCGGTCGCCAAAGCCGCGGTGGTCCAATATTCCGAGGTCAGGGCAATCCAGCATGTTCATCCCCTGGTGCGAACGCGCAAACAGCTTGATCGTGTCCTGCAGGAAATCGAGTCCGCGCCCGGTATCGTTCTTTACACCATTGTCAATACGGAGCTGGCCAGCGAGCTGTCGGTGGCCTGCCAAGAACTCAACGTGCCTTGCGTGCCGATACTTCAAGGCATCATGAAAGTTTTTGAATCCTATCTTGGCGCCCCGTCCAAACCGACCGTTGGCGGCCAGCATGTCCTGGATGCGGAATATTTCCGGCGTATCGACGCGCTGAATTTCACGATGATCCATGACGACGGCCAGCAGCCCGACGACCTCGATCGAGCCGACATTGTCATTGTTGGGATCAGCCGTACATCGAAAACACCGACCAGCATCTATCTGGCGCAGCGTGGTTATAAGACCGCCAACGTGCCGCTGGTGCCTGAGATTCCGGTGCCGAGCCAGTTGGAAAAGGTGAAGAAGGCATTTGTCGTCGGTCTTATCGCCAGTCCCGAACGGATATCGCATGTCCGGCGCAACAGGGTTCTGGCTCTCGCCGACCGCGAGCTCAAGGACTATGTCGACCATGAAAATATCGAGGAGGAAATTGCACTCAGCCGCCGGCTCTGTTCGCGCAACCGGTGGCCGGTGATCGACGTAACCCGCCGGTCGATCGAGGAGACGGCGGCGGCCATTTTGCAACTCTATCAGGATCGCACCGACGCCGACGCCTAGGTGTTGCGGAGAGCGGTTTTCAACCATGATGCAGGACAATATAGCGGAGATCATTCTCGCTTCGGCAAGCCCGAGCCGCGCGGCGCTTCTGGCGGCCGCGGGTATCGTCGCGCGAATTGTGCCCGCCGATGTCGACGAGCCGGCCATCCGTTCCGCGCTGGAAGGCGCACAGGGAACGCCGCCAGCCGATATCGCTGAAATGCTCGCCCGCACGAAAGCCGAAACGGTGAGTGCCCGGTTTCCCGAGGCGCTGGTGGTTGGCGCCGACCAGCTGCTTGAACTGGAGGGGAGGATTTTTGAGAAACCCTCCGACATGGAAGCGGCGCGCCGCAGCCTGCTTGCTCTTCGCGGCAAGACCCATTATTTGCACGCCTCCGTTGCGGTGGCGCGCGGCGGAGAAACGATTTGGGCGCACAGCGCCAGCGCTCATATGACAATGCGGGAGTTCGAGCCCGAATTCGTTGGACGGTATCTCGCGCAGGCCGGCGAACGCGTCCTCTCTTCAGTCGGCGCCTATCAGCTCGAATCGCTGGGTGTCCACCTGTTCGAGACGATAGAGGGGGATTATTTCACGATCCTCGGGCTGCCGCTGTTGCCGTTGCTGGACTTTTTGCGGCGCGAGGGAGCGCTGGTGTCGTGAGCGTCAAGGCATGCGTCATTGGCTGGCCGATAACCCACTCACGCTCGCCGCTCATTCACGGTTACTGGCTGGCCCGCCACGGCATCGACGGCGCCTACACCAGGGAGGCCGTCCGCCCGGAGGCGCTGGAGGATTTCCTGAACGCGATACCGGGCAACGGATTTTCCGGCTGCAACGTCACCGTTCCGCACAAGGAGAGCGCGCTTGCGCTCGCCGACAAGGCCGATGAGGTGGCCCGGCGCATCGGCGCGGCCAATACGCTGTGGTTTGAAAATGGAGCGCTCCACGCGACCAATACCGATACCTATGGATTCATTACCCATCTCGATGCAACCGCGCCGGGGTGGGACAGGGTTTCGCGCCCGGTTACGGTTCTGGGCGCGGGCGGCGCGGCGCGCGCGGTGCTCGCGGGGCTGCTCGAGCGTGGCGTCGGCGAGCTGAGACTTGTGAACCGGACGCGCGCGCGCGCCGATGCGCTCGCTGAAGGCTTTGGCGCCGGTGTGATTGTCGAGGACTGGGATTCGCGCGGCCTGGCGCTTGAGGGTTGCGGTCTGCTCGTCAACACCACGACGCTCGGCATGGAAGGAGCGCCGGCGCTGGATATCGACCTGTCGCGGTTGCCCGGCGACGCCGCCGTCTATGACCTTGTCTATGCGCCACTGGTTACGCCGTTGCTGAGTGACGCAGCAAGGCGCGGCAATCGCATGATCGACGGTTTGGGAATGCTCCTGCACCAGGCCGTTCCGGGATTTGAAAAATGGTTCGGTCTGCGCCCGCAAGTCACCGATGAACTTCGCGCGGGCATCGTCGCCGATCTGGAAAAACCGTAAAGGAGCAATCCATGCTGATCATCGGCCTGACCGGGTCCATCGGTATGGGGAAATCGACGGCCGCGAAACGCCTTGCGCAACTCGGTCTGCGCGTCTTCGACGCCGATGCCGAAGTGCACGCACTCTACCGCGGCGAGGCGGTGGCGTTGATCGAGGCCGCGTTTCCAGGCACGTCCGCGAACGGGGCCGTCGACCGTACGAAACTTGCCGAGGCGGTTGTCGGCGACAAGGCGGCAATCGGCCGTCTTGAAGCCATCGTCCATCCGCTGGTGCGCGCCGCGGAGCGGGCTTTCCTGATCGCCGAGCAGAAACGCGGCGCTGAAATATGCGTGTTGGAAATACCGCTCTTGTTCGAAACCGGGGCCGATGCGCGGGTCGACGTCACAATCGTCGTCAGCGCGCCGGCATCGGTGCAGCGCGAACGGGTGCTGCAGCGTTCCGGCATGAGCGAGGAAAAACTTGCGCGCCTTTTGGCAAACCAGCTTCCCGACGCCGAGAAGCGCGCGCGCGCCGATTTCGTTGTGGATACTTCAGGACCGGTTGAGGACAGCGGCGCGGAGATTGATAGAATCGTCGAATCGCTGCGCGGGCGCCAGGGTTCGGCGCTGGCTCGCTGGCTGCGGGAAGACGACAACACAGACCAGGACGCAGAGACGTCATGAGGGAAATCGTTCTCGACACCGAGACGACGGGGCTGGATCCGAAATCCGGCGACCGGGTGGTGGAAATCGGCTGTGTTGAGCTGGTCAATCATATTGCGTCGGGGCGCAACTGGCATCGCTATATCAACCCCGAACGCGATATGCCGCAGCCGGCCTTCGAGGTCCATGGCCTGTCGGCGGCATTCCTGTCGGACAAGCCGGTTTTCTCGGCAATCGCCGAAGATTTTCTCACCTTCATCGAGGATGCGCCGCTGATCATCCATAACGCCAACTTCGACGTTGGCTTTCTGAATGCCGAACTGGGCCTGGTCGAAATGCCGGTGCTCACCCGTGGCAGGGTCGTCGACACGCTGGCGCTAGCGCGCCGCAAACATCCCGGTGCGTCAAACAGCCTCGACGCTCTGTGCCGGCGATACCAGATCGACGCGTCCTCTCGTACCGCGCACGGCGCGCTGATCGACGCGGAATTGCTGGCCAAAGTCTATATTGAGCTTATCGGCGGCCATCAAGCGGCGCTGGAGCTATCCGCGCTCAGCGCGGCGCGGGGGCCAAGCGGGCGTCCGGCGGGCGTCCAGGCGCGGCCGGTTTCGCTGGCACCGCGGCTGACGGGCGAAGAGCGCCTCGCTCACGCGAAATTCGTGGAGACGCTTGGCGGCGGGGCGATCTGGCGGCGTTATCAGGACAACGGCGAGGGCGCCGGTTAGAGCCTGCACCGCCAATTCAGTGTCAAATTCGATTGACCTTATTTCTTTTTCTTCTCCGGCAGCGCAGCCCCGTAAAGCTCAAGGCGGTGGCCTATCAGCTTGTAGCCCAGTTCCTTGGCGACGGTTTCCTGCAGCCGTTCAATCTGTTCGCTGCGGAACTCGATCACGGTTCCGGTATCGATATCGATTAAGTGGTCGTGATGCTCGCGCGGCGCCTGCTCGTAGCGCGAACGGCCGTCGCCGAACTCGTGGCGCTCCAATATCCCCGCCTCCTCGAACAGACGCACCGTGCGGTAGACGGTCGAGAGCGAGATCCTGCTGTCCACGGCGCTGGCGCGGCGATGGACTTCCTCGACGTCGGGATGATCCTCCGCATCGGACAAAATGCGGGCGATGACCCGGCGCTGCCCGGTCATCCGCATACCCTTCTCGGTGCACAGCCGTTCCAGGTAGCTCTCCTTCTTTCTGGTCCGGGACTGAGGCATCATGCTCCGCGGGAGGTCCAAACTCTGATTCGGTTCTTATAGTCGCGGGACGCTGAGGCGTCCACCGAACGCACTAGGACGCCGTTAAATCCAGTCGCAGTATGAATGCGTCGCGCGATTGCCCGGTTCGCGGACCATGATAGTAGTTTTCGCGCTTGCCCGCGCGCCGAAAGCCAAGCCGGCCATAAAGCGCACGCGCCGCATGATTGTCCTCGGCGACTTCGAGATACAGCGCGGCCGCGCCCCGCGTCGCCAACTCCGCGCATAATCTTTCCACAAGCGCCCTTGCGACACCCTGGCAGCGCGCTTTGCCGGTCACCGCCAGAGCCAGTATCTCCGCTTCGTCGGCCGCCGCGCGGGCCAGAACAAATCCCAACATGGCTGATTCCGGGCCAGCCGAACAAGCGTTCAACCCGACCGTGGCGGGATCACATAAAAGGCGTGAAAATTCCTGCTCGCTCCAGCCTGAACCCAGCGACTCGGCATGGATATGCGAAAGAGAGGCGGCATCGTCGCTTCGCGCCGGCGCGATGCAATAGTCCGGCAAAGCCATCGTCATGGCGCCTCACAGACGCGCGATCGCATGGCCCGTCTGCGGCTTGGCGTCGGGGGCACGAAGATAGAGCGGGCTGACGGGGTGCGGGTCGGCCTCCCTGGCCAGGGCCATGCGGGCCAGCGTGGCGGCGTCGGGTTGAAGCGTTGCAATGATTGTTTCAGGCGCATGCCGCTGCCCGGCCGCTGCTGCAACAATCTCCGCGCCGCTGCCGGCGAGGACGCAGGCGCCGGAGGCCGGCAGGAGCCGGGCCGCGTTGCAGGGCGCAATGGCCATATGATCGCACAATGCCCGGCAGCTGGCGTCGAACATCGCGAAATAGACCTGCCCGCGGCGCGCATCCGCCGCAACGGCGACAATCGCGTCATCGCTGTCCCGCTCGTCGATCACCGCTCTCGCGATCACGGCAAGAGAGGTGATGCCGGTGACCCCGGCGCCGGTTGCCAGCGCAAGACCGCGCGCAGCCGCAACGCCGACGCGCACACCGGTAAAGGTTCCCGGGCCCACGGTTACTCCGATCCGGTCAAGTTCGTCGTAGTCCAGGCCCGCTTCGCTCATCACCTCGTTCAGCATTGGTATGATCGCCTCGGCGTGGCCGCGTTCGCGGTCTTCGTAGCGTGAGAAAATCTCAGACGCACCGCTTGCGTCGCGCAACAAGGCGGCGGAGCATGCCTGCATCGCGGTATCGAGTGCGAGGATGTTCATGGGGCCCGCGAGCCGGTCTAGAGGATCTGCGCTATCTCGCCGAAATCAAAGCGCGGCGAGCGCGGCAAAAGAACGCTCGGGTCGCCATGACCGAGATTGCACAAAAAGTTGGAGCGCACTTTGGTGCCGGCGAAGAACTCCTCATCCACGCCCGCTTTGTCGAAGCCTGACATGGGGCCGGTATCGAGACCGAGCGCGCGCGCCGCGATAAGAAAATAGGCACCCTGCAGCGTTCCGTTTCGAAAGGCAGTCTCCAAGATCTTTTCCGGGTCGCCCTCGAACCAATAGCGGCTGTCCTTATTGTGCGGAAACAGCTTCGCCATATGCTCGTAGAATTCCAGGTCATGACCGATGATCGCGCACACCGGAGCCGACATGGTTTTTTCGAGATTGCCTTCCGACAGAAAGGGCTTGAGCCGGTTTTTCGCCGCATCGGACTTGACGAAGACAATACGCGCCGGACTGCAGTTGGCGCTTGTCGGCCCCATTTTTACAATATCGACAAGCTCGCGAAGCAGCGCGTCGGGTACCTCGGCGTCGGTCCAGGCGTTATGCGTCCGCGCATTCAGGAAAAGCTGATTGAGCGCATCCTGCGAAATAGGGGCGGTCATCACCATCCTCGATTCGGATTTGCAAATTGCCGCATTCGCCGCGGCTACGTCGATCACGCAAAGCGGCCAGGTCAGACCGGGCGGACTTCCTGCACTTCCGGGATGAAATGCCGCAGCAGATTTTCAATCCCATGTTGAAGCGTTGCGGTGGAACTCGGGCACCCGGCGCACGAGTTCCA
>JAJFHO010000016.1 GCA_021775575.1 Hyphomicrobiales bacterium
TTCGACGGGCGGCGGGGAAATCCCGTCGTTATTCCCCGCTCGATCCTCGACGAGATTGCCGCCCAGCCGAGCAATACGGCTTGCCGGCGCCTGACCGACCGGTTCCCCGGCCGGATTAAACGCTTCGACGCGGCCAACGACCATTTCATCCGCGATATCGACAGCGCCGAAGCGCTTGCCGAATTCAGGCGCGGGACCTGACTATCACGCCACGTCAGGCGAACCGGGTGGGCGCGGCTTTCCCCGCCAGATAAAATAGATATTCCGGCTGTAGATGAGCAGCCCGGTTGCCTGTCCGAGAATGAACACCGGGTCGATGCGGTGAATGGCATAAACCAGAAGCAGCGAACCGCCGGCGAAACTGAGATACCAGAACATCTCCGGTACGATGCTCTGCCGGGCCTTTTCGCTCGAAATCCACTGGACCAGGAATCGCATCGAGAACATGAACTGAGCGCTGAAACCGACAGTCAGCCAGATCAGTTCTCCCGTTGAAATCGCCGCCCACCATTGGGCGAGACCAGCCAATAGCGTCATGGGTCAGATCCCTTTGTTTCGCTCTGGGTCACCGCAACAGGCAGGCTATCGCCGCGTACCGGTTTTCGCATCTCGCTGCTCCGCCATATTCTCCGAAACGCCGGGATTTCCGGTGCGCCGTAACAGCCATGCCACGCCGAACAGATCATAGAGCCCGATCATGGCGCGCCCGAAGTTGGAATAATTCGACACGCCGGCCAACCGGGGACGGTCATTGACGGGGATATAACCCACCTTGTGGCCATGGGCGAGAAACAGCGCGGGAAGAAAGCGGTGCATGCTGGTGAAATACGGCAGACGGACCAACGCATCGCGCTCGCAGACTCTTATTCCGCAGCCGGAGTCCGGGCAGTTATCCTGCAGGACTTGATTGCGTATCCAGTTGGCGAAGCGCGATGCGAGCCGGCGCGAGCCGGTCGCCTTGCGGCTGGTGCGCACACCGCTGATCATTTTGACCCCGTCTGACTTTCCCTGCGCCAGCTGCTCCAGCATCTTCACCAGATCGCCCGGATCATTCTGGCCATCCCCGTCCATCGTCGCGATGACGGGGCAAGTCGCAGCGAGAGTGCCGCTGCGCAGCGCCGCGCTCTGTCCGGATTGCCTGTCGTGGCGCAGAAAGCGGAGCTTTGAAATTTTGCCCATCAGGGCCGCGACTTCGTCTTGCGTCGCGTCGGCGCTGCAATCGTCGACGACAATTATCTCGCCGAGCATATCCTCCGGAATCGCGGCGAGTGTCTCCTCGACCAGCCTTCCGATATTGCCGGCTTCATTGTAGGCGGGAATGACGACGCTTGCGGGCATGCCGGCTCCATGGAGTCAGTATCGAACGGCGTTCGGGACGCCATGGCCGAAATGCCGAAGCGGAATGATCCCAATACGCGCTGCGCCGCGAATACGGCGCTCGCGCCGCCGAGGATGTCAAGGCGCATTCGGATCGAAAACAGGCACTTGCATCCCGGCCGTCGCGGCCTGAGTTTCGCCCAGCGCCTGACCTATCGGCGTTTGCACCTCTGGCGCAGGATGGTCCACGATCTGGCCCGGCTCTGGCGCAGGATGGTCCACGACCTGGCCCGTCTGATCGATGTCAGGCGATTCGGCTGCGCGCCAGCGCGCCACGACATCCTGCAAATAGTTTGTGCCCTTGTCCGCGTCGCGCCATTTCTCCGTAAAGGACGCGGTCCTGCCTCTCGGCATTGCGTCTTCGGGCAAGTCGCCGAAGCGGATGCGGCCAGGGAGAGTCACGCCGTCGCCAAATACGATCGCTTCGCGCATGCCCATCGACGGCAGAAAGTCGAGCAGGCTGGCGGCGGTATCGAAAATCGCGGCCTTTACAAAGGCCTGATCCCGCTCGTTCGACATGCGCATGGCGAACACCGTGTTGCACTGCGACAGGATCGTGGAATCAAGCTCCGAGGGGCGTTGGCTGACAATGCAAAGCGATACGCCATATTTGCGGCCCTCCTTGGCGATCCGGGCAATCGCGCGGCGGGTCGGTTCGAATCCGAGTTTCGGGTTGTTGGGCACATAGCGGTGCGCTTCCTCGCAGACAAGCGTGACAGGCACGTTGCCGTCGCCCCACAACGCGAAGTCGAAAGTCATCCGGCAAATCAGTGAGACCACGACATTGACGACCTCCGACGGGACGCCGGTCAACTCGAGAATCGCGATCGGCTTGTCGTTCACGGGCACGCGGAACATGCGGCCCACGATTTCGGCCATATGGTCCTGAACGGTCAGATTGCCGAACATGAAGGCATAACGCGGGTCCCATGAGATCGACTCGATCCGCGCCTTGAGGCGGCGGTAGAGAATGGCATCCTTCCTGTTTTCAAACCGCCCGACGCGTTCGTCGATCAGGGCCAGCAGATCGGAAATGCGATACGGCACCGGCGTGTCCACGGTGTAATTGCCTGTCTGGCCGATGCCCTTTTTAAGTTGAACGGCATTGTCGCGGCCCCGGTTTGCCGCAAACCGCATTTTCGCCTGGGGTATCAGTTCGGCCAGTATTTCCACCTCGGCGTCCTTGCCCGCAACGTCGCCGACAATCACCTCGACCATCTCTTCAAAAGTCAGAAACCAGAACGGCAGCTGAAGGTCACGCGGCGTGATCACCTCGGCCTTGTCGCCGAAAGAAGACGCATATTCGTTATGCGGGTCGAGCAGGAGAATATGAGCCTGCGGGTTCTCCTGCAGGATGCCGCGCAGGATCAGCGCGACGCCGCAGGATTTTCCCGTGCCGGTGCTTCCCAGGATTGCGCAGTGCTTTCCAAGCAGTTCGTCGACCAGAATCGAAGCCGGGATCGTACTGTCCTGGCGAAGGCTGCCGATCTGGACGGCCTGAGTGTTATTCGAGTGATAGGCACGGCGAAGTTCCTCGCCGCTTGCCGGAAAAACCTTGTCGCCGAGCGAGGGATAGGCCGAAACGCCGCGCTGGAACCGGCCAAAGCCGCCCTCGGGGTCCTTGACCAGCTGGCCCAGCAGTTCGATCTCCGCGATACGAACCTCCGGTTTCCCGTCCTCTTGCGCGGGGACGGGTATGCTCAGAGCCGATACCAGGCCGAGCAGTATGGCCGTCGGCGTATCGATCTTGAGGACCTCGCACAATTCGGCGCGCAGCGGTGACAATCCGTCCGGCCGGTTCGATTCCTGGTCCAGGAGCACTACGGCCTGCGAGCCGGTGGCGGATACGATCCGTCCGATTTGTGCCGACCCGGGTTTCTGATCCTCGGCTTGAGGCGCTGTCATTTCCATGGTCGCGTTCACTCTGCAATTCCCTTGCTAGCGCGCCGGTCGCAGAGGCGGCCGGCCGGACTCCGGCAGCATGATGACCGCGTCCGTTCCTTCACCTGGCGTGCTGCGCAGCACCAATGCGCCACCCATCATTTCCACGACAGCCTTGGAGATCGAGAGCCCCAGCCCGGCGCCACCTTGATTTCGGTCCAGGCGCTGATCGATCTGACCGAATTTCTGCACCGCGGTTTCGATCTCCTCGGAGCTCATTCCGATGCCCGTGTCGGATACCGACAGCATCACGCTGTGCTTCGGTCCCGGTTTGGCGACGAGTGCGATGCGCCCGTCCTCCGGTGTAAAGGCGATGGCGTTGCGCAGCAGCCGGATAATAACCGTCTTGAGTTGTCCCGGGTCGGCGTCGACAGGCGCAAGGCCGGCGTCGGCGGAATGAAAAAATTTCGTGCGCGTGCCCTTGATTTGCTGAGTTGCCCAGTGCGCGCAGCTGCGCACGAGCTCGTCGGCGTCGGTCTGCTCGATCTGCATTTCGAGCTTGCCGCTTTGCAGTTTCGAGATAGTGATGATGTCGTTGACGACATCGAGCAGGCCGTTCGCGGAGTCGAATATGAAATTCGAATATTCCGCTATCTGGCCCGGCTCGAGCGGCGCGCTGCCGGAATCCTTGATGATCTTCGAAAAGCCGATGATCGAATTCAACGGCGTACGCAATTCATGGCTGACATTGGCGATGAATTCGGACTTTACCCGGCTGGCCACTTCCGCCTCGATGCGCCACGCGCGCTCCGCGATCTCGGCGCGGTGCTGCAGCAGCGCTCCGCCCAGCCGGACGGAATATTGTGCAAGCAGCTGCCCGGCGCTTCCGGTCCTGGGAAGCACCGCGCCGGCAAAAGAGCGCTGAATACCGCCATTTCGGGCGATCAAGGCACGGGTCATCGCCACAATTTGCCTGATTATGGTTCACGGATCGTAAAGCCGCCGCGCCAGTATCGGCGAACTGCCGGGTTCCGGGCGCAAAAAAAGCGCGCTCGAAGAACGCGCTTTCTGCTGTTAAATTAACGGAAACAGAGCGTTAGCGGCGGCACACTCCGCCTTGGGCCACGGGCACCCACTGTTCCGTGCCCGCGCTCACCAGGACCTGCTTGGCGACCGTTTGATAGACGGCGGGCTGGCAGACGCGATGCGAGCTGCCGGGGCTGACCAGCACCTGGCGCGCCATAACGCCGGTTACCGCTGGTTTGGTTTCGACCCAGTGCGACGCAGCCTGCACCTGCACGCGCTGGGTGCGGGTACGGTAGCGCGGCGCGACGCTCACCGCGCATTTATACTCGACGCCGCAGCAGCCGCGGGTTCGTTTCCACTTGGTATATCCCGGGCTGACCTGCTCGGAGACGCGAACCTTGCCGTAGACCGCGGGCGTGGCGTGGACAATCTGGCGCGCGGGCTGAACGACGACCTGCTGGTGCTGTGTCTGGTAGACCGGCGGCGTCTGAACGACGTTGCAGCGCTCCGGCTGGACCATGACCTTGACCATTACGGTCCTGTAGACTGGCGGCGACATGACTTTCTGGTAACAGCTGGTCGCCTGACAGCAGCCGTGGCGCTTTCCGCGCGCCTCGGCGTCGGCCCCCGCAATTGCCGCAAACATGGTTGCGGCCCCCAGCAACGCGATCGATCGGGCAAACATACGCATACACTCCTGTTTCATTCAGGTACGATTCTGCCGCAATCAGGATCAATTGCGGCCAACCAGCCGGGTAGCGTGCATTTGTGATGCCAGCCGCGGCGTTAACATTGGACCGTTAAGTATAACCCGGGGGCGGCGCAGCCCGTACTGCAGCTTGCGAACGCGGTAAACAGTTCGCAAACGGATGTTTTAGCTTGCAACACAGGGCAACGGTTCATACATCGCGAGACAGGGACCGTGAACATGGGCCGTGGACAAAGGCCGTTCAAGGGCAAACAATGTCGGCGCACCGGGAAGGCAATCTCATGATCGAAAATTCACCCGGCGGTCTTTTCCGCCGTTTGGCCATTCTGATTGCCGCGGCATTTATGGCCATTACGCTAACCGGATGCGGCATCAACAATATCCCGACTTTCGAAGAGAAGGCGAAGGCGTCGTGGAGCGAAGTGCTCAACCAGTACCAGCGCCGCGCCGACCTCATTCCCAATCTTATCGAGACCGTAAAGGGGTTCGCGGAGCAGGAGCGCAAGGTGCTCACAGAGGTCGTGGAAGCACGCGCAAAAGCGACACAGAGCCAAATCCAGCTGCCGCCGGATATTCTTTCCGATCCCGAGGCCTTCAACAAATTCCAGGAAGCGCAGAGCCGCCTTTCCGGTGCTCTTGGCCGACTGCTGGTCGTCGTGGAACGCTATCCCGACCTCAAGTCGAACCAGAATTTCCTCACCCTGCAGGCGCAGCTTGAAGGCACCGAAAACCGGATTGCGATCGCACGGCGAGACTATATCGAGGCGGTCCGCGTTTATAATACGGAGCTGAGGACGATACCGGGCCGATGGTGGCACGCGCTGCTTTATCCCGATCAGAAACCAATGCAGACCTTCACTGTCGCGGAGGAGACAACCAAGAACCCGCAAGTGAAATTCTGACCCGGTGAGGAGCGCGCGCGCCATCCGCCGGAAACTCGCGGCTCCCGCGCATAGAGTATTTTACGCATCGCTGCTGTTGGCTTTGCTGGTGCTGGCTGCCCTGGCGCCGGCGCGCGCCGCCGATCCTGAATTTCCCGAATTGACCGGCCGCGTCGTCGACGCCGCCACACTGCTGAGCGCGGAGGATATCGCCCGGATAACCGCCGATCTGGAGGCATTGGAGACAACTACGACCGACCAGCTCGTGTTGGTGACCCTGCCCTCGCTTCAGGGTTTTCCGATTGAGGAATTCGGCTATAAGCTCGGCCGCCACTGGGGCATTGGCCAGGCGGACAAGGACAATGGCGTCCTGCTGCTGATTGCCCCCAACGAGCGCAAGGTGCGCATTGAAGTCGGGCGCGGCCTCGAAGGCGATCTCCCCGACGCCATCGCCAAGATCATCATTGAGAACGCCATTCTGCCCCGCTTCCGCGCTGGCGACTTTCCCGGCGGCATCAAAGCGGGAGTGCGCGATATCGCCGCCGTCCTGACAGGCGACGCGGAAGCGGTGAAACTGCGCGCGCGAAAAGGCGGCGGCGGCGATATCGACGACTGGGTCACTATTCTCATCGGGATTATCTGGGTGATTATCTTCATCGCCGTGATGTGGAGCATCATCCGGTCCATTCGCCATGGCGTCAAACCGGGGAAGGGCAAGAAAAGCAGCGGATGGGTGTTCGGTCCCGGCAGCTCGTCGGGCGGCTGGAGCGGCGGCGGCGGATTTTCCGGCGGCGGCGGCGGGTTCGGCGGCGGTGGCGCCAGCGGAGGATGGTAGACAGATGGTATTAAAGCTGTTTTCCGAGGCGGACAGAAAACGCGTCAGCCGGGCGATCCGCGCGGCGGAGAAAAAGACAAGCGGCGAGATTGTCGCCGTTATCGCCGAGCGCAGCGACGACTATGTATTCATCCCCTTTCTGTGGGCCGCGCTCGCCGCTCTCGCCGCGCCGCTGCCCTTCCTCTATCTCACCGCCTGGCCGGCGATGCATGTCTATGTTGTGCAACTGCTCCTGTTCGCCGCCGGCGGCTTGTTGGCGCTGTGGAAGCCGACGCGTCTTATGCTGGTGCCCGGCGCGGTCAAGCGCATGCGCGCTCATCGCAATGCGGTAGAGCAGTTTCTGGCGCAAAACCTCCACACGACCAGAGGACGCACCGGCGTCCTGGTCTTCGTCTCGGTGGCCGAGCATTTCGCGGAAGTCATCGCCGATGAAGGCATCTACGAAAAAGTCGACCCTGAAATCTGGGAGGATCTCGTGGATGGACTGACAGCCAAAATCCGCGCCGGCGCTGCGGCTGACGGCTTTGTTGAGGCGATAAAGGAAGCGGGCGGCGTACTGGCGAAGCATTTCCCGCCCGGTAGCGCAAAACGCAATGAACTGCCGGATCATCTCATCATCCTGGAGCAGGACCGGCCTGAATCCCCGGCTTAGACAAAAGCCAGCATTGCATTTATACCGCAAAGCGGTATGACGCCTTTCGTGCCGGCAACGGAAGCAGCGGAAGGCACCAGCGACGGGAGCAAGTAATATGGGCGGACAGATTTTACGTGCGGCGGCACTGGCGCTGACATTGGCGCTTGCCGGGTGTTTTGGCGATTCCACGCCGCAGGAGAAACTCACCTTGATCGAAACGCTTCAGGCGGAGAATGTTCCTTTGACCGAGTTGCAGCAGACGGATATCAGCGCGCTTGTCGCCAAGGGCAAGGCGGCAATGACGTCCGGCGAGAATGACGCGGCGGGAAGCGCATTCGACGGCGCGCTGGATATCCTGAAGAAGGCGAAGGACGCAGCACTCTTCAATAAGGCCGATTAGGGATTGAACTGAGGCCCGGGACGGCGCCCGGATTGCGCAGCACCTTTGGTGCCCGGGCGCTCATGCCGGCCCGACGTTTTCCCGCGCTTCAAGGCTATTGCCCTTCGCTCCCATTGGGTTCATGATTCCTCTGCCCTGGCGGACGCGGCATCCGCCTGGTGCTGGCACATGCCGGGTTGTTTTTCCCGGACAAAAGGGGGGGGAGGCCTTTGAGCAAAGCGGTCCGGACAGACACGTCATCCACCGTCAAAAGCGCGACGCGGCTACTTAGAGAGTCCGCGGGGAAAAGCGCGGCGCTTGACAGTTTCGCGAAGCTGTTTTTTTCGCGCTCCGACGACAGCGATTTCGAGGGATATAGTGATGAGAGCCTTGCCGCCATCGTGCTTTCCGCCTGGCAGTTCGTCTCCAGCCGCAAAGCCGGCGCCCATAAGGTAAAAGTTGAAAATCCGAAAAGCCTGAAAACCGCGCACGGCGAGATTACCCTGATCGAAATTTTGAACGACGACATGCCGTTCCTGGTCGATTCGATCATGGGCGAAATTCAGGAACGGGGACTGACGGTGCATCTTGTTTCGCACCCGGTGTTCAGCATCAAGCGCAGCAGGAACGCGGTCGCGGAGCTGACCGGCGCCATGGAAGACGGTGCCGCGGACGCTTCGCGCGAAAGCTATATTCAGATACATCTGGAAAGTATTGACCGGCCGAGCGTCAGAGAGGAACTCAAGCAAGCCCTCGCGTCGATCCTGAACAGTGTCCGCACGGTCGTGGACGACTGGAAGGCGATGACGCAGAGGCTGAACCGGGCGGTTGCGGCCTATACCTCCTCGCCGCCGCCGGTCCCGGTTTCCGATCTCGCGGAATCCATCCAGTTTCTCAAATGGCTTCTGGACAATAACTTCACGCTGCTCGGGATGCGGGCCTTCGCCTTCGTTGGCGGCGAGCAGAAGGGCCGGCTGGAGCCGGTTCCCAATTCCGGGCTCGGCCTGCTGCGTGACGAGGACGTATATGTTCTGCGGCGCGGCAGCGAACTTGTGCATATGACACCCGAGATACGTCAGTTCTTCCTTGAGCCCGCGCCGTTGATCATCACCAAGGCCAATGTCCGTTCAGTCGTCCACCGGCGCACCCACATGGAGTATATCGGCGTCAAGATTTATTCGGAATCCGGCGAAATTTCCGGCGAACTCAGAATCGTCGGCCTGTTCACATCGACGGCCTATACACGCTCCACGCGGCGCATTCCGTTTTTGCGTCATAAGGTCGATCTGGTGTTCGAGAGGTTCGGTTTTCCGCGCGCCAGCCATTCCGGCAAGGCACTGTCCAATATTCTGGAAAATTTTCCGCGCGATGAACTTTTCCAGATCGATGTCGAACAGCTCTACACGACGACGCGCGGAATATTGGCGCTCGAGCTGCGCCCGCGCGCACGGGTTTTCGCCCGCATCGATAAATTCGACCGCTTCGTCTCGATCCTCGTTTATGTGCCGAGGGATCGATACACGACGGATGTGAGACTGCAAATCGGCGATCTTCTCGCCGAGGCGTTCAATGGCCGTGTGTCGGCCTATTACATGTTCTTCCCCGAGGGGCCGCTGGTACGGATCCATTTCATCGTCGGGCGATATGAGGGCGAGACGCCCAATCCCTCCAGCGACTATCTGGAGGAGGAAATCGCGGCGATTGCACGGACGTGGGAGGACCTGCTTGGGGGAACGCTTGCGGACCGGGAGCGGGGCGGGCACCTGACCAGGAAATATGGCCGGGCTTTCTCCCGCTCATATCAGGGCGCCCTGAGCGCGGAACGGGCCGTCAGGGACATCGAACAATTTGAAGGGCTGTCGGATGACGTTCCGGTTGCCATACAATTCTACCGCGAGGCCGGCGACGAGCCGCGCCGGGCGCATGTCGCGCTTTACCATGTCAGCGGCGCGATTCCGCTCAGCCAGCGGGTGCCGGTTCTCGAGAATCTGGGTTTTGCCGTAATCGATGAACGCTCTTACCGGGTGACGCCCGAAGGCCTGCGCGAGGGCACGAATTATTCACTGCATGACATGGTTCTGGATACCGCGAGCGGGGAACCGATCGATTTGGAGGAGAGCGCCGCGCGGCTTGAAGAGTGTTTTCTTGCAGTCTGGCACGGCCGCGCCAGCAACGACTTCTACAACCGTCTCGTGCAATGCGCCGGGCTGTCCTGGCGCGAGGCCGCGGCGCTGCGCGGTTACGGCTCATATTTGCGCCAGATCGGCGTGCCGTTCGGACAGGCCTATATGTCCGATACCCTGGTTCGCCATGTGAGCGTGACCGGCGAGCTGATGGCGCTGTTCCGGCTGCGGTCCGATCCGGCGGAAGCGAAGCGGAAGGCGGCCGAAGAGCAGCAAGGTGAGATTGTCGGGCGTATCGAGCAGGCTCTGGAAGAGATACCGAGCCTGGATGAAGACCGGATTATCCGCCATTTCCTCAATCTGGTGCAGAACACGATCCGGACCAATTTTTATCAATGCGACGAGGCGGGACAACCGCCGCCGGCAATTTCGTTCAAATTCGACAGCGCGAAGGTCGATGGTTCGCCGTCGCCGCGGCCATTCGCGGAGATATTCGTATTCTCGCCGCGCGTCGAAGGCATTCACCTGCGCGGCGGCATGATTGCGCGCGGCGGTTTGCGCTGGTCGGACCGGGCGCAGGACTTCCGTACCGAGGTGCTCGGTCTTGCCAAGGCGCAGCAGGTCAAGAATGTGGTCATCGTGCCGACGGGGTCGAAAGGCGGTTTCATTCCGAAATCTCTGCCCGCCGACGGATCGCGGGAAGAAATCCTGGAGGAAGGCGTCGCGGCTTACCGGCTGTTCGTCTCCACATTGCTGGGCATCACCGATAATCTGATCGATGGCAAGCTTGTGCCCCCCTCGCAGGTGATCCGGCATGATGGCGATGATCCTTATCTGGTCGTTGCCGCGGACAAGGGAACCGCGACATTCTCCGATTTTGCCAACGAAATCTCCGTCGGCCGCGGATTTTGGCTCGGCGACGCGTTCGCCAGCGGCGGGTCGGCCGGCTACGACCACAAGAAAATGGGTATTACCGCGCGTGGCGGATGGGAGGCCGTCAAACGGCATTTCCGGGAAATGGACTGGAATATCCAGAAGACGCCGTTCCGCGCCATCGGCGTCGGCGATATGTCCGGTGATGTGTTTGGCAACGGCATGCTGTTGTCGAAGCACACCAAACTGATGGCGGCTTTCGATCACCGCGATATTTTCATCGATCCCGATCCCGATCCCGCGGCGAGCTGGAAAGAGCGCAAACGGATGTTCGGCTTGCCGCGGTCGAGCTGGCAGGACTACAACAAGGGACTGATCTCGGCCGGCGGCGGCGTTTTCAGCCGGACCGCCAAATCGATCCGGCTGTCGGACCAGATCCGGGCCATGCTCGGTGTCGAAGGGGCGGCGCTGGCCCCCAATGAACTGATCCGCGCGATCCTGAAAACCCAATCCGACCTGCTATGGTTCGGCGGGATCGGCACCTATGTTGCGGCCGAGAATGAGCCCACCGAGCAGATCGGCGACAGGGCCAATGACGGTATCCGGATCACGGCCGGCGAGTTGAATGTCACGGTCGTCGGCGAGGGCGCCAATCTCGGTATGACCCAAGAGGCGCGGATAGAATTCGCCAAACGCGGCGGCCGGGTCAATTCCGACGCGATAGACAATTCCGCCGGCGTCAACTCCTCCGATCTGGAGGTCAATATCAAGATCGCGCTGGGCAGCGCGGTGAGCGCCGGCAAGATCGATATCCCCGCGCGCAACAGAATTCTGGTGGAGATGACCGAGGAAGTCGCCCACGCCTGCCTTGTGAACAATTATCTGCAAACCCTCGCGATCAGTCTCGGGGAGCGCAATGGCGTCAGCGGTCTCGGCTTCCTGGCCCGGCTGATACGCTCGCTGGAGCGGAGCGGCCTGCTTGATCGTGCTATCGAGTTTCTGCCCGATGACGGCGAGCTCGAAGAGCGCCGCGCGTCGGGCGAAGGGCTGATGCGGCCCGAGCTGGCGGTACTGCTCGGCTATGCCAAGATCGATCTGTATGATGCGCTTATCGCGTCGAACGTTCCCGACGACCCTTTCTTCGCCAAAGAGCTGTTCGCCTATTTTCCCAAGACGCTGCAAATGCGTTTTCCCGACGAGATAGAATCGCACCGTCTGCGCCGGGAGATTATTGCGACGCGGCTGGCGAATTCGGTCATCAACCGGGGCGGGTCGACCATGTTTGTCCGGCTCAAGGAAGAGACCGGTCATAGCGCGGACGATATTGCGCTCGCCTTCACCGCCGCTTTGGCGGTCTTCGACATGGAGGCGATGTTTGGAGAAGTGGACAAACTCGACAACAAGATCTTCGGCGCCCTGCAACTCGACTTATATTTGCGTCTGCGGGCATTGCTGCGTCAGCAGACGGCCTGGTTCCTGCGCAACACGCCCTACCGGAAAGGCCTGTCCGCGGTCACCGACCAGTATTCCAAGGGTATCGAGACCCTCCGCGACGCGCTCGGCGAGCTTATGAGCGAGGATCAGCGCCGGCGATACGGCGAGGACAGCCGGGCGTTGGAAGAAGGGTCGGTGCCCAAGGCGATCGCCCAGTCCGTGGCGGGGCTGCGCATTTTGGCGGACGCGCCGGAGATGATCCTGATCGCGCAGCAGACGCGCTCCGCGGTCCTCGATGTTGCCGAAATTTACGGTGAGGCGGCCGACTATTTCCGGCTTCCAACGCTTAAGGAATATGCCGAGAAACTGCTCGTCAGCGACTATTTCGACAGGCTTGCGATAAACTCGACAATCGGCGCGCTGACTACCGCACAGCGCAATATCGTTCAGGATATCATGCGCAAGGGCAAGAGTTTTGCCGACTGGCGGGAGGCCAACCAGGATCGCGTCGAGCGGACGCGGCGGGCGCTGGAAGAAATCCTCGACGGCGATTTCTCATTGTCGAAATTCATGGTTGCCGTGGGTCACCTCGGCGATCTGTATAGCTGACAAGTAGATGGCGCGGAAAACCGGCGATTACGGGCCGTCCCGGCCCGCTGGCGTCGCCGCCATTGCCGGCTGGCTGCTGTTCGACTGGGCGGCGCAACCGGCCTATACATTGGTTCTGACCTTCCTGTTCGCTCCTTATTTTGTGAACCAGTTTATCGGCGATCCCGTCTGGGGACAGGCCTTGTGGGGCTATCTGACGGCGGGCGCGGGGCTGGCCGTTGCGGTGGCCGGTCCCCTGCTTGGCGCGATCGCGGATGCATCGGGCAGACGCAGGGCATGGATCGCGCTGTTCTCGCTCGGGGCGGTAGCGGGACTGTGCGGCCTTTGGCTGGCCGTTCCCGGGACGCCCGGCCGGGTCCCGGCTGTCGCCGCCTGTTTCATCCTCGCGGTGGTCTCGGTCGAGTTCGCCACTATTTTTACAAACGCGGTGATGCCGGAACTCATGCCGGCCAACCGGCTCGGCCGGTTGAGCGGGGCCGGTTGGGCCGTCGGCTATGCCGGGGGGATCGTCAGCCTCGTGATCGCGGCGGGATTTATGGTGGCCGACCCGGAAACCGGCCGTACCATGCTGGGGCTGAAATCGCCTCTGCCGCTCGATCCCTTCGCCTATGAAGGAGAGCGCGCGATCGGCCCCTTCTCCGCGCTTTGGTATGCTGTCTTCATCCTCCCGCTTTTTATGTTCACGCTGAGCGGAGAGCCGCCGCGCGGCAGCTCGCCATCGCCCGTCAGGCAAGGACTGGTCCAGTTACGCGAGACCCTGCGCCATTTGCGCCGCTACCGCGCCATCATCCGCTTCCTGCTGGCGCGCATGCTCTATGTCGACGGATTGGGAGCGATCTTCGCCTTTGGCGGGCTCTATGCCGCCTCGATTTTCGGCTGGGGGACGACGCAGCTCGGTATTTTCGGGATCATGCTGACCGTCGCCGCCGCTGCCGGCGCTCTCGCCGGGGGGTGGCTCGACGATGCGCTCGGGTCGCGCACGGTCATTCTGGCCGCGCTGGGCGGTCTCATGGCCGCCGCGCTTGGTATCGTTTCGGTCGAGCGCGACAGCGTCCTGTTTATCGTGGATGTCCCCGCGACCCTGCCGGGCGGCGCGCCTTTCACGACCGCCGCCGAGCAGGTCTATCTCGCCTTTGCCATTGTCGTCGGCGTGCTGGCGGGTCCGCTGCAGTCCGCGAGCCGCACCTATCTGGCGCGTGCGGCACCCCGGCACATGATGACCGAATTTTTCGGGCTTTACGCTTTTTCGGGAAAGATCACGGCCTTCGCCGCCCCGCTGCTGGTCGGGCTGGTGACCGTATTTTCGCAAAGCCAGCGCGCCGGTGTTGCGGTGATTTTGGTGTTCCTGGCCGGCGGCTTTGCGATCATGGCGAGCGTGCCGCGCGTGACGGAAACGACCTGAATCCCGGCTTCAGTGCCGGAAATGGCGCATACCCGTAAACACCATTGCCAGACCGGCCTTGTCGGCGGCCGCGATCACCTCGTCGTCGCGCATTGATCCGCCGGGCTGGATGACCGCTGTCGCGCCCGCCTCGGCGGCGGTAAGCAGACCGTCGGCAAAGGGGAAAAAGGCGTCCGATGCAACGACGGACCCTTTGGTCAGCGGTTCGGCTTCGCCGGCCTCGCGCGCCGCCTCGGCCGACTTCCACGCCGCTATGCGGGCCGAATCGACCCGGCTCATCTGCCCCGCGCCGATACCGACCGTGGCGCAGTCCTTTACGTATATGATGGCGTTGGACTTCACATGTTTGCAGACCGTGAAGGCGAATTTCATATCCGCCATTTCCCTGTCGGTCGGCTGGCGTTTGGTCACCACCCTGAGATCGAGGCTGCCGACGCAGCCGCTGTCGCGCGCCTGCACGAGAAACCCGCCGGCCAGCATCTTCATCGTGACGCCCTCGGCGCCCGGGTCCGGCAGTCCGCCGGCGAGCAGCACGCGCAGATTTTTCTTCTTGGCAAGAATGGCCCGTGCCTCGTCGCTTGCGCCGGGCGCGATAATCACCTCGGTGAAGATCTTGCCGATCTCTTCCGCCGTCTCCGCGTCCAGCTCCCGGTTTAGCGCGATGATGCCGCCGAAGGCGCTCACCGGATCGCATTTGAGGGCCGCGCGATAGGCCTCGACTTGCGATTGGCCAGATGCGACGCCGCACGGATTGGCATGCTTGATGATCGCCACCGCGGCCCCCTCCGCCGGGTCGAACTCGGCGACAGCCTCATAAGCCGCATCGGTGTCGTTGAGATTGTTGTAGCTGAGCTCCTTGCCCTGCAATTGTTCAGCCGTGGCCACGCCGGGGCGACCTTCGGGGCCGGTGTAGAAGGCGGCCCATTGATGCGGGTTTTCTCCGTAACGCAGCGTTTGCGCCAGTTTTCCACCGAAGGCGCGGTAAGCGGGCGCGGTGATCTCCATCTGTCCTGCGAACCAGTTTCCGATCGCCGCGTCATAAGCGGCGGTACGCGCATAGGCCTTGGCGGCCAGTTTCCTGCGGAATTTGGCGCAGGTCGCACCATCATGCTGATCCATGTCGCCGAGCAGCTTTGCATAATCCTCCGGGTCGACGACGACCGTGACGAAGGCATGATTCTTGGCCGCCGCGCGGATCATCGCCGGCCCGCCGATATCGATATTCTCGACGCAGTCGCCGAAATCCGCGCCGCCGGCCACCGTCTCCTCGAAAGGATACAGATTGACCACGAGCAGATCGATGCCCGCAATATCATGCTCTTGCTGCGCGGCGGTATGGCCGGCATCGTCGCGGACCGCGAGCAGGCCGCCGTGAATTTTCGGATGCAGTGTCTTGATCCGGCCGTCCATCATCTCCGGAAAGCCGGTGACGTCGGAAACGTCGCTCACATCAAGGCCTTCCCCGCGCAGCAGCGCGGCTGTGCCGCCGGTGGAGATCAGCGCGACGCCTCTGGCGGCGAGGTCGCGTGCGAATTCGGCCACCCCGGTCTTGTCGGATACCGAAATCAGCGCGCGTTCGATTTTGGATTTATTTTCGCTCATGGAACCGGTCGAGGATTTCTGGATGGACGTGCGGGTTAGCACGTTTCTTCCTGGCGCAAAACAGGACAAATCGGCCCTGGCCGAATTCGCGTCCGGGCGAGGGGCCACCGTCACCCGTCGGCCGGTTCGCCAATGTCCTGAAACGCCGCCGCGCTCGCGCCGCCGCCACGCTCCAATATCCAGCTGGTCTTGCCCTCGGGCGCCTTGCCGAGCTGGCCGTGGATGACAATCTGCATCGTGCGCCGCGGTCCCCTATTGTCCGCGAGATAGACGCTCTCCTCCAGAGACAGCGCGTTGGACGCGGAGGTGAAGCGCCATTGCTCCTGGCTGGGCAGCTGCAAATAGGCGGTCCGGTGGTCTTCGGAAAGCTCGACCTCTATCGACGGGTGGAGATGAAAGCGAATGGCGAATGCCCCGAAACTCGCGCGCGCGCCGCCCTTCAGGCCGTGCGGCGCTATCAGCATGTCCTCGCCGGACAGCATATCACCGGTCGTCGACAGGTTGAGACGCCTTGTATGGGTAACGCCAAACCGGCTGTTGTAGCCGTCGTGAGAGGCTCGAAGCACCAGAGCGCCGTCGGTGTTTTCGAGCCTGGCGGGAACATTGGCCGGTCCGGCAAGCTCAAACTCGCCCGGAGCCGATGCCCCGGTGCCAATGGAGCGCATCTGCGAGGACGAGGTGTCGCTCATGACCAATGTCGAATGAGCCGCCGTCGCCCGCACCGCCTGGCGCCAGTCGGCGTTGCCGCGCGAGGGCGCGCCACAGTTGACGATGATGGAACAGGCGCCCGCGCTCATCTCAAATCCGAGGCACCCGGCATGGGCGCGGCGGCTGAGCGCGGCGGGGGGTGGCCGGCCGCAGTCGGCGATTGCAATCGTCTTGCCGCGCGCCAGCCGGCAGTAGCCGCTTTGTTCGGCCAGCGTCAGCGGCTCTCCCTTTGCGTCGTCATGGGCGACCACGGCGGCGAGATTGTCCGTCGGTGTCGCGCCGGCGCCGTTGACGCGGGCCAGGGCGCCGTCGCCCAGGCGGAAAAAACGGATCATCGGCATGATCCGGTCGATCGCCGCAATAATGGCTGCGGGCGGCGGATGGTCCCGGGCGATGAAGCACTGCCTCAACGGCAACAGATCGAGCAGGATCTCGATCAGGATCACCGGGTTTCGGCTGATATGGCCCCCGTCGGGCATGATCTGGCGGTCCAGCTCCTCGGTGAAATTGCGGACCGACGCCGAAGTTTCGCTGAAGGACTCCTCGGTGCACAATTGCGCGAATACCAGCGCCGCCAGCGCCGTCAGGCGCGCCAGGCCGGGGTCGGCGTCGTGATGGTGGGTGTGCAGGTAGCGGATTTGCCGCGTCAGGCTGCCCATGACATTTTCGTAGAAATGCTGCTCGGCGCCTTCCAGAAATATCCGGGAATGCGACAGCCAGGATATGATTCGCCGCCCGACAAGTTCGGGCTGCCACATCTTCCCGCCCGGCCTTTCATTCAGTTTCAGCCAGTCGCCGACCAGCGCGCGCGCATGCTCGCGCGATATCTCGTCACCGGCGGCGCTGAGGTGGCGCAGCCAGCCGAAGCCGTGCAGTTCGCGTTCCCAGTCGGGGCTGGGCGGCAGAACCTCGAAGGGCGACTGCGATCCGGTCATCGCGACCGATCCCGCGAGCCCGAAATGATCATGATAGATTTCGGTGGCGAAGCTGGGGTCGGCGGTACGCAGATCGCGCGGAGAGAGCAGCAGTTGCTCGACCACCAGCCTGTTGTGGCGCATGCCCTGGAAGGGCGCGCGCCACAGATGGCGTAAAGCGCTTCGTCCAGCAGACGCCATGCGTCCACGCATCATTGCCGTGTCAATCATGTTTCACAAAGACTCGACTGGTGCCTCGCAACCCGGCCTCCGCGCCGCCATGCCCGCCGCCGGCCAACCCACAGTGTCGGAGGCCCGGCGCTCGGGATCAAGTGTCTTTCAACAATTGCGCCGCGAAGAATCATTCACGACAGCCGCCGCGCCTGTGTTTGTGAGCCTCCGGCAATGAGGCGGGCAAGGAAAAATCCGTCCGCGGGTGCGGCATCCTCCATGCCCGGTATGGCGAACGGCCATGTTCTGAGAAATCCTTCCGCGGTGACGGTGTGAGAGAGACCGGCCGCCTCGGCTGGGTGAACCGGGTCGATCTGCACCCGATGACCGCCCGCGACAAATTCTTCGATCTGGCGTTCCCCTTCGTCGGCCTGCAGCGAGCAGGTGCAATAAAGCAGGGTGCCGCCGGGGCGCAGCAGCCGCGCGGCCTTTTCAAGAAGACGGCGCTGGAGGTCGGCCAGGCGTTCCACGTCGGTGGGGCTCTTCAGCCGCGGAATGTCGGGGTGGCGGCGGATCGTGCCGGTCGCCGAACAGGGTGCATCCAGAAGCACCGCGTCGAACAGATCATCGGGCTGGAAATCAAGCGCATTGGTCTCGATCACAGTCGCACGCAATTGCAGGCGCGCCAGATTGTCCTTCAAGCGGCGAAGCCGCGGGCCCGAAATATCGAGCGCGGTTACTTCCGCTCCCGCCTGGGCAAGCTGTGCCGTCTTGCCGCCGGGCGCGGCGCACAGATCGGCGACCCTCTTGCCGGTGACGTCCCCCATAAGGCGCGCCGGCAGCGCAGCGGCGGCGTCCTGCACCCACCAGTGCCCTTCGTCGAAGCCTTCAAGCGCCTCGATGCGGCCATGATGCCGGATGCGCACGCTGGCCGGAGTGACTGCCGCGCCGCCAAGCCGCCGTGCCCAGCCCGGAGCGTCCGACTTCACCGTCAAGTCGAGCGGCGCCTCGCCGAGACCGGCCTCTGCGATGCACCGCGCGGTCTCCTCGCCATGCGCATCCGACCAGCTGTCCCAAAGCCAGGCGGGGGTGTTAAGCCGCGCCGCGTCCTGACCGGCGATTAACTCGGACCCCTGCTCGCTGGCGCGCCGCAGCACGGCGTTCAGCAAACCGGCGAAACGTTGCAGCCGCCGGTCGTCGCGAACCTGGTGAACAGCCAGATTGACGACCGCGTGGTCAGGGGCATCCATGAACAGGATCTCCGCAAGCGCGGTGCGCGCGATGGCCAGCAGCGGCCCGGCCCTGCCCTTTAGAGGACGCTCCAGAAATGTGTTGAATACCGCGTCGATCTGGCCCTGGCGGCGTAGCGTCGTTGCTGCTATTGCGCGTGCGAGCGCCCGGTCGCGCTGGGCCAAATTCGACAGAAGTCCCGACCCTGCCTGCTCGGCGAAGACAATGTCGAGCGGGCGCGCGCGCTCAAGCACGGCTTCTACAAGCTGAGTTGCGGCGCGGCGCGCCGGCAGCCCGACGCGGTTCTCTCTGGCAAGGCGCGTGGCGCGATCCTGCTTATCGCTCAGTGGACAATCCCCCACGCATTATAACGCCCACGCTGGCCCGGGAACAGCGCCTTCATCCCCATGGACCGCGCGCAGTGCGCTGGGACGCGGCCGGCGACCATGGCCCCGCGGCGGCGGGTGGCGTGCCGGGCAGATCCCATCCGCGCGCCATGTCCTCAAGTCGCGCGATGCGGTTCTGCGTATTCGGGTGGGTTGAAAAAAGACTGTCCATCCGTTCTCCCGAAAGCGGGTTGATAATAAACATATGCGCGGTGGCCGGGTTGCGCTCCGCGGCGTTGTTCGGCGTATGCGCCGCCGCGCCGGCGATCTTGGCAAGGGCGGAGGCCAGCCAGCGCGGCTGGCGGCAGATTTCAGCGCCGATCTTGTCGGCCTGATATTCGCGCGAGCGGCTGATCGCCATTTGCACCAGGCCGGCGGCCAGGGGCGCAAGAAACATCACAAGCAAGGTGCCGACGATCCCCAGCGGATTGTTGTTGCCACGCCCGCCACCGAAAAACAGGCCAAAATTGGCGAGCATGGAAATCGCGCCCGCCAATGTGGCGGTGATGGTCATGGTCAGCGTATCCCGGTTCTTTATATGCGCCAGTTCATGCGCCATGACGCCGGCGACTTCCTCCCGGCTGAGACTTTGCAGGAGGCCGGTGGTGGCGGCGACGGCGGCATGTTCCGGGTTGCGGCCGGTGGCAAAGGCGTTCGGCTGGTCATTCTCCATGATGTAGACGCGCGGCATCGGCAAGTCGGCATTGGCCGCCAGCTGCCGGACGGTTTCGTAATAGTCCGGCGCCGAGCCCGCGTCGACCTCGCGAGCGCCATGCATGCGCAAAACAAGCTTGTCCGAATTCCAGTAGCTGAAGGCGTTTATGGCCACAGCTACCCCGAAAGCGACGACCATGCCGGACTGACCGCCGATCATGGCTCCGACAGCCATGAACAGTCCCGTCATTGCGGCGAGCAAAATCGCGGTGCGAAAATAATTCATATCGATCCTTGCGGGTCATATATTTCTCCAGCCGGTGCGGCGCCAGTATCGTCACATGCGCCGCCAGGCTGGTGCGGATTCCATGATCCGCGCTATCTGCTTTATGATGGGGTCTGGCCGGACGGTCTGCAAGACCACGGACCGGACACGGCATATTCGGAGACTGGCATGACGGAACGCTCCAGCAAGAAGGCGGATCGCGGCGCGACCGGCGAACGCGATGGGAAAGCGCCGGGCAAGCGCGCCGGGCTGGCTCCGGCGGCGCGCCGCGCACTCGCCGAGGCCGAGGACAGGCGCAAGGCGCGGGCCAGCGGCGAAAAGGATGCGCCCGGTGAGGCCGGGGGACGCCGCGGCCCTGATCCGGTTCGCTATGGAGACTGGGAAAAGAATGGAATCGCTTCCGACTTTTAATGGTTGAAGCGCGGACCGTGCGTTAGACGCCGGCGATTGCCCCAGGCTCCGCGCGGATACGGCTTTTGGCCGCACCACGAATGTGAGAATCTGTATACGGACGCAAAACCATCCTGACAGGGGCGCGGGCACTGTTGCATATTTGCAACTACTGCGATAATTCGGCCATGATTTGATCTATGTCAAATCGAAAACTGCTGCATTCGGTGTGTTCTCTCGCAGTTTGGGTTCACAAAATTGTGACTTGATTTTAATACGGGGGAACTAATGAGAAAGAATTTTTGGAAACTTTTGTCGGCAATTCTGTTGACTTTGGGGCTTATGGCAACAATCCACACACCGGCCACTGCGGGTGACAAGTGGATGGGAGCATCCCCGCCGGCGCAAGAATGGGGACCGGGATGGTTCGTGCGGTTGCGCGGTCTCGGTGTCATTCCAGACGAGGATTCCAGCAATATCACCGCCAACGGGGCACCTTTGGTTGCGAATATCAGCGTCGACAATTCAATCGTTCCGGAACTGGATATCAGCTATTTCTTTACGTCGCACATCGCGGTCGAGCTTATCCTTGCCGTAACCCCGCACGATATAGCGGGTGGCGGGACCTTGCAGGGCGATTTGGGGGATACGTGGTTGCTGCCGCCAACGCTGCTCGCCCAATATCATTTTAATCCGGGCGGACGCGTCAAGCCCTATGTCGGGGCCGGCCTCAATTACACGGTCTTTTTCAATGAGGACGATTCCGGCGCATTCCTTCCAAATGCAGGTCTGACAGTCTCCGATCTGGACCTGGATAATGGATTTGGCGTGGCGCTTCAGGCCGGCGCGGACATTCATATCCGCGACAACATGTACCTCAATATTGACGTCAAGAAATTGTGGCTCGATACCGACGCAACAGTGCAGACGACCGCGGGAGCCATCGTTCGCGCCGATGTCGATATCGATCCCTGGATCATCGGCGTTGGTATTGGCTGGAAAATCGGCGGCGGGGCCATCGCGCTTAAATAGGCGCAGGCGTTACCCTCGCGTTTCCGCTATGCCCGGTGCATTCGATCATTTGATCCTGCACGCGGCAGTAAACGCAAAAGATAGTGAAACCCGGCCGCTATGTAGCGCGGTCGGGTTTTTTTGTCCCTTTTTGAGACAACTCCCGCCCCTTCAGGCAGGGTGCGGCGCGGTTGGAGCGCCGTGGCGCGCGGCATCCGCCCGTTTCGGCCTCGTCGGGCATGCGGGAAACCCTAGGGTTTCCCGCATG
>JAJFHO010000151.1 GCA_021775575.1 Hyphomicrobiales bacterium
GCGATGATCGGACTTTCGACGGCGGTCCCGACCCTGCCCTTCATGGCGGCGGGACGCCTCGATCATATCCAGCTCGAGGCCCTGCCAGGCCTCCTTCACGGCCTGCGCCGGCGGGCCCTGTTCCGGGTTGTCCTGATCCACCATCCGCCGATGCACGGCCTGACCGGCCGCCACCGGGGCCTGCAGAATGCCGAACAGCTCCTTTCGATTCTTGCATCGGAAGGCGCGGAACTCGTGCTCTACGGCCACAATCACGATCAGGCGGTGGACCGGGTGAACAGCGTGAGCGGACCGGTGCCGATCGTCGGAGTCCCCTCCGCATCGGCCGCGCGTGCCTCCCGCAAATCGCTGGCGCGCTATAATCTGTTCCGGATTTCCCGGTCCGGGCAGGGCTGGAAATGTGTCATGACGGGACGCGGCCTTGCCGCCCCGGAGGGGGGCATCGTGGAACTGGGGGGCATCGTGGAACTGGAGCAGGTTCCGCTTATTGCGTGATCAACCAGCCGATCGCGAACAGGCCGGCGGCGCCTGTCAGGATGCCGACAATGAAAGCCGACAGGACAAGGCCGACGCGAAGACGCCGGGGCCGCCGCCGGGTCAAGGGCGGCATATCGGCAAGACCGGACATTTCACGTTCGCGGACGACGATCTGGTGCGCGACATATTCGGTGATCCGGCCCCGCATCACGCCGACATCGCGCGATTCGACAAGCACCTTGCGCCCGCTGCGTTCATTGCGAACGAAACGGTACAGCTCGCCATCGGCGTCGATCTCCACATAAGCGAACATGTCGACCCACAGCCGCGCCGGCGTGCTCGGGACGAGCGCCAGCTCAAATCTGTCCTCACCCGCCGGTATGTCGTCGAAAACGCTCTTCAGGCTGGCCTGCAGGATCTCGAGCCGGGCCATTTCCGTGCTGCGCTGATCCAGCTCGGTTTCAATTCCCTGTGCTTCCTCGAGCCGGGCCTGGCTAACAGCGTCGCGCAACGAATCGCTGGCGGCGGCTTCGCGCGTCTTGTCGTCCGGCTTTTCCATTGCTTCAGTTCCTCAACTCAAAACCACACAACGGGCCTTGTTGAATACTATCACTTTCGCAGTCGGCGAAGGCAAGGCGCAACGGGACATTTTCACCGGTCTCCTTAATTTCCTTCACCAGGCCTCCGGGGGGCACACGCAGAAATGACGTGCATTGGCGAAACCGGCCGCTATCCTGTCCGCCGCCCCTGCCACCCTCAGAAGGAAGCCCGATGCGCCGGTCTGAATTTTTTGCGCCAAAACCTTTGTGGATCGTCATTCTCGCCGCCGGCGCCGCGATCGCCGTTGGCATGGGCATTCGCCAGACTTTCGGACTATATCTCGATCCGATCAGCCGCGAACTGGGTCTGGGACGTGAAACCTTCGCGCTGGCCATGGGCCTGCAGAATCTGTTGTGGGGCTTCACCGCGCCCTTCGCCGGGGCAATCGCCGACAAATATGGCGCGGGCCGTGTCGTGATCTGCGGTGCGGTGGTCTATGCGCTCGGCCTCATTGTGATGGCCAACGCCGGCGGCGAGGGTGAACTTGTCGTCAGCGGTTTGCTGCTCGGGCTCGGTATCTCCGGCACCGGCTTCACCACCGTGCTTGGCGCGGTGGGCCGCGCGGCCACGCCGGAGAGGCGGTCCGTGGCGCTTGGTATCACGAGTGCGACCGGTTCCTTCGGCCAATTCGCAGCTTTGCCTTTCGCGCATGTCATCATCGGGTCCATGGGCTGGGTCGGCAGCTTGTATGCCCTCGCGCTCGCGGCGGCGTTTATCGCGCCGCTTGCCTGGGGCGTCGCCGGCAAGCACCGGCCGCAATCAGCGGGTGCGGAGCAAACCCTTCGCGAGGCCTTCCACGAAGCGATGGTTCACAAAGGATTTCTACTGCTTACGGCCGGATTCCTGATCTGCGGATTCCAGGTGGTCTTCGTCGCCACCCATCTTCCTGCCTTCCTCGCCGACAGGAATTTCGAGCCCTGGGTCGCAACCTGGGCGCTGGCGCTGATCGGACTCGCCAATGTCATCGGCTCCTATCTGTGCGGGCTGGCAGGCCGGATCATGGAACAGCGCATCGCGCTGACCTGGCTGTATCTGGGCCGCAGCGCGGTCTTCGTCGGCTTTCTTTATTTGCCGCTGACCGAGTTCAGCGTCCTGGCGCTGTCTTTCGCCCTCGGGCTGCTTTGGCTGGGCACCGTTCCGTTGACCAGCGGTCTGGTCGCCACCCTGTTCGGGCCGCGCTGGATGTCCATGCTATTCGGCTTTGTTTTCTTCTCGCACCAGATCGGCAGTTTCCTGGGCGCATGGCTGGGCGGCTACTTCTACGACCTGTATCAGTCCTACGAGATCATGTGGTGGCTGTCGGTCGCGCTCGGCATTGTCGCTGCCCTGTTCCACTGGCCGATCCGCGAAGCACCGGTGGCGCGGCTGCAGGCCGAAACGGCTTGAGAGGGTTCAGACAGCCTTGCTGTGCCGCGCTTCGTGCGGTGACCAATAGGCATCGAAGCAGACCGCGATATTGCGCAGGAAGCGCCGCCCCTCCGGCGTGACCGCGATCGAGCGGCCGTTCAGTTCAACGAGCCCGTCCGCGGCCGGCTGGCGCAACGCGCGCAAGGCGCCGTCAAGGTGGTCCGGCTTAAACCCGGTGCCCGCGCAAAGCGCTTCCGCGTCGAGCTTCAGATCGCACAAAAGCTTCTCGATTGCAGTGCGCCGCAACCTGTCCTCGCCGGTAACCGCAACGCCTTTGACAATGGGAAGCCGGCCCTTTCCGACGGTATCGGTATAGTCGTCGATGCGGACCGCATTCTGGACATAGCCCTCCTCCAGCGCGCCGATCGAGGAGGCTCCCAGACCGAGCAGCACGGGCGCCGGATCGTCGGTATATCCCTGGAAATTGCGGCGCAGCGCCCCGGTTTGCGCAGCGGTGGCAAGCGAGTCGCCTGGACAGGCATAGTGATCGAATCCGATCTCGCGGTAGCCATGCTGCTTCAGCGTGTCCGCGATAACCCCGGCCTGTGTGAGACGCTCGGCGGTATCGGGCAAACTCCCGGTCTCGAACACCTGCTGATGCTTCTTGAACCACGGCACATGGGCATAACCGAATACCGCGATCCGGTTCGGGCGCAGCGAAGCGGCCAGCGCAGCCGTTCCGGCGACATTCTCAGCCGTCTGCCCCGGCAGCCCGTACATAAGATCGAAATTGATCGCATCTATGCCGGCCGCGCGCAGCCATTCGCAGGCCTTGGCGACGGTGCATACAGGCTGGACGCGATTGATGCGTTCCTGGACGGCCGGCGAGAAGTCTTGAACGCCCAAGCTCGCACGGGTAACACCGGCCCGCCCCATGCACGCCGCAACCTCTTCGCTAACCGTACGCGGATCGGCTTCAATGGCGATCTCGATGTCGTCGCGGAACCCGAAGCGAGACTTCAGCGCTTCGAGAAGGCCGGTCAGATCATCGCCCGCGAGCAATGTCGGCGTGCCGCCGCCAAAATGAATATGCGCCACCTCGCCATGCACCGGCACGGCCTCCGCCAGAATACCGATTTCCTCGCGAAGCGCCTTCACGTAAGCCGCAATCCGCCCATACTCGTGCACGATCGTGGTGTGGCAGCCGCAATACCAGCACAATTGCTGGCAGAAGGGGACATGGATATAGAGCGAGAGAGCGTCGTCTCTGCCGATGCCCGACAGCCAGCGTCTGTAGTCCGCCTCGGTAATACGGTCATGGAACTGGGCGGCGGTCGGATAGCTTGTGTAACGCGGCACTTCGGTCGCGGCATATTTGGCCAGGACATCTCTCATGGGCCACACAGTGGCACAGCGCGCAAATCAAGCCTTGATATCGATCAAGGTGCGGCAGCGGTCAGACATTGCGCGAACCGGTCTGGCCGGCGCTGCCATTCGCCCGCGATTCAGGGGCCGGCTCGCGCCCGGTTTGCGACGCTTCCTCCGGCGATTCAGCCGCATCCCCGGTCTCGGTCGCCTCACCGCTATCGGACTGCATAGGAGCCTCATCGTCGCCCGCCATGGCCTGCGCGGCAGGGTGCGGCTCCGGCGCCGCTTCAGCACCGGTCTTCTCGCCGCCGCCCGTGAAGGCCTCGCGTTTGCGGATCGCGGTTTTCCTGGCCGCGCGCGCCCAGCGCCGCGCCACGCGCGACGCCCGTTTCACGCCGGCCGCGCCCTTCTCGAGTTCGGCCAGTTCATCCTCGTAAACCTCGCCCAGCGCCAGGCGGAAATTGGCAACACCCTTCTCCGCGACGTCGTGGAACCGGCGCACCGTAATCAGCCAGAAGGGGCTGATCAGAAGCGACACGGCAATCACCGCGATGACCGTCTGATAGGCGGAATAATCGATGACGCTTGTCCTGAGACCCACCGCCGCCGTCACGAAGGAGAATTCGCCGATCTGCGACATGATGATGCCGGCCGGGAAAGCCGTCTCCCAGGGCTCGCCGACGAAACGCAATATCGCGACATTGAGCACCGATTTCAGAATGATAATCCCACCGACGAAAGCCAACAGCAAAGCCCAGTTCTCGGCGATGAAATTCAGATCGATCAGCAAACCGATCGAGAGGAAAAAAACGACGATCAGCAAGCTCTGCACCGGGTGCGTGGCGGGGATCGCCTCGGCTCTCAAGTTGGATTGACCGACGATGAGACCGGCAATGAAGGCGCCATAGACGGGCGACAATCCGAACAGACCGCTCATCGACGCGCCCGCAAGGCATATGGCAAGCATGGCGAGGGTCAACAGATCGGGCTTGCCGGCAATCCTGCTGGAAAAAGGAATAACGACCTTGCCGGGCCGGCCCAGCACCCAGATCAGCGCGAACAGGCCGGCGATGGCCAGAACGATCTTGATCACCATCCACCGATCGAGAACGCCGCCGCTGCCCAACGACTCCGACAGCAGAAGAATGGGAACGATGGCGAGGTCCTGCGCGATCAGCACACCGACAGTGATCCGCCCCAGATCGGTGCGCAATTCGTCGATATCCTCCAGCATCTTGATGACCAGCGCCGTGCTCGAAATCGCGACCGCGAAGCCAAGCAGGATAGAAGCCTGCACCGTCCACCCGGCGAAATAGCCGAATGCGAAAGTCAAGGCGAGCGAAGCAATTATCTGCAGCGCCGCTGTCAGCAGTGCGGGCCGCAATACCATCATGAAGGCGCGCAGCGAGAGTTCCATGCCGATCAGGAACAACAGCAGAAGCACGCCGATTTCAGCAAGCAGGTTGATGGACTCAGTCTGACTGACGAAACCGAGCGCTGTCGGCCCGAGGACAATGCCGGCAAGGATATAGCCGACGATAGGCGGTTGGCGGAGGCGAACGAGAACGAGCCCAAGACCGACGGCGACAAGAGCCACGACGGCGATGTGGGTCAGTTCGGAAAGGGTCGACTCCATGGCGCTCCTCTACTCGCTGGGGCTCGCACCAGGCGGCGCCGTCCGCCAGTTACGGCATGGCTTGGAGACTTCAAAACTAATAGCAGAGTCGCGCCAGCGAATAGCAGAAAAGACGCGCTATTTTGCCGCCAGCACGGCACTGGCCCGCGCATCGTCGAACCAGCGGTCGATCGCCGCATCCACATTGGACTTCAGATTAGATCTCCATGTGTCGATCGTAGCGTCGAGCGCTTCCTGATTGGCGGCGATGAATTTGTCCCGGTTGAAATGCTTGTCCGCCTCGTTGATGAAATAGTCCGCCGCCGTCCCGATCAATATTCCGGTAATAGCCCCAATCACCGTGCCACCGCCAGGCTCCACCAGCGTGCCCGCCGCCGCGCCCTGCTGCGCCAGCGCCAGCCGCGCGCCGAAGGCGGTCACGAAGCGGCGCGAAAGCAGGCCGAATGACCGCGCCATGATCCGGTTCATGACGGGTCCCAGCGCCAGCGCTCCCACGGTGCCGCCGGCCGCCGCATAGCCCATGCCGGCGATACCGTCGAAAGCCTTGTCCTCCATCAGGTACAGCGGCGCTTTCCATTTCTGCGCATCCCAGTCGAGCGTCACCTTGGTAAGTTTTTCGTCGGCGGGAAGCTTTTCCATATGCCGCGTATTTTGGGCCAGAAACAGTTGCAGCCGCATGTCGCCATTGGCGATCACCCGGCGATAGCTTTCATGAGCGCGCCGCACAGCGGTCTCGAGTTCACCGGTGATAATCCGGTCGCGGACTTCCGGCTTGAGGACCTGCTCGCGATAATGCCGCATGAAATAGTCCTTCAGGTCGCGCTCGACCGCCTCGTTCAGCGACTCATATTCACCCGTTTGGGCGAACCGCGCCGCCGCGGACGACAGCGTCTCCTTGAGGACGACATAGGAGCGTTTCCACTCGAAAAACCAATCCGCGTAGCGTTCGACGGCCTGTTGGCGATCGACAAAGGCGAATTCGAACAGCCGGTCGATATCGGCCCGCGCCTGTTCCTTGATCCGGTCGCGTTCACCCTCCAGCATCAGGATCGTGGCGTTGACGAAAGCGTCCGTTTCCGCCCCGCTCGCAACCACCCGGCGCAACGTCCCGTCCACCTCCCTGACCACCAGATCGACGGCGTCCACGGGCAAGGACGACTGGAAAAATATATCGAATATGGAACGGTCTTCATGCGCGGCAACGCTGTAGTCCTGGTGGCGCTGGTAAGAGCGCCAGAACGTGCTGCCGAGCGACACCAGGCCGTAGGCGCATAACAAAAACGCGACACCCCAGCCGACGGGGCGCAAAAAAGCCCCCAGCGGGCCGACTTTCTTCACCTTCACCCTGGTCCGGGCACGAGCGGGCGGTTGCTCCTTCGACGCCGCGACCGCGCCGCTGCCCGAGGCCGCGCCGGGCTTGCCGGCTCCGCGAGCCGCAACGTCTTTCGATATTGATTTCATTCGGCTTTCTTCCTGAATCCCGGCCATCAGATGCAAAAGCGGATCCCTAGCAGATTATGTAGGCATGGCTGGCGCCCAAAAAAAGAAGCGGTTGCCGGGACTCGGCGGCCGGGAAACGTGTACGGTTAACCCCTGGGATTATTGCGCTGAAGCGCATGGGCGGGCAGGTTTGATCCATGTTGGGAGAGGAAATCATCCCTCAAACGCTTCTCGGCGATTTGTCGGCAAACCATCTCAACGGCCGCTGGCATTATTCCGCCGAAACGCTGACGGCCGAAAAGGGAGCCTATGCGCTGTTGCTGCAGCTCAGCGACGAGCTGATTGCGGAGCTGCCCAGACAGGGCTCGCAGTTGCTGCAGCCCGGCTGGTACATCTACGCCGGAAGCGCCCGCGGTCCCGGCGGTCTCCCGGCCCGGTTACGGCGGCATTTTCTGCAAGACAAACGCAAGCACTGGCATATCGACCAGCTGACGGCCCGCGCTACCGTGCTCGCCGCGCAGGCCGTGCCGGAGGGCGACGAATGCGATGTTGCCGCCTGGCTGTCGGCGTCTTTCGCCTTCGATATCGCAGCGCCCGGTTTTGGCAGCACCGACTGTCCGATCTGTCCCTCGCACCTGCTGGTATGGCGTCCCCCCGGGCAAAGACCGGTGTAGATCAAAAGCCCCGTCTAGAGGCGGCTCCACTGGCGAAGGGAACGGCTCTTGACCAGGGGGGCGATATTGTCGCGGAACAGGGCGTAATAGTCGGTCGCCCGATGCGCATCGACGGCGGCCTCGTCGTCATAGAGTTCATAGAGCATGAAAGCGTGGGGGTCGCCCGGGTCGCGGCAAATATCGAAATGGCGGCACCCCTCCTCACGCTCCAGCGAATTGGCGGCCTGCGTCTTGAGCAAATCGCCTAGCGCATCGCCCTGCCCGGGCTCGGCGACGAAATCGACGATAAGGGCAATCATATTATTTCTCCTTTTGAATTGAGCGTGTGTACCCGCCCCGTCTCGGAGTACGCCGTTTGCTGCGATGCCCGTTGGCACGCGGGCTGAACCGGTTGTCCAGCGGGGTCCGCTCGTCCACATTTTTACGACAGAGAGATGCCTCCAACGCGGGCGATGACGCCATTACTGAATTCCCTGTTTGACGGTATTACACTCTGCCTCGGGTTAAAAATGGCCTGTTCCAGCCCGGTCAGGCTATGTTGTTGCCGCAAATGGGGAATGGCACAAGGCGGACGGGCCCATGAGCGCGCTGAAAACATTTGTCGAAACATTGCGCAGAACCGAATGGCTGTCGGCGGAAGACCTCGTCCGCTACCAGCGCAAGCCGCTGGAAAAACTCCTGCGCCACGCCTACGAGACAGTGCCTTTTCACCGCGACCGGCTGGCGGTGCTGTTTCGCGGCGATGGCTCGATCGACTGGGAGCGGTGGGGCGAGGTTCCCTTCCTTACGCGGAGCGAGATTCAGGGCCGGGAAGACGATTTGTTGAGCGGCAACATTCCGAAAAACCACGGTGAACTGGATACCGCTATTTCGTCAGGTTCGACCGGCCAGCCGATCATCATAAAGAAAACGGCACTGACTCATTCCGCCTATTATGCCGTTAGAGCCCGGTATCACGACTGGCACAAGATAGATCGAAATCTGAAATATGCCTCGATACGTCATGCCGGAGCCGCCGATGCACAATATCCCGAAGGTCAGCATAACGATGTCTGGGCGGTCTACGGATCCTATATGGGTCTCGACTGCAGCGGGCCGGAAGCCCTCCTAAACGTCAATACGCCGGTCAACCGGCAAGCAGAATGGCTGGTCCGCGAGCAACCGGACTATTTGCACACATTTCCAACTAACGCAGCAGCGCTTGCAGATGTGTTTGCGACTAAACCTCCGGCAGGACCACAGCTGCAATTGAAGACTATCCTTACATTGTCGGAAACCGTCAGCGACGACACGCGACGACGATGTCGCGAGACGTTTGGCGCGGAAATCGTTGACAATTACAATTCAGTCGAATGCGGTTACTTCGCCATACAATGCCCCGCGCAGACCCATTATCATGTCCAGAGCGAGGTCGTTTTACTCGAAATACTGGACGAAAATGATCGGCCCTGTGGTCCCGGCGAGATGGGCCGTGTTGTTGCAACACCGTTTTATAACTACGCAATGCCGCTGATCCGGTACGAAACCGATGACCGGGCAATCGTTGGCGGCACGTGCAGTTGCAAACGAAGTTCACAGGTGCTGGCGCGTATCGTGGGCCGATCGCGTAATATGTTCCGCTTCCCTGATAACAGCTTGGTGGTGCCGGAGCTTACCGGCGGCCCTATTTCCAAATATCTTCACCCTCGGCGCTGGCAGGTCGCACAAACCGGGCCGCTTGAACTTGAGGTGCGTCTGGTCCCAGGGGATGGAAAAGCCGAAATGGATTATGACGGTATGACCGACTTTATTCGCAAATTGCTGCGCACGGATCTGACAGTGACATACAAACTGCTTGACGAAATGCCGCTCACGCAGGGCGGCAAGCACGAAGTTTATATTTGCGAACTGCCTGAGCTTTCCTGACGCGGCATTCCTGTGCAGGCCCGCGACAAGACAGTGCCGGACGTCCGGTTGTCCCGAGCAAAATCGAAAGAGCTTACTTGGACGGCGGCGACGCAGGTGCCGTCGGCGGCGGCAGCGGCTCGACAATTTCGATCAGATCGGGAATGTCGGTCCCCGGATCATCTTCCCGATGGCGCCGAATGAGGCTTTTGTTCGGACCGAAGTAGAGCCGCACCCCGGCCCAAACGGCGTTATAGTCGTCCTTGCCGAACCGGCCTTCGCCGAAAAGCGCGACTCCGCGCCTGTCATCGGTCCATTTTGTCTGATACTCCAGACCGATGACGCCGACATGCCCGGGACCACGCACACCGACCTGCCCGGGTGCAATCTTGTTGTCGTCGCGGAAATTCGAGTGACGCGATCCAGCCCAAACGCGCAGATTATCCGTAAAGTAATAGGCGGCTGTAGCGGTCCAGAAGGATCCGTCGTCCAGATCCGCCTCTTCCGCGCCGAGTTTGCCCTCCAGAGACAGTCGGCCGAGATAAGCCTGCGCCTCGACACCAATCTGGTGGAACTCGCTGGAGTCCACGCTTGTGGCGCTGCCGTACACGCCCAGAAGGCCTATTCCCGGATCGCGCCAAAAAAGATGTGCCGCCCCGCGGGCAACGCCATCGTCGGTCTTACCGAAGTAACCCAGGACACCGTCAAGCTGTAATCCGAATGAATGTCCAAGCGGCATGGTGTAGGCGACATCACCATATACGCCGCCGTCGCCATCCTGTGCGCCGCCACGAATCGCTGCCTTGCCATTGGGCGCCGAGACCGCGGGCGCACCGGTGCGGTTAAGCGATTCGGCTGCAATGGCAGGAGATGCAACCGCCAAGGCCACGGCCGAAACCGTTATGAGATAATGATATGACGCCATATCCCTTCCCAAAAAACACGCGGGACTGTTCAGCTCTTTTCAGCTGTTGCGATGTTGGCAGAATATGCGAAAGCTCAGCCTGACAAAATGACAGAGTGGGATGAACCCTCAGATCCTTTAGTGTGCGTGACAAAACTATCACAGTCGCGCATACGCCTTTTATGGCCTGAAATCAGGTCTTTACGCAGGAGCGTCGTATGAAAAGGAAAACGAGCGGCCTTTCCGCCAACCTCACCAGCTACGGCGATGATGCGTTCTCGCTCTATATGCGGAAGATATTTCTGAAATCGATGGGCTATTCGGAAGATGCCCTCAACCGGCCCATTGTCGGCATCACCAATACCTTTTCCGCCTATAATTCCTGTCACGCGACGGTGCCGAAGCTCATCGAGGCAATCAAGCGCGGCGTGATGCTCGCGGGCGGCCTGCCCTTCGAGTTTCCGGTTATTTCCCTGCATGAATCCTTCGCCAATCCGACCAGCATGTATCTGCGCAATCTGATGTCGATCGATGTGGAGGAAATGATTCGCGCCCAGCCGATGGACGCGGTGGTCCTGGTCGGGGGATGCGACAAGACGGTCCCGGCGCTTCTGATGGGCGCGGCAAGCGCGGGCGTGCCCGCTATTCTGGAGGTTACTGGTCCGATGCTGACCGGCTCTTACCGGGGCGAGCGGGTCGGCGCCTGCACCGACTGCCGGCGCTACTGGGCCCGCTACCGCGCCGGGGAGCTGGCGGAGGAGGACTTGCCCGAAATCACCGACCAGCTGGGGCCGACGCCTGGCACCTGCATGGTCATGGGCACGGCCAGCACCATGGCGCTGACCGCCGAAGCGCTTGGCATGATGCTGCCTGGGGGCGCGACAATTCCGGCCGTTCACTCCGAACGCCTGCGCCACGGCGAGCATACCGGCGCCCGCGCGGTCAAGATGGCCGCCGACCAAATCACACCCGGCGAGATCATGACCGCGGAGGCATTCGAAAATGCTCTGCGGGTCCTGCTCGCCATCGGCGGATCGACCAATGCGATCATCCATCTCACAGCGATGGCCGGGCGTCTCGGAATCGAAATAGACCTCGACAATTTCGACGAGATGGGCCGGGCAACTCCAATGATTGTGGACCTGAAGCCGTCGGGGCGGCATTTCATGCAGGAATTACATGCCGCGGGTGGATTTGCCAGGATTTTACAAATACTTGCGCCGCTAATGAACATGTCGTGCAGGACCGTGTCAGGGCAAACGCTGGACCAGATCATCGCAACGGCGCCGGCTTGGGATCAGGACGTTGTGCGCCCGCTGAACGACCCGCTCTATGCGGAAGGCGGCATAGCCGTCCTCAGGGGCAATCTCGCGCCGGGCGGCGCTGTCATCAAACAAAGCGCCGCCTCGAAGAAGTTCGCCCGCCACACCGGCCGCGCGGTGGTCTTCGACTCGGTAGCCGATTTGGCCGCGCGCATAGATGATCCCGATCTGGACGTAAAGGAGGACGATATCCTCGTCATGCGCAATGCCGGACCGGTCGGCGCGCCGGGTATGCCGGAAGCGGGTTACCTGCCAATTCCCAAAAAATTGGCGCAAAAAGGCGTGACGGACATGGTGCGGATTTCCGACGCCCGCATGAGTGGAACGGCTTTCGGCACCATTGTCCTGCACATTGCGCCCGAGGCCGCGGTTGGCGGCCCGCTTGCCCTGGTGGAATCAGGCGATGACATCAGGCTCGACATTCCCGGACGGCGGCTGGAGCTGATTCTTCCCGATGCCGAACTCGAAAAACGCGCCGAGGCGGCGGCCGGAAAAGCTGGCCCGCCGCCGCCTTCGCGCGGTTACGCAAAGCTGCTCAACGATACGATCCTGCAAGCCGATCAGGGGTGCGATTTCGCGTTTCTCAGGCACCTCTGAGCTGCGCGATGTGCGATTCGTTATCGCCAACACCCCTTCGGTGCGGTTGACATCAATCGTTAGCGGGCATGCACCGGCGGCGCTGCCTTCGCCTTAACCCATTGAAGTGTAATGACTATCATAATTTCTTCCAAACCCTGCCGAATCAACGGCCGGTTTTATCGCGGTGCGCTGATTCTGCTGAGCTCATGCGCCCTGGCGGCCGCGCCGAATCTTGCTTTTCAGCGCATAAATCCGCAGCGAAACCGCCTGGGCGCCCGCTATCCGCATTATTTCTTCTAACCTATTGAAATATAGTGGTAAACTCGACGCCTCGGGAACCGCTTCACGTGACAAAAATGCCACTGTTTCTGGCAAAATACGGTCTACACCTCTGATATATGTTTACGCGCCGAAAACGACTGGACATGATGCGGCATCAAAGTCCAGCGCTCTGCTATGCATATGGTCGGTTGCTGGCCCTAAAATGAAAAAACCTTTGGTCAAGATGGAAAAAGTGGAGATGGAAATGATTGGGGGACTTATGAAGACGACCAGTCGTTTCGCCGTTGCGGCTGCTGCGGGGTTGTTCATGGGCGGTATTGCCCTGACGCCTGCACAGGCTGCTGATTTGGGCGGCGATTGCTGCGCGGACCTCGAGGAGCGCGTTGCCGAGCTGGAAGCGACAACGGTACGTAAGGGCAACCGGAAAGTTTCTGTGAAGCTTTCAGGTCAGGTCAATCGTGCCTTGTTGATCTGGGACGATGGCGACGAGAGCGATATTTACGCTGTCGACAACATTCAGTCATCGACGCGCATGCGTCTGACCGGCAGCGCGGGCATTCGTCCTGGCTGGTCGGCGGGCTACTATATTGAGTGGCAGATGGTCAGCTCCGCTTCGAGCGCGGCGAACCAGGCCAACCCTGCCGGATTTGCCGG
>JAJFHO010000152.1 GCA_021775575.1 Hyphomicrobiales bacterium
CGCGTTGGCCTGCACCAGCGCCTGCGGATCGGCGAGACCGATATCTTCCACCGCCATGCGAACCAGGCGGCGTGCGATATAGAGCGGGTCCTCGCCGCCGGCGAACATGCGCGCAAGCCAGTAAAGCGCCGCGTCGGGGTCGGAACCGCGCACCGACTTATGCAGCGCGGAGATGAGGTTATAGTGCCCGTCCTGCCCCTTGTCGTAGATCGGTGCGCGGCGCTGCACCAGTTCGCTCAACGCTTCACGGCTCAGGACGCCGGCATCTTCAGGGGCCGCCAGATAAACCTCCTCGGCCAGATTTAGCGCGGCGCGGCCATCGCCATCCGCCATTGCCCGCAACGCCGCGCGGGCATCGTCACCGAGCGGCAGATCCCTGCCCTGCTCGGCTTGCGCGCGCTTCAGCAACTCATCCATCGCTGTGTCATCGAGCCGGTTGAAGGTCAGCACCGTTGCGCGCGAGAGCAGCGCGGAATTCAGCTCGAAGGACGGATTCTCCGTCGTCGCGCCGACCAGCACAATGGTGCCGTCTTCCATATGGGGAAGAAAGGAATCCTGTTGCGCGCGGTTGAAACGGTGAATCTCGTCGACGAACAGCAACGTGCCGATCCCGTCGCCCCGCCGGGTCCTGGCCGCCTCGAATATTTTCCGCAAATCCTGGACGCCGGAAAAGATCGCGGAGGTCTGCTCGAAATGCAGATCCGTCTGCTGCGCAAGCAACCTGGCAACGGTTGTCTTGCCCGTACCCGGCGGTCCCCAGAATATGACTGAAGACAGTCGTCTGGCGTGCACCATCCGCTCCAGAATGCCGCCTTCACCGACAAGATGATCCTGCCCGAGAACCTTGCCGAGCTCGGCCGGGCGAAGCCGGTCGGCAAGCGGGCGCGGCGCCTGTTCTTCAAGCCCCGCCTGTTCGAAAAGAGAGTCCATTGCCATTGTGCGGAACCGTCATCCGCCAACGATCATGTTCAACAGCCTGTTGTTACGCTTTACGGAAACACGCCAGCGGCGGAACTGGTCACGGGTCACGATCTCCAGCTGTTGGCTGGTGTCCATTTCCACGCCATTCACCGACACGATGATATCTCCGGCCTTGAGCCCCAGCCTGTTGGCCGTCGATCCGCGCCGCACCTCTACAATGACGACACCTTTATCATCGTCAGCAAGTGCCAGTTCCTCGGCGAGCGCAGGCGACATATTGGCAATGCGCGCGCCGGAGAATGGATTACGTCCGGTAATATCGCGTTCGTCGCGCGGCGGGTCTTCGGGCGGAGAGACAAGGGCTATTTTCATAGTCGAGGCCTTTCCGTCGCGCAGCAGACTGACCTCAACCTCGCCGCCAATGCCTTTGGTGCCGAACCGGTAGCGGAATGAGCGGGGGTCGAACACCTCCTTGCCGTTCACCGAAACGATGACATCACCTGTGCGAAGGCCCGCCTTGTGGGCCGGACCGTTCAGCCAGAGCTGCTCCACCAGTGCACCGGCCGGACGATCCATCCCGAGCGACTCGGCGATGTCCGATGTCACCGTGCGAAGCCGGGCGCCAAGCCAGGGACGCTTGACGGCCTTGCCCTGGATAGCGGACTGAACCACGATCTGGACCATGTTGGCCGGAATGGCGAATCCGATACCGTGCGACGCGCCTGTCCTCGAGAAAATGGCCGTATTTACGCCGATCAGTTTGCCGCTGATATCAATAAGCGCACCGCCGGAATTGCCCGGGTTGATCGCCGCGTCCGTCTGGATGAAAAACTGATAGTCCGATATGCCAACCCGCGTGCGGGCCAGCGCCGAAACGATGCCGCTCGTCACCGTCTGGCCGAAACCGAACGGGTTGCCGATGGCGAACACGATATCTCCGACCTGCAAATCGTCGGAGTCCTCAAGTTCGATATAGGGAAAGGAGACACCGGGCGCCTCGAGCCGCATGACCGCAAGATCGGTTTTTTCTTCCTTGAGGATAACGCGCGCCGGAAATTCGCGTTTGTCGGAAAGCACAACCGTAATCTCGGCGTCCTCGCCACCCTTGATCACATGATAGTTGGTCACAACAACGCCGTCGGGGCTGACGATCACGCCGGAACCCAGCGAGTTCTGGATCCGCGCGCCGGGCATCCGGAATTTGCGGTTGAAGAAATCCCGGAACGGGTCTCCGGTTTTCTGGCTGCTGCGCTGCGCTCGCTTGCGCACAAAAACATTGACCACAGCCGGCGCCGCGCGGCTCACCACCGGGGCATAGGAGAGCCGAACCTGCTCCTTGCTGTCAGGAACGGCAACCGTTTGCGCAACGGCTGCTTGCGCGCACAACAGCGCGACAGCGAGCATCGCCAACACCTTGGCGACGCACCTGGGACTTTCCCGATTGAGTGTCACTCCGCCTCCTGCTTTTCCCGGACACCAAGCAATTAAGGGCCGGATAGTCCGATAGTACAAACAAAAAAGGGCAGCTACAAAGCTGCCCTGGTTGCAATCGATGCCAGTCAATCCGTCCCGTCTCGAACTACGCCGCTGCCGGGCTGACAGCGCCTTCTTCCTCGGCACGCTCCTGGGTCGGACCGGAATCCTGCCCGCGCGCCTCTTCATCGCGATCGACCAGTTCCAGCACGGCCAATGGTGCGTTATCGCCATAGCGAAACCCTGCCTTCAGCACACGCGTATAGCCACCGCTGCGTTCCTTGTAGCGAGGTCCCAGCGTATCGAAGAGCTTTTTGACCATCGACTCGTCCCGCAACCGCGAAGCGGCGACGCGGCGCGCATGAAGATCGCCGCGCTTGGCGAGCGTGATCAGACGGTCGGCGACCCGCCGCATCTCCTTCGCCTTCGGCAGCGTTGTCACAATCTGCTCATGCTTGATGAGCGCAGCGGCCATGTTGGCAAACATCGCGCGGCGATGGCTTGCCGTTCTGTTCAGCCTGCGCCCGGCTCGACGATGACGCATGACACATTCTCCCTTCGCGTCCTGAACCCAGGACTTGCGGTGTTAATTCTAATAATGATCCTCGAAGCGCTTGGCGAGGTCTTCGATATTCTCCGGCGGCCAGTTGGGCACCTCCATACCAAGATGCAGTCCCATACTCGCCAGCACTTCCTTGATCTCGTTCAAGGACTTGCGGCCGAAGTTCGGCGTGCGCAGCATCTCGGCTTCGGTCTTCTGGATAAGGTCGCCGATATAAACAATATTGTCGTTCTTCAGGCAATTCGCCGAACGGACGGAAAGTTCCAGTTCGTCGACCTTCTTGAGCAGCGCCGCATTGAATTCCAACTCGGGTTGCTTCTCTTCGACGACCTCTTTCCTCGGTTCCTCGAAATTGACGAAGATCGCCAGCTGGTCCTGCAGAATGCGAGCCGCGAGTGCCAGCGCATCGTCCGGCTTTACCGAACCGTCGGTTTCAATGTCCATGGTCAGCTTGTCATAGTCGAGAATCTGGCCCTCACGGGTATTCGAGACCCGGTATGACACTTTACGCACCGGTGAGAAGAGACTGTCGACGGGAACCAGCCCGATCGGAGCGTCGTCGGGACGATTACGCTCGGCGGGAACATAGCCCTTGCCTGTGTCGGTGGCGAATTCCATGCGGATCGACGCGCCTTCGTCGAGCGTGCAGATCACATGATCCGGATTGAGGATATCAATTTCCGATGTCGCCTCGATATCGCCGGCAACCGCGACGGAGGGCCCTTCCTTCTTCAGGACCATGCGTTTGACGCCTTCCGAATGCTGGCGCAGCGCGATCTCCTTGATGTTGAGAACAATGTCCGTCACATCTTCGCGCACGCCGGCAATCGAAGAAAACTCATGAAGCACACCATCGATATGCACCGAGGTAATCGCAGAGCCCTGCAGCGACGACAGGAGAATCCGCCTGAGCGCATTTCCCAAGGTGAGGCCAAAACCCCTCTCAAGAGGCTCAGCGACGACCGTCGCCATCCGCTCGGGGTCGAGACCCGGCGTGATAATCAATTTGGTGGGCTTAATCAGATCTTGCCAATTTTTCTGAAGCACCTGAGTACCCTCTTATATGATCCGAACCACATTTCTGGAGGCCTTGAAACGCCGGAATACACAGCGCACAACCGTTTCGCCGCTGGCGGCTTCGGCACGAGACCTGTTCGTTACTCTTAAACTCGCCGCCGTTTGCGGGGGCGGCAACCGTTATGCGGAATGGGCGTCACATCCCGGATCGAGGTAATCGTGAAGCCGGCGGACGACAGCGCACGGAGCGCCGACTCGCGCCCGGAGCCCGGACCACGGACTTCTACCTCGAGATTTTTCATGCCATGTTCCATGGCTTTCTTGCCCGCATCCTCCGCGGCAACCTGCGCCGCGTAAGGCGTGGACTTGCGTGAACCCTTGAAGCCCATCGTTCCCGCCGACGACCAGGAAATCGCGTTTCCCTGCGCGTCGGTGATGGTAATCTTCGTATTGTTGAACGACGCACTGACATGAGCGACGCCGGAGGAAATATTCTTTTTCTCGCGACGCCGAACGCGCGTTCTTTCCTTAGCCATGCCTTACTTCTTTCACATTTTCCGACCGCATACGGGCAACGGTCCCCGCATCGGGCAAATTGAATGAATTTATTTCTTTCTTCCCGCAATCGGCCGGGCCGGGCCCTTGCGGGTCCGGGCATTCGTGTGCGTGCGCTGGCCGCGCACCGGCAATCCCCTGCGGTGACGCAAGCCCCGATAGCAGCCAAGGTCCATCAGCCGTTTCACATTCATCGCGACATCGCGGCGCAGGTCACCCTCGACCATATAGTCGCCATCGATAACCTCGCGAATCTGAATGACTTCGTGATCGGCGAGTTCGTTGACGCGCCGCTCCGACGGAATATTCACCTTTTTGCAGATCTCGCGAGCGCAGGTCCGCCCAATCCCATGGATATAGGTGAGCGCGATTTCAACGCGCTTATTCGTCGGAATATTTACACCAGCAATTCGGGCCAAGGATTCAATCTCCCGTAAATCCGAGTGTTTAACTCGTTCGTCAGGGTTTCAAATTTGGTTGCAGAAGTCGTAAACGCAGCAGGAACGGCTCCGGAGGTTACCGCACCGCCCGTGACCATTCTCGTCTTCCAGCACTAGAATGCGCTTATCTAGCGGATTCCCAAGGTTTTCGTCAACCGCGGGATGCCGGAAAACTTACCTCTGCCCACTCCAATTCCTAAAGGTTGTTCAACACCTCTGTAATTTGTCCGCCAACCACGCCAATATCGGCCATACCGTCCACGCTGCGCAGCATTCCCGCGCCGCCATAATAGCCGATGAGCGGCGAGGTCTGCGCATGATAAGCCGTCAACCGGCTGCGAACCGTTTCTTCATTGTCATCTTTGCGGCGGACAAATTCCGTTCCGCCGCATTTGTCGCAAACATCGTCTTCGGCGGGCCGTTTGAAGGTCTCGTGATAGCCCTCGCCGCATTTCGCGCAAGTGAAACGTCCTGTAATACGCTCAACCAGCTTCTCATCGTCTACTTTTAACTCAATCACAACGTTCAGTTTTTTATCTTTGTCGCTCAACAGAACGTCAAGGGCCTCGGCTTGCCCGACCGTGCGGGGGAAGCCGTCGAGAATAAAGCCGCCGGCGCAGTCGGGTTCATCGATGCGCTCTGAAATAATCCCGATCACGATGTCATCGGACACCAGTTCGCCGCGCTCCATGACTGCTTTTGCCTTGAGCCCGACCTCGGTGCCGGCGGCAACCGCCGCTCGCAGCATATCGCCGGTGGAAAGCTGCACGATGCCAAGGGCATCTTCAATCATTTTGGCTTGGGTTCCCTTACCCGCACCCGGCGGTCCCAGCAGAATCAGGTTCATCGGCGTCGCGCTCCCCGCAATTTAGACTTTTTGATCAATCCTTCATACTGGTGGGCAAGCAGATGGCTTTGCACCTGCGCCACCGTATCCATTGTCACGCTGACCACAATCAGCAGCGATGTGCCGCCGAAATAGAAAGGCACGGCCGCATAGGAAATCAGGAATTCCGGCAGAATACAGACAATCGCCAGATAACCGGCGCCAACCACCGTAATGCGGGTCAGGACATAATCGATATACTCCGCCGTTCGCTCGCCAGGCCGGATACCGGGAATGAACCCGCCATATTTTTTCAGATTGTCCGCTGTCTCCGTCGGATTGAAGACGACAGCGGTATAGAAGAAGGCAAAGAATACGATCATCGCTACATAGAGAAGCAGATAGAGCGGCTGCCCGCGCCCCAGAAGCGCGGTGATGCTTCCCAGCCATTCCGGCCCCTGCCCTTGCGAAAAGCTGGCAACGGTTATCGGCAGAAGCAGCAGCGATGAGGCAAAGATCGGCGGGATAACGCCGGCGGTGTTGAGCTTCAGGGGCAGATGCGAAGAATCGCCCTGGAACATCCGGTTGCCCATCTGCCGCTTGGGATATTGAACCAGGAGCCGGCGCTGCGCGCGTTCCATGAAGACGATGAACGCAATGACGATAACAGACATCACCAGCAGCGCCACGATCAGCGCTGTGGACAGCGCGCCCTGTCGCCCCAGTTCCAGCGTGCCGACGAGGGCGGATGGTATTTCGGCAACAATGCCGGCGAAGATGATCAGCGAAATGCCGTTGCCGACGCCGCGTGCCGTGATCTGCTCGCCGAGCCACATCAGGAAAACGGTGCCGCCGACGAGCGTTATCACCGTCGTTATGCGGAAAAACCATCCTGGATCGAGCACCACATTACCCGCTCCTTCCAGACCCGCGGCAATGCCATAACCCTGAAGTGCTGCAAGAAACACGGTCCCGTAGCGGGTATACTGGTTGATCTGCTTACGGCCCTGGTCGCCTTCTTTTTTCAACTGTTCCAGATGCGGCGAGACGGTGGTCAGAAGCTGGATAATAATCGATGCCGAGATATATGGCATGATGTTGAGCGCGAAGATCGCCATTCGGCCGACAGCGCCGCCGGCAAACATGTTGAACATGCCCAATATACCGGACTGGTTCTGCTGAAACACATCCGCCAGCGCCTGCGGATTGATTCCGGGAAGCGGAATATAGGTGCCCAAACGGTAGATCAGCAACGCACCGAGCGTAAACCAGATGCGGCGCTTGAGTTCCTCCGCCTTGGAAAAGGCTCCGAAATTCAGGTTTTGGACAAGCTGTTCAGCTGCCGATGCCATATCTCTCGCTCCGGAAGGTTAGGTCGTTTCGAACCCCTGGTAACGCCCCCGTCACTTGTCTTTTTTGGCCGGCGATTTAGCCGGCTTCTTGGCGGCAGCTTTCTTGGCCGGAGCTTTCGCCGCCTCGGTTTTGTCCGCTTTCTTGGCCGCCGGCTTCGCTTCCTGCTTGGGCGCGTCGCCGGCCTTCGCCTTGGCGGGTTGTTTGGGTTTAGCCTCGCGCTTCGCCATGGCGGCGATCGTTACCGACCCGCCGGCCTTCTCAACCGCCTTGACCGCGCCAGCCGATGCCCCGGTCACCTCAAAGGCGACCTTTGCCTTGATCTCGCCCTTGCCCAGAAGGCGGACGCCATCCTTGGCGCGGCGGATCACACCCGCGGCAAGCAACGCCGCAACTGTTACGGGCTTCTTTGCATCCAGCGAACCCTTGTCCAGCGCGCTTTGCACGCGACCGAGATTGACCTCATTGTAATCCTTGGCGAACACATTGTTGAAGCCACGCTTCGGCAGCCTCATGTGAATTGGCATCTGGCCGCCCTCAAAGCCCTTGATCGCCACGCCGGAACGCGACTTCTGGCCCTTGTGGCCGCGCCCGGCGGTCTTGCCTTTGCCCGAGCCGATGCCCCGGCCGACGCGCTTGCGCGCCTGCGTGGCACCAGGATTGTCCCTTAATTCGTTCAGCCGCATAGCACTCATTCCTACCTTAAGCCTTTTCCTCGACAATGCGCACAAGGTGCGACACCTTGCCGATCATGCCCCGCACTTCCGGTGTGTCCGGAACAGTGCTGCGGCGTCTAATCTTGTTCAAACCGAGCCCGATCAAGGTTGCACGCTGGCTGCCGGGACGGCGGATAGCGCTTCCTGTCTGCTCGACAACGAGCGTTTTCGAAGCTGCCTTTTTCTTCTCGGCCATTTGCATCCTGTCCTTGCTTGCGCCGCATACCGTGGCCGACTAGGCCTCGGCTGCCTCGGCTACGTCGCCGGCGCTGTCGCGGCGGCGAGAAACGATCTCGCTCACTTTCTTGCCGCGCCGCGCTGCCACGCCGCGCGGGCTGTCCTCGACCTTCAACGCCTCGAAAGTCGCCCGCACCATGTTATAGGGGTTCGAACTACCCATGGATTTTGCCACAACGTCCTGAATGCCCAGCGTTTCAAAAACCGCGCGCATCGGACCGCCGGCGATTATGCCGGTTCCCGGAGGCGCCGCGCGCAAAATCACCTTGCCCGCGCCATGGCGCCCGGTAACATCGTGATGCAGCGTACGGCCCTCGCGCAGCGGCACCCGAATGAAACTACGCTTCGCGGCCTCCGTTGCCTTGCGGATCGCTTCAGGCACCTCGCGCGCCTTGCCATGACCGAAACCGACACGCCCCTTCTGATCGCCGACAACGACCAGCGCGGCAAATCCGAAACGGCGGCCGCCTTTTACAACCTTCGCCACGCGATTGATATGTACGAGTTTGTCAACGAATTCACTATCGCGCTCTTCGCGATCGCGTCCATGACCTCGTCCTGGCCTACGTCCCACTTTTCACCAATCCTCTTCTTTTCCAGATCCGTGTCTAGAATTTCAGGCCGCCTTCGCGCGCCCCTTCGGCCAGTGCCTTGACCCGGCCATGATACAGATATCCGCCACGATCGAAGCTCACATCCTTGACACCGGATTTGACTGCCCGTTCCGCGACGAGTTTTCCAACCACCTCGGCCGCCTTCACATCGCCGCCTTTGGGATTCGACTTGCGAACTTCCTTGTCCAGACTCGACGCCGAGGCCAGCGTGCGCCCCTGCACATCGTCGATGACCTGCGCATAAATATGCTGCGCCGACCGGAACACCGACAGCCGCGGCCGGCCGCCGGAAACCCGGCTCAGCTTTTTTCGAACCCGCATTTTGCGGTTAAATGATCTCTTTTTGACCGTGCTGCTCATTGCAGACTCCGCTATTTCTTCTTGCCTTCCTTGCGGAAGATATATTCGCCTTCATATTTGATACCCTTGCCCTTGTAGGGTTCGGGCGGGCGGTATGACCGAATCTCGGCAGCGACTTGTCCAACCCTCTGCCTGTCTATACCCGAAACAATGATCTGCGTCTGGGTAGGGCACTCTATCTTTATGCCTTCGGGAACCGGATAAACAACATCGTGGCTGAAACCGAGCGCCAGCTGCAGGTTCGATCCCTGAATCTGCGCGCGATAACCGACACCGTTAATCTCGAGCTTCTTCGTAAAGCCCTCCGCAACGCCCAAAACGATATTGGAAACGAGCGAGCGGGACAGGCCCCACATGGATTGGGCCCGCTTGCTCTCGCCCTGCGCGCCGACCTTGATGCCCTCGTCGGAAACCGCTGCCGAAACCTCTTTCACAAGCGTGACCGACAGCTCTCCTTTCGGGCCTTTTACGGAGACCTGCTGACCATCCACGGACGCGGTAACGCCGTCGGGGATCTCAACCGTCTTGCTTCCGATCCGGGACATTTCAATTCTCTCTTTCTATTCTCTCAACTGTCGGGCCGCGGACCAGCTAAAACACGCTGCACAAAACTTCGCCGCCGACATTCTCGTCGCGTGCCTTGGCGTCGGACATCACGCCTTTCGGTGTCGAAAGGATTGTAACGCCCAGACCATTCGCTATCGTCGGCAGGCTTCGTACCGATGAGTAGACCCGCCGGCCCGGTTTCGACACACGCTTCAAATTCTTGATAACCGGCTCGCCATCAAAATATTTCAGCTCAATTTCATATTCCGATTTGCCGCCCTCATAATCGACCTTGGCGTAGCTCCGGATATAGCCCTCATCCTGCAACACATCGAGGACGCGGCCGCGCAGTTTCGACGCGGGCGTCGACACGGTCGATTTCTGCCGCATCAGAGCGTTGCGAATCCGGGTCAGCATATCCCCAAGAGGATCGGTCATCGTCATTGGACGTTTTCTCCCTACCAGCTCGATTTGACCATGCCAGGGATCAACCCCTGAGAGGCCAGGTCTCTGAGCGCAATTCGCGACATCTGAAGCTTCCGGTAATAGGCGCGCGGACGCCCGGAAACCTCGCAACGGTTGCGTACCCTCGTCGGCGACGAGTTGCGCGGAAGTTGCGCGAGCTGCAACCGTGCGGCAAACCGATCCTCGGCCGGAAGGTCGCGATCAGTCGCGATCTCCTTCAGACGCGCCCGGCGACCGCTGTATTTCTTCGCCAGCCGGCGCCGCTTCTGATTGCGCTCGATCGAACTTTTCTTTGCCATTCAAAACCTCCTTTTCCGGCCGGAAAGCCATTCAGCTCCGGAACGGAAAATTGAAACCTTTGAGCAACGCCCGCGCTTCGTCGTCGTTCGTCGCCGTTGTGCAAACGATTACGTCCAGACCCCAGATTGAATCGACCTTGTCGTAGTCGATCTCCGGAAACACGATGTGCTCCTTGATGCCCAATGCGAAATTGCCCCGGCCATCGAAACTTTTCGGGTTCAGGCCGCGAAAGTCGCGCACCCGAGGCAGAGCTATCGTGACAAGTCGGTCGATAAAGTCATACATGCGGCCCTTGCGCAGGGTCACCTTCGCGCCAACCGGCATGCCTTCACGCAGCTTGAATGTCGCAATCGACTTTCTCGCCTTGGCGATTACCGGCTTTTGTCCGGCGATCCTTGCCAGATCCGCCGCTGCCGCGGTGACCTTCTTGGTATCGGCGACACCCTCGCCGATTCCCAGATTAAGGACGACCTTCTCAAGGCGCGGCACCTGCATCGGATTGGCATATCCGAATTCCTTGGTCAGTTCCTCGCGCAGCACATCATCGAAATGCTGCTTGAGGCGGGGAATATAGGCCTCAGGCATCGATTACTTCTCCGGAACGTTTGGCGAAACGGACTTTGCGCCCGTCCTTAAGTGTCTTGAAGCCGACACGGGTCGGTTTGCCGTCTTTCGGATCCTCAAGCGCAAGGTTCGATATGTGTATAGACGCCTCGCGCGTAATAATTCCGCCATCCTGTTGCGGCGTCTGGCGCTGGTGCCGCTTGATATTGTTTACGCCCTGCACGATCGCCCGATTCTCCTCGGGGAACATCTTCAGCACCTCGCCGCCCTTGCCCTTGTCCTTGCCGGCGCGGACCACGACATAGTCGCCCTTTCTTATCTTCAATTTCGGCATCTAGAGAACCTCCGGCGCCAACGAGATAATTTTCATGTGCTTTTTGGCGCGCAACTCACGGGTCACGGGTCCAAAAATCCGGGTGCCGATCGGTTCGCCCTGCGGATTGACCAGTACGGCGGCATTGCGGTCGAACCGTATCAGGCTGCCGTCGGACCGCCGCACGCCCTTGGCCGTGCGGACAACGACGGCGCGCATCACCTGTCCTTTTTTGACGCGCCCGCGCGGGATCGCCTCCTTGACGCTCACCACGATGATGTCGCCGACGGAGGCATATCTGCGCTTCGATCCGCCCAGCACCTTGATGCACTGAACGCGGCGCGCGCCGGAATTGTCGGCGACGTCGAGATTTGTCTGCATCTGTATCATGGGCCTGGCCTCTATTCTTTCCTGCGGGGTGCGCTGCGCCGTTCGATCAGCCGGCGATCACCGTCCAGCGTTTGTTTTTGGAAATCGGCGGGCACTCCTCGATGCGCACCATATCGCCCAGCTTAGCGCCGTTTTTCTCGTCGTGAGCATGATATTTCTTGCTCCGCCGGACGGTCTTTTTGAACAGCGGATGGGTGAAGCGGCGATCGACCCGCACAACCACCGTTTTGTCGTTTGCGTCGCTCACGACGACACCCTGCAATATTCTCTTTGGCATCGGTTCCTACCTTCGGGCCTATTCAGCGGCCTCGGCGCGCTTCGCCGTCTCGATTGTCTTTATCCGCGCGATATCGCGGCGCACCTGACGGATTTGAGCCGTATTTTCAAGCTGGCCGGTGGCTGTCTGGAAGCGCAGGTTGAACTGCTCCTTCTTCAGCCGCGCCAACTCGTCGTCGAGCTGGTCAACCGTCATGTCGTGCAAATCGCTAATTTTCATCGTTCAACTCTTTCCACCACGCCCGATCAGTTCTCGCCCAGACGTGCAACGACCCTGGTCCTGACCGGCAATTTGGCGGCGCCAAGCCTCAGCGCCTCTCGCGCCACCGTGTCGCTAACGCCGTCGATCTCGAACATGATCCGGCCCGGCTTCACCTTTGCCGCCCAGAATTCAGGCGTACCCTTGCCCTTGCCCATCCGGACCTCGGTCGGTTTCTTCGACACCGGAACGTCGGGAAATATGCGAATCCATACCCGTCCCGCGCGTTTCATCTGACGCGTCATCGCGCGACGCGCCGCCTCTATCTGCCGCGCGGTAATACGGGCCGGCTCCTGTGCCTTCAGGCCGTAGGAACCGAAATTGAGGGTAAAGCCGCCCTTGGCGACGCCCTTGATGCGGCCCTTTTGGGCCTTACGGAATTTTGTCCGTTTCGGTTGCAGCATGTCTTAAAACCTTTTGCCTGAATCTCTTGCCCGACTATGCCTTGACCTTCGGCTCGCGCTGCATGCGTCCACCTTCCTGCGCGTCAACGGCGCGTTTTTCCTGCGCCATGGGGTCGTGTTCCATGATCTCACCCTTGAACACCCAGACCTTGATGCCGATGATGCCGTAGGCGGTGCGGCCAAGCGCCGTTCCATAATCGATATCGGCCCGCAGCGTATGCAGCGGCACACGGCCCTCCCGGTACCATTCCATACGCGCGATCTCGGCGCCGCCGAGACGCCCGCCGCAATTGATCCGGATGCCAAGCGCGCCAAGCCGCATTGCCGACTGCACCGCGCGCTTCATCGCCCGCCGAAAGGCCACGCGGCGCTCAAGCTGCTGCGCAATACCCTCCGCAATCAGTGTCGCGTCGATCTCGGGCTTGCGTATTTCGACGATATTCAGATGCACCTCTGAATCCGTGAGCCCGGCAAGTTCCTTGCGCATCTTCTCGATATCCGCGCCCTTCTTGCCGATCAGAATGCCCGGGCGCGCGGTGTGAACCGTGATCCGGCACTTCTTGTGCGGGCGCTCGATGATGACCCGCGATATGCCCGCCTGACTGCGACTCTTGAGAATATGACCGCGGATGCGGATATCCTCATGCAGCAGCTGGCCATATTCGCCCTTGTTCGCGAACCAGCGCGAATCCCAGGTGCGGTTGATGCCGAGCCGCAGCCCGATCGGATTGACCTTTTGTCCCATTAGGCTGCTTCCTCGATCTGGCGGACGACGATCGTCAATTGCGAAAACGGCTTGAAAATCCGCCCGACACGGCCGCGCGCGCGCGGTTTCCAGCGCTTGATCACAAGATTCTTGCCGACGAAGGCTTCCGCGACGACCAGCTGATCGACGTCGAGATCATGATTATTCTCCGCATTCGCCACGGCCGACTCCAGGGTCTTTTTAACGTCGCGCGCAATCCTCTTGCGCGAGAAGGTCAAATCCGCAAGCGCGCTATCCACCTTTTTGCCGCGGATCAGCTGCGCAAGGAGATTGAGCTTCTGCGGACTGGTGCGCAAAAGCCGCGTCACCGCCTTGGCTTCATTGTCGGCAAGCTTGCGCTCGCGCTTTTCCTTGCCCATAGCCCCTAAATCCTTCTCGCCTTCTTGTCGGCCGCGTGTCCGTGGTAGGAGCGCGTCGGCGCGAATTCGCCGAACTTGTGACCGATCATGTCCTCGGTCACCAGGACCGGAATGTGCTTCTGACCGTTATGAACGCCGAAGGTCAGACCTACGAACTGCGGCAATATCGTCGAACGCCGGCTCCAGATCTTGATGACGGCATTCGATCCGCTCCCGCGCGCAATTTCCGCCTTCTTGAGCAGATAACCGTCGACAAACGGGCCTTTCCAGACTGACCGTGACACGTATCGTCTCCTTGGATCCTAGCGTTTCTTCTTCAGATGGCGGCTGCGCAAGATATATGCGTCGGACGCCTTGTTCGAGCGCGTGCGTTTGCCCTTGGTCGGCTTGCCCCAGGGCGTAACCGGATGACGGCCACCGGAGGAGCGCCCCTCACCGCCGCCATGTGGATGGTCGACCGGGTTCATCGCAACGCCGCGAACCTGTGGACGTTTGCCAAGCCAGCGCTTGCGCCCGGCCTTGCCCAGTTTGATATTGGCGTTGTCGGGATTGGATACCGCGCCGATTGTCGCCATGCATTCCGCGCGCACCATACGCGTCTCGCCGGAATTCAGCCGCAGGATCGCATAACCTGAATCTCGCCCGACAAGCTGCACATAGGTGCCCGCCGCTCTGGCGATCTGCCCGCCCTTGCCGCGTTTCATTTCCACATTGTGGACGATCGTCCCGATCGGCGTATTGGCAAGCGGCATCGCATTGCCCGGCTTCACGTCGACATGCTCGCCGGCGATAACCGGGTCGCCGATACCAAGGCGTTGCGGCGCAATAATATAGCTCAGCTCACCGTCCTGATATTTTATCAGGGCAATGAAGGCTGAACGGTTCGGGTCATACTCGATCCGCTCGACAGTCGCGGGAATATCGAACTTCGTCCGCCGGAAATCGACACGCCGGTAGAGACGCTTGTGACCGCCGCCCTGACGGCGCGCCGTCATGCGCCCGTGATTGTTGCGTCCGCCTTTGCCGCTGAGGCCTTCGGTCAGCGTCTTGACCGGGCGGCCCTTCCACAGATGCGAACGATCAACGAGCACGAGGCTGCGCTGTCCGGCTGTAATCGGCTTGTATTTTTTCAGTGCCATCGCTCTACTTCTTCACCAGCGCCTCGCGCGCATTGCCTTTTTGCCGGCCGTCCCGGCGCTTCCTACAGACCCGTCGTGATGTCGATACTCTGGCCGTCCTCAAGCGTTACGACCGCGTTCTTAATGTCCCGGCGGCGCCCGAGAACGCCCTTGAACCGCTTGACCTTGCCTTTGCGGTTCAATGTGTTCACCGCCTTGACCTTGACGTCGAAGAGCTTTTCCACGGCTGCCTTGATCTGCGGCTTGGTCGCGTCACGCCGGACCTTGAAGACCACCTGATTATTTTCCGACGCCATCGTCGACTTCTCGGTAATCACCGGCCGTAAAATTACGTCATAGGCATCAAGCGGGTTCATTTCAGCCGCGCCTCCAACGCTTCAACAGCCGATTTCGTGAGCACGAGTTTTTCGCGGCGCAAAATATCGAAAACATTTATTCCCTGTACCGGCAGCACGTCGATCCCGGAAATATTCCGTGCCGCAAGTCCAAAATTCTTCTCTACTTCCGCACCGTCGACAATGAGCGCGGAAGCGAGCCCGAGCTTCTCGAGCTGCTTTCTCAGCCCGCCCGTCCTCGGCTGCTTCATTTCCGCCTTCTCGAGCACGACAAGCTCCTTCGACTTGGCCTTCGCGGAAAGCGCATGGCGCAACGCCAGGACGCGAACCTTCTTCGGCAGGTCGATCGCGTGCGAACGCGGCTTGGGTCCGAATTGCTTGCCGCCGCCGCGGAATAGATTGACCTTGCGCGTGTGGTGCCGGGCGCGGCCTCCGCCTTTCTGCCGCATTATTCTTGCGGTGCTGCCCTTGACCTCCGAACGGTCCTGGACAGAGCGCGTGCCGCCACGCCGCTTGGCGAGCTGATAGCGCACCATCCTGTGCAGAATATCGGCACGCGGGTCGAGCCCGAACACGGTATCTGCAAGCGTCACCGTACCCGCCTTTTTAGAATCCAATGTTGTCACATCGGCTTTCATTGCGCGTCATCCTTCGCCGGAGCCTCATCGGCGCTCGCCTGCGCGGCTGAAGCCTCCTCGGCCTGTACATCATTGTCGGGCGCGGCTTCTTGCGCGGGCGCCTCGTCCGCCTTCTTGGCATTGCCGCCGCGGAACCCGCCGGGCAAGGGAACGTCATCGGGCAGCGCCTTCTTGATCGCATCGCGCAACAGCACCCAGCCGCCCTTCGACCCCGGCACGGCACCGCGGACCATGATCAGTCCGCGTTCCACATCCGTCTTCACCACTTTCAGATTGAGCGTGGTGACGCTTGAATTGCCCATTTGCCCGGCCATCTTCTTGCCCTTGAACACCTTGCCCGGGTCCTGGCACTGGCCGGTCGAGCCATGCGATCTGTGACTGATCGACACGCCATGGCTGGCCCGAAGACCGCTGAACCCATGCCGTTTCATGGCGCCGGCAAAGCCTTTGCCGATACTGGTGCCCGAGGCATCGACATATTGCCCGGCGACAAAATGGTCGGCCGTAATCTCCGCGCCGACATCGATCAGATTGTCCGGGCTGACACGGAATTCGGCCATGCGCCGCTTCGGCTCCACCTTCGCAACGGCGAAATGACCCCGCTCCGCGCGCGTCACATTCTTGACCTTGGCGCCGCCTGCGCCGAGCTGCAGCGCCGTGTAACCATTCTTTTCATCGGTTCGCTGACCGACAACCTGGCACTTGTCGAGCTTGAGGACGGTCACGGGAATATGCTCACCCGCATCGGTAAAGACGCGTGTCATCCCCAGTTTCTGCGCAATCACACCCGATCGCATCATTCTTGTTCCTCAAATTTCCTGCTGTCGTTTTGCGAGAAGTTATTCCCGCATTTAATTATCTAAAACAACTCGTTACGTAGCTTCTCTAAAGCTTTATCTCGACATCAACACCGGCAGCGAGATCAAGCTTCATCAGCGCGTCCACCGTTTGCGGCGTGGGGTCGATAATGTCGAGAAGACGCTTATGGGTTCTCATTTCAAACTGCTCGCGGCTTTTCTTGTTCACATGCGGCGAGCGGTTCACCGTGAATTTTTCTATCCGGGTCGGCAGCGGAATAGGTCCGCGGACCTCCGCGCCGGTACGCTTGGCCGTGTTGACGATCTCCTTCGTCGACGCATCGAGAATACGATGGTCGAACGCTTTCAGGCGTATCCGGATATTCTGGCTTTGCATCACGTATTTCCCATAGAAACGGGCGCGTTCCTTTTGAAACGCGCCCGGACCATCAGCATCCTACTCAATTATCTTTGCGACGACGCCGGCGCCGACGGTTCGGCCGCCTTCGCGGATCGCGAAGCGAAGCTGCTCTTCCATCGCGATCGGCACGATCAGCGTCACATCAATCTCGCAATTGTCGCCCGGCATCACCATCT
>JAJFHO010000153.1 GCA_021775575.1 Hyphomicrobiales bacterium
TCATAATGGTACAGATTAAGCAGCGCCAGCAGGAACTTGCCCCACGGCGCCGAATTGGTCGCCCCGTCCTGCGCCATGAGCCAGGCCCGGCCGCGATCCACGTCGGGATCCTGCGCCGCCAGTCCCAGAAGCCGCAGGGCCACGTAGCACACCGTGGTCGTGTAGACGTAGCTCGGGCCGCCAGTGTAGAGCGGCCAGCCTCCGTCGTCGTTCTGGTACTGCCGGAAGTAGCTGACGAAACCTTGCACGGTTTCCTCGTCAAAGGGCTCCTCCATGATATGCGCCGCGATCACCAGCGCCGGCAAGAGGAAGATCGGCCCGCCATAATCGCCGCGCCAGCTGCCGTCTTCCGTCTGCGTTGCTTCGAGATACCGCAACGCCAGATCTATAGCGTCAGAGACTTCCGGTGCGTCCGGGGACATTGCGGTCTGGCTTGTTCGCTTCATGTGTCCACCATGGCTTCCGGATCGGTACGCCGGCGTGGGTATTTACGATAACCCGAGAGTATACCCGCGAGGCTCCATGTGCTCCACGGCAGGAACGCCAATGCGGTGGAGCCGGCCCGGCCCCAGTGGCCTTCCCGTAGTTGCGGGCCGATGGCCGCCCAAGCCGCTTTCAATCCGACTTTGGTGAAGGCCGCGGAGAAACTTGCGCCCTGGACTTCGGTTCCGGCGAGCATGCGCATGGTGCGCTTGCATTCTCTCGGGCTCGCTCGCCAGGTGTCGTAGATTGATTTGCGCAAGGCGAGCGCATCGGCCTCGTCGCTGGAAAACACATCGTAAAGCGCGCTGGACAACAGCTCCGGCACTCTGACCCTCGCCCGCCGCCGCCGCGCGTAGTGCTGCAGCCCGGAAGAGGTCGCAAGCGCCTGTACATCCATCAGACCGAGGGAGATGCCGGCGGCTGACAAGGGGTGCACGCAGCCTGCGGCGTCGCCGACCAGAGCCACGTTGCCGCGCCCATACTCGGTTCGAGGTAGGAAGCGTGTCTCCATCCAGGTGGGTCTGCCGGCCCGCAGCGCCCTCGCCAGGGCGTCGGCGATCTGCCGGGGCAGGACGGGCGCAACGGCGCCGTGCAAAGCCTTCATGTCGCGACGCAAGTGCGCGGCGTCCGCCGGAACGTCCAGCGCCATGCGGACCACAGTCGATGCGATGCGGGAGACGCGGATCGGTCCCGGCCCCCCAACAAATACATGACCGTAGCCTTCCACCGGCAGTTCCACGTCCTGCACGGCAATTCCGCCCATGAACGACAGTCCTCTCGAACTATCGGGAATGCCGATCATGCGACGGACCGCCGAGCGTCTGCCATCGGCGGCGACCACTCTTCCGGCGGTTACCTGAACTCGAGCGCCGGTCTCAGGGTTGAGATAGCTAAGCGCCGGTTCCAGCTGGAATACCCGGGCTGGGGCGACGTAGTCGATTTCGGGCATGCCTGCGGCAACGGTTCTCAACTCATCGACGAAATCGCGATGCTCGAAGCTGATTGCGGTCATACCGTCAGGATAGGGAAGTACGATGTGTCCGGACCCGTCGTCCGGATGCACGACGAATCCATAGCCTGGACCACTTTCCGAGGCCGCCTTCAAAGATCCCAGACCCAGGTCTTCCAGGACCCGCACACCGGAAGGGTGAACCCACTCGCCGGCGAACCTTGCTGCTGCGCGCGGGTTTGCCTCCAGAAGCAGCACCGTGTCGCCGCGTTGCGCAAAGGCGATCGCTGCCCCGCAGCCGATCGGCCCGGCACCTATGACCGCGACATCGTAGTCAGAGTGCATAAGCGAGCCTTTTGTTCCGCGGGAAGTTCAGGCGGCCCATCTGCAAGTCCTGTGAGAGATGACCGGTCACCGGGATCCGTACTGCTCATTGATTACATAGCTTAACACTATCAGAGTTTATCAAGCAGCGTCGGCACCGACCTATGACATGGATCAATCGTCCGGCGCATGGTGTTCAGCTGCGGGGCGCCACCACACGACGCGTGCAGGGGACGGACAATGCTGCCGAACTTGCGTGGGTTTCCTATGAACTTGAACCGTTCAGCGGCATGGCGAGGCGGGCCCGTATCCCCTTCAGCGTCCCCGATCCACGAGAATGAGAAAAGCCGGCAACAGCAGGATCGCCGTGCCGAGGGCCGCGAGCAGCGTGAGCGCTGTGAGCAGTCCAAGATGGTGGTTCACTAGGAAACCGGAGAACGCCAGGGTAATGAAGCCCGATACAATGGAAATCGTGGTGGCGACCAGCGCAACGCCGACCGTGCGCAATGCATGGACCACCGCTTCGGCAGGTGCAAGTCGAAGCGGTGCATTACGGGCCAGACGATACTTCGTCAAGAAGTGCACCGTATCGTCGACGACGATGCCGAAGGCGACTGCGAGCACGACGGTCGCGGAAAAAGTGACTTCGCCCAGCACCGCGCCCCAAAGGCCGTAGGCGATCAGCATAGGTATGAGGTTGGGGAGCAGACTCACGGCGCCCATTCTGAAGCTCCTGAAGGCTGCAACGAGGATGAGAGAAACCGCAAGCAGGGCCACCAATGTGCCGGTCAGCATTGATTTCGTGTTGCGCTGCGACATGTGCGCAGCCAGCAGCGGCAGCCCCGTCGCCTGTGTCGCGATCGATGGCGCATTGCGCTGAAGCCAGCCCTCCGCGCGTTCGGCAAAGCCGCGCACTTCGCCGGAGCTAACGCCGCGCAGGATGGCAGTGACAAGGGCGAACCTGCCGTCTTCGGAGAGAGGCCTGCCTGGCAGAGTGTGTTCGCCGGCACGCAGAAGGGCGAGAACCCGGTTTCCCGACTCAAGCGTCACGGGCAGGCCGTCGTCCGTCTTTGCGCCGGGGGCAAGTGCGGTCAGCCGGCGCACGATGTCCGTCGGGCTCGACAGCGCGGCCGTCTCGGGCTGTTGGCGTAGCCAGGTGGCAAACCGGTCTGCATCGGCCAGGAATGTCGGGTTGGCGGCGCCGCCTTCCGGCCCCGCCGGCAGCGAGAATTCCAGAACGGTCAGCCCGGTCAGACGTTCTTCAAGAATATCGGTGGCCTGGCGGAAGGCGAACCGCTCTGAGAAATACTGTGAGAAACGGTCGTCGAACGTGAGTTGCCGCGTGCCCCACGCGCATGTCACGGCGATGGCCAGGCCGGCGCACAGTATGAGCTTGTGGCGCATGACGACGAAGCCGCCGAGCATGGCCATGGCGCGCTCGAAGGCTATTCGGCGCAGCGCCGGTTGCGGCGGCAGCCACGTCATCAGTGCAGGCAGGAACGTGAAGGTCAGAAGGAAGGTCAGCACTAGGCCGAACGCCACCAGATTGCCGAGTGTACGGAAGGGCGGTGAGTCGGAAAAGTTCAGGCACAGGAACGAAACCGCGGTCGTGAGCGTCGCAAGCGCAACCGGTACGAAGTTTATGCGAAG
>JAJFHO010000154.1 GCA_021775575.1 Hyphomicrobiales bacterium
TAGGCGGCCGTCTTCGATCCCATGCCGTGATATTCGGAGAACACGGCGCGGGTCTCCTCTTCGCCGGCGATCAGCCGCATCACATCGGTTCCGGGTTGCTCGCGCGTAACCGTTTCCGGTGAAGCCTCGCCGGCGCATTCCATAAAAAACGGGTAGAGATCGAGAAGGCTGGCCGGCGTGTCCACGACCGTGCCCGCCGGCACATCCGGCCCCGCCATGATCAGCGGCACGCCGACGGAATCTTCATACATGGTCGATTTGCCCCACAGCCCGCGATTGCCCAGATTGTCGCCGTGGTCGCTGGTATAAACAACGCGGGTGGCGTCGCTCAGACCGGCGTCGCCGAGGGCCGTCAGCACATTGCCGATATTGGCATCGAGAAAGCTGCATAGCCCCAGATAACCGGCCTGGGCGCGCTTCACCATGTCGGGAGTTTCGAAGAATTCGTCATAAGCGAAAGACTTCCGGTAGTCCTCCAGATAGGGATGCTGCGGCTGGTCGCGCTGCTCATAGAGCTTGGGCAACGGCAGGTCCTGATCATAGTAGCGATAGAAATGTTCCGGCGGCGCGGTCAGCGGAAAATGCGGACAGACAAATGAGACGAACAGAACCCAGGGCTTGTTCGTGTAGTTCGGGGCCTCCTCGCGCAGCCATATTTGAGCGCGCGCCGCAATCTCCCGATCATAGACGGTGTACATCGACTCGCCCGGCCCCGCCATCTTCGCCATCTTGTAGGCACCGCCGCGTTTCGGGATATCCTCATCGCGCACAAGCCCGAGCAAATCGCCCTCGCCGTCAATGATATGCATGCCGATCTGCTCGTCGGAAAAACCGTTATCGTCCTTATCGGAGCGGAAATGCAGCTTGCCAATCGAGACGACCCTGTGTCCGCGCTCGCGCAGCAGCGAGTGCCAGCTCGCAATCGAGCCGGTAAAGGGCATGGCGTTGTCCCAAAGGCCGATCTGGTGAACATATTTGCCGGTCGCGAACGCGGCGCGCGCCGGCACGCAGACCGGGCAGGGCGTATAGGCCGCGTCGAAACGGGTGCCCTCGCCGGCCAGCCGGTCCAGATGAGGCGTGGTCACCAGCGGGTGCCCATAGCAGCCGGCAACGCGACGGTTGTGCTGGTCCGACATGATGATGAGCAGATTGGCGGGCTTCATGGAATGGTGCTCATTGATGCGACGGACCGATGTCCGGTTTTACCTGAAAATATAGATCGGGCTCGACCAGGCCTGATTGCCGTCTTCCTGGGTGACGCGGACGAACAGCGCATTGTCGCCCTTGTCGCGCAGCGCTATATCCTGCTCGATCGTCATCTCGAAATGGGAGTTTTCGTCCGGCAGACGAAACAGGCGGAGTTTTCGCCCGAGCTTGCCGGCGTCGAACACGGTGTCTTCAAAACCGATGCTATCGATGCTCACACTTTCGGTAATGACCGGCGTCTTTATCTCCAGCATCCCCGCCGCGGCGTCGCCGAGCCAGGCGTCGAATCCGCCAAAATTGCCCGTGGTCAGGGCACTCCAGACGAGCCTGTTGTCGCCGTCGCGCTCGAGCGTCTTGTCGGGATTGAAGAAATTGATCGGGCTTGCCTTGAGAATTTTGTTGCCACTGAGCGTGGCTTCCCCGTCCCAGATGACCTGGCGGAAGCGGCCGCGATATTCCGCGCCTTCCCACACGACCCGTATACGGCTGCCGATATCCGCTTCGCTAAAGGGGCGGTGCGTGGCGATATGCTCCAGGCCGTTGAAGATATCGATCCGTTCGATCGGCGCGGACCCGGTTGCATGAATTTTGAGCGTTGCGCCGCCCGACGGCAGATGCACGATGTCGCCCATCATGGCCTCGCGCGCCGCGCGGCCTTCTGCGGCCCCCAGCGCCGGGTCGTCGTGATAAAGCTGGCCTTCGGTCCCGAATGAAGCGGTAACGTCCAGGATCATCCGGTTGCCGGTGGTCCCGTAATGGTGCCGCTTGCGGTAGCAATCGAAGATCGCGGCGCGGGTCAACTCAGGTGTGAGAAAACAGGTGAGCCCGCCAACCGCTCCGAATTTCGACGAGCCGGGATAGCTGGCGCCGGGGCGGCCCTTGTGGCCGTCGGAATTGCAGACCGTGCCGACGCGGTAGCCCATCTCGAGAGCGTCCTGCAAAATCCACTCGAAGGTTCCCCAGGAGGAATGAACTTCGACCGATTTTTCCACCCGGCCGTCATGCGCCACCTTCACGTCGGCGTAGCGGCCGCCGCAATGGGCGAGACAGACCGCGTCCTCTTTATTCTCGATCAGCTTCTCAAACAGGTCCGCCGCGGTCCCGCAGTCGGTCTCGATATCGCTGTGGTCGTTGATGAGCGCATGAGAGGAGCGGTAGATCGGCCGGTCCTCGCGCATGTAGAACACATTCCGGTCGCCGCCGAGGAAAGTGTTCCCGGACCATTCATAGCCCGGCAAGGTGACGTAGCGCCCGGGCTCGTCGAATTCGCCCATCATCGCGTTGAGCTCGGCCCAGAACTGCTTGGTGATCTGAAAATCGTTGCCCTGATGGCCGATCACGTCGATGAAGGCCTTGTCGCGCCCAAACTCGAAATAGCCGCGCGCGCTGCCCGTGCCGATGGTCTCTTCGCTCTGGCCATGGGCATCGCCCCAGAAATGCAGCAGGCCGCCCTCGGTCTTTTCGACGATCCGGATGGGGTTCGTTATCGCCAGCCTTTCGCCGCCGTCGCCGAGCAGTTCGATACGGTAGATTCCCGGTTCCGCCGTCAGCCCCTCGACAATCTCGGCGAACCGGCCCGGTGAAAATGTCACTGCCTCCGGCAGCCCGTCGACCGGCGCGCTGGCCTTCACGCGAAGCGTGGCATCGGCCTTGTCGGAAGGATTGCCCCATTTATCCTCGCCCTTGATCGAGAGGCGGAAGGGCTCCCCGGCCGGGTGCGTCGTCGGCGCAACCGCGCGCCAGGTCTCCGGCGGGCCGGGTACGATAGCGATGGCGGGCTGGTCGGGCACCGGGACATAGGTGTAGGTGGCGATGGCGTCGACAAGGACTTGGAACTCGAATGTGTCCTCGCAGAAAGTCTGCAGCCGCATGCCCGGCGAGCCGCCGCTTTTCTCGCCGAACACGACCGTGATGGTGTCGCCTTCCTTCATGAAGCCGTTCACCACCTTGATGTAAAGCGTCCTGTCCCACGGCCGGACGTTGCCCTTGGGATCGTAACGCACTTCAAGCTTGGCGTTGTTGCTCGCCGTCACGGTGGCGTAGCCGGGCGCCTTGGGGTCGTCGAATTGCGGCTTGCTCTGATCGCTCGCGAAGCGGGAGACGATCTTGATGCTGCCGCTGTCGTCGATGCCGTAAAATCCCGCCGTATAGACAAGCGTGAAGGTGGCGTAGGAGCCAGCCTCTACAGAGCCGGAAGGCGTGATGGTCGCGCTTCCCGCAACCTCCGGCGCTATGTTCCCCGAGATATTCCCCAGGAACTGGTTCTGGCTTCCCTCCACGTCATTCTCCTTTGATATTCTCGGCATTGGCGGAGCGCGCAAGAGCGAAACTTCCCGCGCGTCCCTGTCGGACCTCGATGTTCTGCCGTATTGTTCCCCGCGGTCGCAGAGAGCCAGCAGTTGAGTTCGTGGCTACGCCTCTCCGTTCAGGCCGCAGCCGCCTGCTGGAGTGCGGTGCCCTTGATGGTGGTGCGCTGCATGGTGCGCTCGTATTTATTGTCGTCAAAGTCTGTAGCGCTGTGCATGGTGCAGCGGTTGTCCCACATGACGATGTCATGGGGCCGCCATTTGTGGGCGTAGACAAATTCCGGTTTTTCGGAATGCGCAAAGAGCTTCTCAAGGAGCGCGTCGCTTTCCTCCTTGCCGAGCCCTTCTATAGAGACAGTGAAGCCTTCATTGACGAATAGCGCCTTGCGTCCTGAATCAGGGTTCTTGAGTACGACCGGATGCCTGACATCCTGCCATTCCGCAAGTTGCTCGGCAGTCGGCGCCGGGCGTGCGCCGCCTTCAGTCATCTTGATATAGCGAAGCTGGTAATTGTGGATTGCCATGCGCCCATCGATCAGCGCCTTGGTTTCATCGTCCAGCGCGTCGTAAGCGGCATACATATCCGCATAGAGCGTATCGCCCCCTTCCGGCGGAATGGTGATGCCGTGCAGGATCGAGCCCATCGGCGGAACGGCCTCGTAGGTGATGTCGCTGTGCCAGTAAGCGCCGCCATTCTTGAGCGGCATTGCGCCACTGCGTCCCTTGCTGGACAAGACGAGAATCTCAGGATGATCCCGCGACAGCCAGGCCGTCACGCTATGGCCCTGTAACTCGCCGAAGTTGTGCGAAAAGGCGACATGCTGTTCATCGGTGATGTCCTGATCGCGAAAGACCAGGATCGAATTGTCCCACCAGGCCTGTCGGATCTGTTCGGCCGTTTCACTATCCAGGGGTTGGCTAAGATCGACGCCGCCGACCTCCGCGACGAAACTTTTCCCTATCCGTGTGACTGACAATGACATGATCCACCTCCTCCTAACTCTGCATGCCCCAGCGGTTGACGGTCTTGAGTTCCACATTCCGGAACACGACATTCTCAACGACGATCCCGATCAGGATCACCGCAAAGAGACCGGCGAAAACCCCTTCGGTCTCCAGATTCTGGCTGGATTCGAAAATAAACCAGCCCAGACCGCCGCTGCCCGAAGAAGCGCCGAAGACCAGCTCCGCGCCGATCAGCGTGCGCCACGCAAAGGCCCAGCCGATCTTCATGCCGGCAAGAATCGAGGGCAGCGCGGCCGGCACGAGAATCTTCGCGACATAGCGAATGCCGTGCAGACCATAATTGCGCCCGATCATCCGCAGGGTCTGGCTGACATTCTCAAATCCGTTATGGGTGCTGAGCGCGACGGCCCACAGCACGGAGTGAATAAGAACAAACACCAGGCTTGCGGTTCCGAGGCCGAACCACAGCATTGCCAGAGGGAGCAGCGCAATGGCAGGCAGCGGATTGAACATCGCTGTCGCCATGGAAATGAAGTCACTGCCGAAACGGTTGGCGGTCGCCCACAGGATCAGGACCGCCGACAATGCCAGCCCGGCGCCATAGCCGATGAGCAGCACTTTCACGGAGAACCAGATCTTGTAAATCAGGTCGCCGTGAAACAGGGCCTCGTAAAGGGCGACGAAAGATATCGTGAATCTCGGCAGCATCAACGGCTCGACATCCAGCCCGACAGTGTAGGCCTGCCAGGCGGCGACCAGGGTCAGGAGAATGACGGCTTTGCGCACGCCGTTGATATTCCAAATTCGCTCCACTAGCGACAATTTGCGCGCAACGTCGCCGGTCTGCGCCTGTTCGATATCGGATAATTCGAATTCGGGGCGGATGACAAGCTCGGGAAGCGAGTCTTTTTTTCTCGTGGAGGATGTGCTCATCGGGCCTGCATCCCCCACCGGCGAACCGTGCGGTTCTCAATGAAATTGAAGATGACGTTTTCAACGAAGACGCCGACGAGAATGACCATAAACAACCCCGCGAAGACATGGGGAATCTGAAGATCCATCTGGTTTGCGAAGATAAACCAGCCAAGACCGCCCGACGTTTCAGTCGTGTCCGAGATAGACCCGCCGAAGACGAGCTCCGCGGCAATCAATGTGCGCCACGCGTAGGCCCAGCCGATCTTGAGGCCCATCAGGATTTGCGGGAAGGCCGCCGGGATCAAAAGCTTGCCGACATAGATGAGCCCCTTCAGTCCGTAATTTCGCCCGACCATGCGCTGCGTCTCGCTGACGCTCATGAATCCCACATGAGCGTTCAGCGCCACCGGCCAGATGACCGAATGCAGCAGCGTAAAGATAATTGCGTCGGCGCCGAGCCCGAACCAGAGCAGCGCCAGGGGCAGTAACGCGATTGCGGGCAGCGGATTGAGCATCGCCGTCAGCGTGCTGAGAATGTCGCTGCCAAAGCGCGTCGTCGTCGCGGCGGTCGTCAATATGGTGGCGATCACCAGCCCGATAATGTAGCCGGCTATCAGCACGGTGACCGAATTCCACACCATGATGAGAAGCTGTTCGCCCGCCACCGCCAGGTAAAGGGCATACGCGGTGGACGAAAAGCGGGGAAGGATTAGCGGGGAGACTTCGCTCCAGCGTGTGTAAAGCTCCCAAAGCGCGACAAGCAATACAAGGATGGTCAGCTTCCGGACGGAATGCATGTCCGAAATACGCTCAAACAATGTCAGCTTGCGCGCGACATCGCTTGTGACAGCTTTGCCGATCTCGCTGGCCTCGAATTCGGGGCGGGTGAGAATATTTGGCACGTTGCTCATTACGCGCGGTCCGCGGCCTGGATTTCATCCTCCAGGATCCTGTCGGCAAACAGCATGTCATGGATGCGCTGCTGCACGTCGGCAAAGCCCTTTTGGCCGACATTGTCGTGATTGAGATGATGCGCGTTCAGCTCCGCCTTGACCTGGCCCGGGTGGGGCGAGAGCACAAGAATGCGGCTGCCGACAATAAGTGCTTCTTCAATGGAGTGGGTGACGAAGAGAACCGTGAAATGGGTGTCTTCCCACAGCTGCAGCAGCTCTTTTTGCATCTGCAGCCGCGTCAGCGCGTCAAGCGCAGCGAAAGGCTCGTCCATGAGCAGAACGTCGGGTTCCATCGCCATGCCGCGCGCGATGGCGACGCGCTGCTTCATACCGCCGGAAAGCATATGCGGATAGGTATCTGCAAAACCGGTCAACTTGACTTTGTTGATATACTCCATCGCGATATCGTCGGCTTCCGCCGCGTTATCGGTCTTTTTGCCGTTGCGCAGCGCGAAGGTGATGTTCTGCTTGACCGTCTTCCAGGGCAGAAGCTGATCGAATTCCTGAAACACCATGACCCGGTCCGGGCCCGGATCGGAAATCTCCCGGCCCTTCAGCCGGATGGCGCCTTCCACGGGCTTCATATAGCCGGCAATGCCTTTGAGCAAAGTCGACTTGCCGCAGCCCGAGGGGCCGAGCAGTACGAATCTGTCGGCCGGAAAAACATCGAACCCGACGCGGTAGGTCGCCGTGATCAGATGTTCCTTTGTCTTGTATTGGAGCGTGACCCCGTCAACATTCAAAATGGGTTCGATAGTCTCCGCGGCGGGTTTTCCACCCGCCGCGGAATTCTGCGTTTTCGCCATAAATCAGCTGCCGCTCTGGTCGTGGTTGTTTTCCCAGTAATAGTCCTTCCAGCTCGCCGGCATCGACTTGATGGCACCAATGGAGTGCATGAATTTGGCAAACTCCATGGTCCGTTCCGGCGACAGCGAGTAGAGCATCTCGTTCGGGTCGCCGACCATCTTCTCGATGTCCGCAAGTTTCAGCTTGGATTTGGTGAAACGATGGAACAGCGCGGCTGCGTCCTTTTTGTTGTCGTTGATCCATTTGATGGATTTCCGGTAGGAGGTCCAGACGCACTCATAGAGCTTCGGATTGGCCTTTTTCCAGTCTTCCTTGTTGTACATGGCGACAGTCGAATGCCGGCCGCCAAGGACATCATAGGAGGTGAGCACATTGTGCACTTTGCCGCTCTGCAGCTCGGCAAAAGACGTCGGCAGGGTCGCAAAATGGCTCTTGACCGACTGGCCGCCGGCCAGCAGCGCCGCCATCGCCGAGGGGTGCTTCATCGACACGGTCAAGTCGTCGAGCTTGAAGGCCTGATCGGCGCCCCACTTTTTCTTCGCCGCCATCTGCAGGACGACCGCCTGGATCGAAACCTTCACCGAAGGTGTCGAAATCTTGTGGTCGGTCAGCCCGACATAATCCTCAAGCTTCTTCACCCGCTTGTCGTTGGTGTTGAGCTTGAGCGGCATGGCTGAAAGCGTCGTCATCGCCTTGACGTTGAGGCGACCCTTGGTCTTGTCCCAGAGCTTGAGCAACGGGCCGATACCGCCGGCCGCGAAATCGACATTGCCCGACAGCAGCGCCTGGTTCACCGCCGCGCCGCCACTGAAGCGATGCATGGTGACCTTGATGTCGCCAAGGCCTTTTTCCTTGGCGCAGGCCTGGACCATCTTCTTGTCCACGACAACATGCATCGGCAGGTAGAGAAGGCCGAATTGCTGGGCGAAGCGAACTTCGCTGGCTTCCGCGAAGGCGTTGGTCGGTATCGATGCAGCAGCCGCCACCACGGCACCGGCCGCGATAGAGCGCATCAGATGACGTTTCGTCGTTTTTGACATGTGGTAGTTCCTCCCTTGGTTACGCTATTTACGTTTTGGTCCAATTTTGCTGGACCCATTCTGCTCAAAACCGGTGTCTTCATCTCCCTTTAATCTGTCCGTAGACGGATTTATTCTGCAGCTTCGGCAAGCCGGCTCGGTCCGACCACGCTGAGGCCCGTTCGCAGCGCTTCCGTCTCCCAGACATCCGCGGGCATGACATTGGCGATATTCACATCGGGCCCGAACTCGGAAATGTAGAATTTCTTCAGCTGATACACGTCGCATTGCAGGGTGCCCGGAACCCAGGGCCCGATCAGCTCGAAAATGACTTTTTGAATGTCCAGATTGTCGCGCAGCTGCTTGAGTACAGACCGGTTTGGCGCGCCGTTCACGAGCAGCTCCGCGCCCTCCACCAGCACCACATCGGCGCCGGCCTCGAAGCATTCCTTCGCCTGGGCGATCAATGTAGCGGCGCTGGTATCCTCACTCTTCGATCCGACCTCGCCATGCACTTCGAGGCCGCAGTCGACGGCGGTCGCAATCAAGGTCCGGCGCGCATCCCCAAGCAGCGGCACGCAATTGTCCGATACTTCGATCGCCTCGAAGCCCAATCGTTTTGCCTCTTCGAAAAACGGCTTCGCGGCAGCGATGCCCTGGGTCGCATAGACATATTCAAGAAACTGGCCGCCGATAAAGGGATGGACGTCATGTTTCTTGTAAAGGGCAATCTTGCGCAGCAGATAGTCTTCTTCATAGAGCCGCGACGTTCCACAGACGAATTTTGCCAGATCGACGCTGGGCGCGATCAGTTCGAGCCAGTCTGCCTGCTGACCGAGCGGCAGACCCCAGTCCATCATCATCGTCAGCCCGCTCTTGCGCGGTTTTGTCCGGCTGCGCGCTGACGTCAGCGGTACCATCGCGAAGGGTTCTCTAGCTGCTGTCATCGGTATTACTCCAGCTTCTCCAAAAGCTCAATCGGCCGGTGTCCGGGGGGCAGGTAAACCTCCTGGTAGGAGGCGGGCATGTTCCGGTAGGAGCGCCCGAATATCTGCCATGCGGTACCGTAACTTTGCTTTGGAATGGTCAGCCGCCGGCAGATGGTATCCGGCAACAAATCGGCCCGGATTTGATGCTCGAAACGCAGCGTCGGCATGTTGTATGTCTTGTTGAGATAATCGCGCAGCGTCACGCCGCTCAGCTCCTCGGTCGAACGCTCAAGCAGCGAACCATAGCGGTCGAACGGCAAATAGAAACGGCAGAAACCCTCGAACAGGTCGGCCACCTTCAACAGCCGGTCGATGCGGACAAATGATCCTTCATTGTCGAGAAATCGCTCCCACGGCTGCTCCGACCCGTTGCCCCCGCGGGCGACTCTCTCGATGGATTCAGCGTGCAGATAAACCGGCAGCAGCGCATCGCTCCCTTCCTTCCGGAACCGGAAATGCACCAGATCGCTCTTCGCGACCTTGTCTCCGGTGGATTGCTGCTCCGCCCCGGAAACGAATGTGCCCCTGCCCGCGCGGCGGATGAGCACGCCCTGATCGACCAGGTCGTTCATCGCCTTCTGAATGGTGCCAAGGCTGAGCGGAAGCGTGTCGCTCAGGTCGCGCTCGCCCGGAATACGCGACCCGGGACGGTATTCGCCCGACTCGATTGCGTCGAGAAGCGCGTCGGCGAGACGGACATATTTGGGGATACGCTCGCGCCCATGCCCGGCGGACTCTGCAAAGCGTTGTGCTATGGAGTCCACTTTCAGCGCCTCGCTCATACACTCTATCTGGCCGTTCGCCCTGGTTCGGCCAGCCCTTTGAGGATTAAAGCTATATAGCTTTGCAGCTTTGACGAGTCAATTGAATCGGCTTCACGCGGATCGGTTTCAGTGGGTTTCCGGCTCATCCGCGTCGTGCAGGAAATCGAG
>JAJFHO010000155.1 GCA_021775575.1 Hyphomicrobiales bacterium
ACGACGAGAGGCGCATCGGGATCGTCGACTTCCAGATCCGGTACGCGTGCGGCATACCAGGCAAGCACCAAATAGGCGACGGCGAAAAATACGCAGATCGCGTAGAATGTCGCATCACCAAACACATCTTTGGTCCAGCCAAGCCCGTAATAGATCCCCGCGGCCAGGCCCATGGTCACGACGAAACCTCCCAGCATGTTGATAAGCTTCTTGACCAGAGGATTGACGGGCCCGTGACGCTCCATGCCTTTCAGGCCGAGTTTGAGCGCCTCAAGATGGACGATATAGACGAGCGCAATGTAGGAGATGACGGCGGGCAGAAAAGCATGCCGGACGACGTCCAGGTAACTCACGCCCACATATTCGACCATCAGAAAAGCCGCCGCACCCATAACCGGGGGCGTTAGCTGACCATTGGTGGATGACGCCACTTCGACGGCGCCAGACTGCTCGGCGGAAAACCCGACGCGCTTCATCAACGGGATCGTAAAGGTGCCTGTCGTCACCACATTGGCGATGGAAGACCCTGAGATAAGGCCGGTTAGCGCCGAAGAGACGACGGCGGCCTTGGCTGGACCGCCGCGCATGTGGCCCAGCATAGAAAAGGATACCTTGATAAAATAGTTGCCGGCTCCGGCCTTGTCCAAAAGAGACCCGAACAGCACGAACAGGAATACCATCGAAGTCGAAACACCGAGGGCGACGCCGAAGACGCCTTCGGTCTGCATCCAGTAATGCCACAGGGCCTTGCCGAGCGAGGCCCCCTTCCACTGGATCACCTCGGGGATAAAGTCCCGGTCGCCGAAGAAGGTGTACATCATGAAAACGGACGCCACGATCACCAGCGGCAGGCCGAGGGATCTGTAGGTCGCCGTCAGAATAACGATAAGGCCGACAATCGACATGACCTTGTCAGCGACGATGGGCAGGCCGGCACGGTCGGCAATGCTGTCGCTGAAAAAAACCAGATACATACTTGCCGCGATACCGGCAAGGGCCAGCACCCAGTCGTACCAGGGAATGTGATCCCGGGCGCTTTTCTTAAACATTGGAAAGGCGGTGGCGGCCAGGAACAGGGCGAATGAGAGATGAATTGAGCGGCCCTGATCGGAATTAAGCGTGAAATTGACGCCAGTAACCTCTGTCAGGAAAAACGGTAAACTCGAAGCGTAGTAAATCTGGAAAATGGACCATAACAGGGCGACGCCCGTGATCATTTTTCCCTGCCAATTGTCAGGGTTTCGGGCGCCGGTATCTATTTCGGCAACCAGCGCCGCCGCGGCATCCGTATCGGGTGCGACTTCGGTTTTCTTATCCGTATTCTTCGCCATGGGACCCCCTCCCAACTCCAAACGGAGTTTCTAATCGCTGGCTGTGATGGGATAAAAATGGAGGGGCGCAACGGCCCCTCCATCTATGTCGACTTGGCTTATTTCATCAGGCCCAGTTCTTTATAGGCCTTGATGGCGCCGGGATGCAGAGGAGCGGACAGTCCGTCCTTGATCATTTCCTCGGCCTTCAGATGCTTGAACGCCGGATGCAGTTTCTTGAAGTCGTCCAGATTCGAGAAGACGGCCTTCACGAGCTGATAAACGGCTGCATCGGAAACCTTGGCGCTGGTGATGAAGGTGGCGCCCACGCCATAGGTGCTGATCGGCTTGGGATTGCCCGTATACATGCCGCCCGGAATGATGGCCTTGCGGTAGTAAGGCTTGTCAGCGATCAGCTTGTCGATTGCCGGACCCGACACATCGACGATCAGTGCGTTGCACGAGGCAACCGCTTCCTTGGTCGACGCGGAAGGGTGACCGACGAGCCAGAAATAGGCATCGATCTTGTTGTCGCACAAACCCTGCGACATCTCGGCCGACTTCAGCTCCGAAGCAAGCTTCAGATCGGAACGCTTCCAGCCCAGAGCGGCTTCAAGCACTTCCCAAGTGCCGCGCGTGCCCGAACCCGGGTTGCCGATATTGAGGCGCTTGCCCTTGGCATCGGTCAGCGTCTTGATGCCGGAATCGCGCCGGGCCAGAACCGTCACCGGCTCCGGATGGACGGAAAAGACAGCGCGCAAGTCCTTGAAAGCACCCTTGTCCTTAAATTTCGAGGTGCCGTGATAAGCGTGATACTGCCAATCGGACTGGACAACGCCGAATTCCAGCTCGCCAGCGCGAACCGTATTGATGTTGTAGATCGAGCCACCCGTCGACTCGACCGAACAACGGATACCATGTTGCTTGCGGTTCTTGTTAACCAGGCGGCAAATCGCACCACCGGTCGGATAGTAGACGCCGGTTACACCACCGGTGCCGATGCTGATGAACTGCTTTTCAGCAGCAATCGTCGGTCCGGCAAGGCCGGCACCCAATGCAACGGCAGCTGCCGCCGCCAGAGCTTTTCCAAAACAGGCTTTTTTCATAGACTCCTCCCATTACGAAAACACAATACGCAAAGACAAAGCCCCAAAGGGCTTCGCCTCATCAAGCTCAGCAGGAAAAATTCCCCCGAGCGGACAAATATCCGCATAACCTAATACACATGGTGGTTTCGCAGCACCGTTCAATCCCCGTTAACCTAAAAAATTAAGAACGCGACAATGCTTTTTCCTCGAGTTCGGCAAGATATTGACTCCAGCGTTCAGAGTGCTCTTCTCCAAGCTCATAAAGATACGACCAGGTGTAGAGGCCGGTGTCGTGGCCATCGTCGAAGAAGATCTTAACGGCGTAATTGCCCACCGCCTCGACATTCCTGATAGCGACATTCTGCTTGCCGCCGACCGTTTTGCGCTGTTCGGGGCTGTGCCCCTGCACTTCCGCGCTCGGACTCATGACACGCAGATACTCCGCCATGTAGGAATGCTCCTTACCATCATCAAAGCGGACAGCAAGTTCGGACTTGTTTTTGGACACCTTTATTTCAGAGGGCCATACATCGTAAGGTTTTGGCATGAAATTCCTTTGGGCAGATGGAAACGCGCCGAGACGTTAGTTTGGCTTCGTCGGGATTGCAACGCCCTGCGCTGACTGGATGGGGAAAATAACATAGCACATGCGCCCCACTCTGTTGTCATCCCTGGTATTCGCCGCCGGTGCGGCTTTCCTTTCCACCGCCGCACCGGCCGGACCGGGCGAGCCGGCCGTGGCACCGGGCCAGGACCCAGGCGGGGTGGCGGTGGCTCTGATCGACACCGGCGTCAACTATACGCTCCCGCAAATCGCGGCCAGGCTCGCCCGCGACGCCGGGGGGGCATTGCTTGGATATGACTTCCACGATGACGACGCCGAGCCCTTCGACCTGGTGCCGGGCGCCGCGCACGGCTCGGGGCGTCATCACGGAACCAGTGTCGCCGGCATACTGATCGGCGAGGCGCCGAAGGTCCGGCTCGTGCCATATCGGTTCAGGGCCAACGCCGGTGACAGCTTTGCGCACATTGTCGAGCATATGGCGAAGGGGCCCGCACGCATCGCCGCGATGCCGCTCGGCGGCTACCGGAAGGACCAGTGGGAAGCGCTCGGCAAGGCGATGGCCGCACATCGCGAAATCCTGTTCATCGTCTCGGCGGGCAACGAGGGGCACAATCTGGAGCAAAAGCCGATCTACCCGGCGTCTTTCGCCCTGCCCAACATTCTGGTCGTCGCCTCTACGGATGATTTTGGCCGGTTTCCGCCCGGTTCGAACTGGGGAGTGAAAAGCGTCGACATTTCAACACCAGGCGAAGGCCTTCAGAGCATCGGCCACAATGGCGGCAAACGCCTGGTCTCGGGCTCCAGTTTCGCCGTCCCCCGGATCGCCGCCCTGGCCGCCCGGCTCGCCGCGCACCATCCCGGCTGGGACGCGCTTGCCCTCAAGCGCGAGATCGTAAAATTGGCAGCGCCTTCGCCCGGCGAAAGAGAGCCGCGGACGAAATATGGCTGGATACCGAACCCGGCGCTGGCCGGGCCTGCTCCCCGCTAGAGCCGATATTGTCTATTGCCGCCGGCGCGGCGGCGGGGGGGCGTCGGACTCGTAAAACCGTTTCGCCGCTTCAAGCTGTTGCGCATGATATTTTTCAATCAGCGCGAGCCCTTGCTTGGCCAGCGGGTCATCGCCGGTCAGCTTGCCGATCTGGAGGGCATAGCGGGCGACGGAGGAATCCTCCGGGATGACATCGAGCAGCCAGCGAATATGCGGGACTGCCTCCTTGTGGCGCCGGGCGAAGCTCAGGATGACCACCAGCCCGAGCCGGGTGTTGATCGCATTCGGATCGATCTCGATCGAGCGTTTGAACAGGCCCACGGACGCGTCGAATTTGCGGCTCCGCCCGATCGCCTGGCCGGCCAGGTCGAACAGCTGCCGGTTGCCGCTGGCGACACAGACGCTTTCCATCCGCGCCGCGATGTCGTCGGGCAGCGCGTCGCCGGCGCGGCGCGCTTGCTCCACGACGACAATGCAGTCGCGGTAAGCCTTGCCGAGTTCGGCGCTGCGGGCAGCGAACTGATCCCCGCTTTGCGTTTGCAGCACCGCGATCCGCGCCGCTGGCACCGCTTCGAAACGGCCGGAACCGCCGGACGTGACAATAGCGACGAACGCGCCCGATCCGCTCACAAGCGCGCCGCCGCTCACGCCGGGCTGATTGTAGGCGGTGTGATGCAGCCGGGACAGCGGCTTCGACGGGTCGGGCCGGAGCAGCACCTTGCCGCCGGGAAAGACCCGGATATCCCATGTGCCGATATCCACACCGACCGCGTAGAGGTCACCCGTCGCCTCGCTCGCCGGTTGCAGCACCGGGCCCTCCGGCAGCGCGGCGCGAATGAGGACCAGATCGCCCGCGAAAGATGTCGGCACCACGCTGCCGGCAATTCTGGCGCCGTCGGGCAGGACGACCTGCACCGATTTTTCGTCGGCCACAGTATGCCGGTTGGTAACAAGAAGATCGGGTCCAATACGCACCGCGCTGCCATACGGATCGAAAGCGCTCGAAATGGCAAATACCGCCGGGCGGACCGCGCAAACCGGTTCAGGGGCGCGGCAGGCGTTTTCCGCCCGCAGCGAAGATGCGGCGGCCAGCACCACGATGGTGCCGGCAACGGCGGCGCACATCGCGCCGCGCAGCCGTGACAGGACGGGCGCCCGCGCGATATGATCGTTCGCCAACTGGCGTGGAGCAGGAGAGACAGGCGTGGAACAACCCAAATCAGACAAGTCGAACCGCAAGGCCCGGCGCGCGGCGCGCAAGAAGGAAGGCGCGTTCGACACCACGGCTTTCCTGAAAGTGGCCGACAAATTCATCGATGTCGCCAACCGGGAGAATGACAGGGTCAAGGCAACCGATCTGCACATGGCGTTCCTCTATGCCGCGGCGCGTTACAACGCCTATGTGGCCAAGGTTGTTCTCGATGTCGACGAACATGAGAAGTTCGTCAAGCATATGGTCGATCAATATCAGGAGATGCTGCGCCAGCACCTCGCCGATGAGAGCTTGGGACCCCCGCAAGGATCATAGTCCGGGCTGCGAAGACCGTCACTTTTGAACCGTGTCAAATCCTGCGCTCCAATATGCGGGCGATGTTGTCATGGCCGGCCATGCGTGCCGCCTGACCCGCGGTCCATCCATCCTTGGCGGCCAGCGCCGCGTTGGCGCCGCGCTCGATCAGCAATTCGACAAAAGATTTTCGCCCGGTATTGGCCGCCCACATCAATGGCGTCGTGCCATCTTGCGGATTGCGCCCGTTCGGCTCCGCGCCACGATCGAGCAACAGGCGCAATAGATCGTCATGGCTGCCGAGCACGGCAAGAGTGAGAGGGGTTCTGCCCCCCTTGTCAGGCCTGTCGGGATCGGCCCCCGCATCTATCAGCATCCGGGCCGCATCCGCCGATCCGGCGCGGATCGCCGCGGCGAGGGGCGTGCGACTGTCCGGCGGCGGAGCGGCATGCGCGCCCGCCGCGAGCAGACGCCGCACCATCTCCGATGAACCGTTACCCGATGCGAGCACCAGCGCCGTGCGCCCATCTCCGGTGACGGCTTCGACTTTGGCCTTTTCGGAGAGTATCAGGCTCATTTTGTCGACCGTTCCCGACGCGACCGCGGCCATGAGCGGCGTGAAACCATCCTTTGCCGCCTTGCCCGCATCGGCGCCGGCGACAAGCAATTCGGTGACGATCTGGACCGACTTCAGAGCGTCGTTGGCCAGCGCCAGATGCAGGGCCGTAAGCCCTCTCTTGTCGCCGGCGGCATTGGGGTCGGCCCCTTTTGCGATCAGTGCGGCCACGATATCGGGCTCATCGGTTTTCGCCGCGATCATCAGTGCGGTACGGTCATTGCGGCGCTCGCGCGCACCTGCATCCGCTCCGGCCCGCAACAGCCGCTCGACCGTCTTCGCCTGCTCCCGGTAAACCGCTTCCATCAGGGCACTCCAGCCCTCTTCGCTGGCGCGGTTCACATCCGCTCCACGCACGAGAAGCAGCTCAATGACGTCGAGGCTGCCCTTGCCCGCCGCGGCGATCAACGCGGTGTAGCCATTCTTGCCCCTGGCATTCGGGTCGACGCCCTTTTTGAGAAAATGCAGAATCACGTCGATGCGGTTGGCCTGCGCGCCAATCATGAACATTTCCACATCGTCGAGAAGGCGCGTCTGCGGCGCGTGTTTTTCCTGCGCGGCGGCGGACGGACTCAATCCGGCGCACAGCAGCAGGGCAGCCAGAAGCGTTGCAAGCCGGTTATGCCTTCTCATTTTCAGCAGCCCCGGGATCGCCGCTTTTCGCTCCGCTCGCATCGTCGGCGTCGGCGACCTCCTGCCCCTCGCCGGACTCTTCTTCATCGCCGGCGGCGTCGGGCTCATCGAGATCGTCCATATCCTCGACCCCGGCATCTTCGGGCGGCTCCGCTTTCCTGGCTTCATCGCTATAGCTGGCCAGCCGCTCCTCTTCGGTGAGATAGCCGGTGCCGGGCTTGTAGGCGGTCTGCAGCAGCCCCTTTACCGCGAGGGCCGCATCGGTGAAGTCCTCGTCATAATCGTTCAGGCCGTCGATATTGGCGAGCAGCGGGTTGGACCCCCACAGGGCGCGCAAGGCGCGCTTGCGGACCGCTTCGGGCACGCCCTTTTCCATGAAACGCGTATAGTCGGAACTATAGTTGAGTTTGGAGAAGTCCAGGTCCTTGAAATCTTCAAGACCGGCCTCGTCCCCGCTGGTTTCCTCATCGCGGGCCGGCGGCGTCAGATTCTGCGGGATGGTCTCTTCGCTTTCCTCGATCCGAAGCTGTTCAGCAAATGTCCTGTCGCTCTCCAGGGATGCGACCTTTGCCTGCGAAGGTTCAGCGCGCGCGGCGTACGGCTCTTTGGCATCGGGCGCAAGTTCCTTCGCCGCCTGCCCTTCCTTCGCCTCGCGGGCCGGCTCCTTCTTCCTCAGCCCCTGCCTGGACTCCACTTTCCGGCGGGACCAGCGGGAAAGAAAATCATCGTCACGACTTGCCATTTTTCCGACCCCGGGACTGAAGCTCCCGCGTCATGCGGTCGCGCACTACCATGATCGGCTCCTGGCCGAATTTATGCTCCTCCAGATCGACCTCGTCGCGCTTGCGTTTCTTGAATTTCTCTTCCGTGTAGTGCCTCTCGACGAAGGCGTTTATCCAGGCCGCCAGCCCCTGCGGCATCAGGATCGGCTCGACGATGTCCTCACCGGAATCTAGATAGTCCTGCGCCTCGTAGGGGGACGCGGTTACCAGGTGGACGGAATAAGGAAACTCGGAGTCTTCCTCGTCATTCTCCGACAGGACCACATAGATGACCGGCTCCTTGCCCTCGAGGTTGAACTTGTAGGCTTCGGCTTCCTTGCGAAACAGCTCCAGCGGCAAGGTCGCGGCGTGATATTGAATCCAGCCCTCACCCCGTTTCAACTCCTTCCAGTCGTCGACCGGAGGCGCTCCGGGAAGGACGCCGACCGGGCGCCAGACATGGTCCTGCCACTTGCTGTCGATATCTTCTCGGGCCACGACGACGCCGAGCGGCATGGAAATAAAATACGACATTCAGCTCCAACCTGTTTCGCCGGACAGAGCGGCTGTCCTGGTCGCTATAACTCCTTGTGGCGGATCGGCTCGGAGTATAATACGGTTTGAACATTGCCGCACCCATTTTAGGGTTAAATGCTTGAAAATTAAGTTTTTCTCGTTGGAACAATATCTTACGGCCTAACCCAATATGACCTTGAAAGTGAAGAACCGGAGTCTACTTGTCTGCGACTGCGAGCAGACCATGGATATCGACAGCGGCGGGCTGAAAAGCTGTTTCGCCGCAACGGGAGAACTCACGGTTTTCAGCCATCTGTGCCGCACCCAGATCGAAGCCTACGACCGGGCGGTCGAGAGCGACGAGCCGCTGCTCGTGGCCTGCACACAAGAAGCCCCCCTGTTCCGCGAGATCGCGGACGAAAAGGGCGGCCGCGATATCATATTCGCAAATATCCGCGAGCTGGCCGGTTGGAGCAAGGCGAAGAAAAAGGCGCTGCCGAAAATAGCGGCGCTGCTCACCGCGGCCACCCATCACGCCGAGCCCGCCGGCAGCGTGCCGGTGACGTCACAGGGCATCTGCCTCGTCTATGGCGCGGGGCAACAGGCGCTCGACGTGGCCGAGGCGCTTGCCGGACGCCTGAACGTATCGTTGATGCTGAGCGACGCCAGCGATGTGATGCCACCCAACGTGGTCAATGTGCCGATCTATCGGGGCAAAATTACCGCCGCCACGGGTTCGCTCGGCAGGTTCGAGGTCACGGTGGACGGCTACGCGCCGGCGATGCCTTCATCGAAGAGCGAGCTCGGTTTTATCATGGCCCGCGACGGCGCCTCTTCGAGCTGCGATGTGATTTTCGACATGTCGGGGGGAGCGCCATTGTTTCCCGCCGCCTCCCGGCGCGACGGTTATTTCCATGTCGATCCAGCGCATCCAGCCGCGGTCGCCAAGGCGATGTTCGAGATCAGCGATCTTGTCGGCGAATTTGAGAAACCGATCTACGTCACCTATGATGAAAGCCTTTGCGCCCATGGCCGCAGCGGCAAGGTCGGCTGCTCCAACTGTCTCGACAAGTGCCCGGTGTCGGCGATCACGCCGGACGGTGACGCCGTCGCCATCGACGCGCTGGTCTGCGGCGGCTGCGGCAATTGCAGCGCCATGTGCCCGACCGGCGCGGTGAGCTACGCCTATCCCCGCCGTCGTGACCTGATCGGCAGGACCCAGACCCTGCTCGAAGCCTATGCGAAGGCCGGCGGCAGGAAACCGGTACTGCTGCTCCATGACGAGCGCCACGGCAGCGCGCTTATTGGCGCGATCGCGCGTTATGGCGGCGGGCTGCCCGCGAATGTGCTTCCCGTCTCGTTATTCTCCGCGACACAGACCGGCCACGACTTTCTTCTTGCCGCCATTGCCGCGGGCGCGGAACAGATTATCATTTTGGCGGCGCCGGACCGGGCCGATGAGCTTGCCGCATCGCAAAACCAGGCGGCGCTCGCCAATGCGCTGCTTGCCGGCATGCGCGATGGGGAGGAAGAGCGGATCAGGCTCGTCGTCGAACAGGACCCCGACGCTGTCGAGGCCCTGCTGAACGAGATGCCCAAGGTGACGGCCGCCAAGCCATTGACCTTCGATGCCATCGGCAGCAAGCGCGACGTGGCGCGCACGGTCATTTCGAAGCTAAACGAGACATCGGCCAAGCCGCTGGAACTGCTCGCCCTGCCCGAGGGCGCGCCCTATGGCCGAATTCATGTCGACACGCAAGGCTGCACGCTGTGTCTGGCCTGTATCGGCAGCTGCCCGGTCAACGCGCTCGCCGACAGCCCGGACCGCCCGCAGCTCCGTTTCACCGAGGCCGCTTGTGTGCAATGCGGATTGTGCCGCGCCACCTGCCCGGAGAGCGTGATTTCGCTGGAGCCGCGTTTCAATTTCGCCAGCGACGCCATGACGCCGGTCGTGCTCAAAGAGGAAGAGCCGTTCGAGTGCATAAACTGCGGCAAACCCTTCGGGACCAAAAGCAGTGTTGAGCGCGTTGTGAGCCAGCTCGAGGGCAAGCACTCGATGTTCCAGACTACCGAGCAGACCAATCTCATAAAAATGTGCGACGACTGCCGGATCATCGCCCATTCCGAGCGCAAGGATAATCCTTTTGCCATGGGTGAGCGCCCGCGCACGCGCACGACGCAGGACTATATCGACGCCGAGGCGGAAGCCCGCAAGACCGGCAAGCTGCCGGATGATTTCCTGAGCTGACGGGTCGGCGGGGACATTACGCCTTCTTCCTGAGCGGCAGATTGGTCAGCAAATTCTGCGGCTTCATCCGGACCTTGCCGGCGGACGTCATGCCGAGGGCGAGATAGACCGTTTTGCCGCGCACCGCGTCGATGACCGCGCTACGTTCCTCGATCTCCATCCCGAACAGGGCGATCAGCCGCGCCGCATCCTCGGCGGCGACCGGCGTGCCCTCGTAAAGCGCATTGAGGATTTGGGTTGCTTCGCGGTCCAGCCCGACATGCCAGCTCCAGTGATCGTCCTGGATCGACTGGCGCGGCTGAACGCGCACGGCGAGCCCCAGAAAATGCTTCACCCAGGCTTCGACGACACGGGCGAAGGCGTCGAGCGCCGGTTGGGTAAAGCGGAAATCGACGACCGTGTCGAAGCGGTCGGAACGCTCCCAGTAAATATCCTTATTGTCCTCATCGAGCACATCGAGCTCGACATTCCGGACCGGCGTGGCGCTGTCGACGAGCAGCTGCCCGAGCCCGCCGGCGGCGCCTGTCTTGGCAAACATATCGACGATCTCTTCATCGGCCAGCATGATGCGCCCGTCCTCGGTGCTCACATTCTGCTCGCGAAAGAAGATTTCGCCCGCGCGCAAACGGATCGGGTCGCGCGCGCGGCGAAGGATATTGTGCAGGATCAGATGCACCATCTGATCCAGAAAGACCGGCGGGACATCGCCCGCGCCCGAAGTCATGATGTCCAGATACGCGCCTTCGACGCTGCCGGCCCCGGCCAGATACCCGCGAAAGGCCAGCACGACCCGGTAATTGTCGGCCGCGTCGGTATCGGCGATGGCGTCGAGCCGTTCCGGCGAAATCTCAACAAATGGGTCCGCCATCAAATCCTCGAAAAGCGCATGCTCCGCGGCACAGGATTCCTCGACCGGGTGAACCTCGGGGCGCGTAAAATAGGCGCGCAGCAGGTCGGGCGTGGCGGTGAGCCAGCCATCTTCGTCGACCTCGCACAAATGCGTGCCCGCGGATTTCCAGAACTCACGCCTCATCTTCGACCACGCTCCAGATGCGGCTGTGCAGCACCTTGTCCGACGGCGCCTGAATGGTTCTGAACTCCTCGACGATCTGTCCGTCATCGTCGAAATGGCGGCGCAAGGTGAAAACCGTGTTGATCAGGGCATCCTTGCAGAGATCGACAATGAAGGCCGCTTCTTCCCTGGCCGCGGGCAGCGCCGTCGCCGCATCGGGAGCGCCATAATGCTCCACAAAATGCCGGGCGAGCGCCGCTTCGATATGGCCAAGTTCCTCATTCGACAGCTCGCCCACGGTGGCGAAAGTCGACCGTCCGAAGGACGCGGTCCCCAAAAAAGCATTGGCGAAGGCCTGCTTCGTCTTTCCCGTGAGCGCGGCCGGGTCCGCGCCGGCAAAGGCGAAGGCGCCCGACACGGCCCATTCCTCCGGCGCGGCGGCGGCGTCGAACACATGGTCGTCCGAGCGATCGAAGCGGACTGTCTTGAGAAATTTCACCGCTCAAGCGCCTGTCGAGGGACGGTCGAAATAGTCTTCCAGACGCAACACAGCGACCGTGCCGTCGGCATCCTTGAGGAGCAGATTGCCGCTCTCATCGAGACTGATGAAGGTGCCCGCATGCTCGCGGCCGGCATGGGTAAGCGTAATTTCCTCGTCCTTGTTCGCGGCGCGGAACATCCAGGAATCATGGACCGGTTTGAAACCGTCGTCGTTCCAGGTATTGAGCCAGGTGAGGAAGTGGCGTGCATAGGACTCGATAATATCGCTGCGCGTCAACTCCGCCCCGCCTTCCTCGCTGAACCAGGTCCGGTCCGGCGTTTCACCGGGTTCAGGATCGCCTGCCGCACGCAAATGCTGCAATTCCAGCCCCAGCACAATCCAGTCGGGAACGGCTTGCGGTTCCTTCGTTGCCGCTGCGGCGGCCCGAAAGGCGCAGGCCGGCGCGCCATTAATGCAAACCACATTCGGCCAGATGAAGGTGACGCCCACCTGCGGCGGCGTCAGTGCTCCGAGGCAATCACCAAGCGCGACAAGACATAAGGGCAGCATCTGTACAGCCGTCTCCATGCCGACGTCCGGCTCCAGGACAATCGCCACCTGGATGCGCGCCTCATTGCGGCTCCATATGACGTCGCCCGCACCGGCGTCGCACGCGCCGGCGCGCGCGCAGGCGCTCTCGAATGCGGAGTCCGTTTCCGGGATCGCATGGCCATTGAGCAGCGGCGGGAATGTCGGGTCGGGTATCTGCATTGGGCAACCTGCGAAATTCGGCTCCTGAGCCGGGCGCGGCTCAATCAAGCTCGATTTCGCCTTCGACGACGTGATTGAGGCCGGTGCCTTCGGCACTCAGCACTACCTTGACCTTGAGCGGTCCCTTGCCCTCTGCGCCTCCCTCGCGAACCGTCTTCTCGATCTGCTGCTGCGACGTGACACCGACCTGCTTCAGGAATTTCCTGAGCGACATGTTGAATTTATCTTCGTTCATTGAATTCTCCATAGTTGAGTTGCTTAGGTGCCGGCGCGTCAGCGCGCCAATTTCACTGTCTTGTCCTTGCCATCGCGCACCACGGTGACGTCCATCCCCTCATCGGTGAAACCGGCCATCACGGAAACGAAATCCGCCGGCTTGCGAATACGACGGCCGCCTGCCCGGACGATGATATCCCCAACTTCGATCCCCGCTTTTTGTCCGAGCATGCCGGATTTGAGAGAGACGACCCTGGCGCCCAAACGAACATGCTCGGTTTTGGTGCGCCCGAAGGTCAGCCGCAACCCGCTGGCCGCACGCTTGAACCGGCCCTGTGTCGCCAGGGCCTCGCCAACGCGTGCGGCGAGCTGCGCGGACACCGCAAAATTCAGCCCCTTGCCGGTATCGGACTCACTCGAAAAGATCGCCTGAAGCAGCCCGACCAGCCGGCCCGCCTGGTTAACAAGCGCGCCACCCGAGTCGCCCGGATTGACGGCTGCATCGGTCTGCACGAAATCTTCGACATGGTTGAAACCCATCCCCGCGCGGTGCAAGGCGGAGACCACACCGCATCGCAGAGATAATCCGACACCATGCGGATTTCCGATCGCGCAGACCCGCTCGCCGAGTTTGGGATCTTCCGGTTCAATTTCCATCGCCGGCAGAGCGTGCAGAACAGTCAACACCGCCAAGTCGGTGGCCCTATCCCTTCCCTTGAGCGTGGCCTCCAAGATTTCCCCGTCCGCGGTTCTCACTCTGACCGACAGTGCCCGGTCGACGACATGCGCCGCGGTGAGAATCGTGCGGCCGTCAAGAATGACGACACCGCTTCCTTCTGGCTCCTCGGTGCGCCGCGCATCCGCCGGCCATTCGGGCAGGACGCTGACGACCGACGGCATCACCTTCTCCGGAGAACCGGCGAATGCATGCCCCGGCGCGCTCAGCGCAAGCGCCAGGAACAATAGTGTGGCCCGACGACGCCTCACCGGTCGTACTCCAACGGTTATGCGCCGGGGCCTCTAGAGCCGCACATTCCCGGCTTCTGACGAATAGATCGAGCCGGCCGACATATCGACCGCGCCGAGGCCCAGCGCCGCGCCGACGGCAATCACGGCCATTACGATCAGGCTTGTAATAAAGGCTTTCATCATTTCACTCCCTGGATTTGCCAGCGCCGCGCGTGGCGGGGCCGCTTTCTTTTTCGCCAGTCGAGGCCGCTTTCAGATAAGCGATCAACGCATTGCGTTTGGTCACGTCCTCGATCTGCTGCAACGGCATTTTGGATCCGGGCGTCACATGCTGCGGACCATGGTCGAACAGCCGCCCGATCGTTTCCTCGGTCCATATGATATCCGATCCGAGCAGTGCAGGGGAATAGGCATAGCCCGGTACGCTTCCCGCCTTGCGGCCGAACACTCCGAACAAGGTCGGCCCCGCGCGATTGCCGCCTTCTGGCGATATGGTGTGGCAAACGCTGCATTTGCGCGCGAACTGCAATTCGCCCAGCGACATATCCTCTCTTGCCTGGAAGCGCCGCGGGAACCTCCCCTCCACCGTTTCGAAAGGCTGGCGCGGGCTGACCTGCCACAAGGTCGCAAAATCGTCGAGACCCGAATAGTAGATGCGCTTGGCATCGCCGGTGAAGGCCAGCCCCCAGATCGGGCTGTAGGGATTCTGGTGCTGTTCTTTCAGGCCCCAATCCTCCATCGACCAGATATTGACGCCGCCATCGCCGCCGCCGGTGGCGATCAGCTTGTGTCTGGCCGAGACGGCCAGGGCCAGAACCGGGCCCTCATGCGGATTGAGCACCGTCGAAACCTCGCCGGTTTCGATATCGACAACACCCGCCGCGCCATTCAGCGAGCCGAACAGCAGCTTGCCCGGATCGGGCAGCGCCTTCAGGCAGTTGATGCCCCAGCCATGGCGATAGACCGGGCGCACGGCCGCCCCGGTTTCCAGGTTCCAGAGCCGCACCGTACCGTCGTAGCTGGCGCTGTAGAAAGCTTCCGTCACACCGTCGCGGGACGTAAATACGACGGCGTTTACCGGACCGGTGTGCCCTTTCAGAACCGGCCCCTCCTGAAATTTTTCCAGATCCCAGATGCGCGCCGAACGGTCCCAGCTCGCGGTAGCCGCCAGACGCCCGTCGGGACTGACCGCGATATCGATGATCTTCGCGGTATGCCCCTTGAAGGCGTGAACCTGCTTGCCCGTCTCCAGGTCCCAGAGCCGGACGATGCCGTCGTCGCCCGCGGACAGGGCGCGCTTGCCTCCTGGAAGAAAACGCACCGCGTTGACCGCGCCGTCATGTTCGTCGAACCGCGCCAGTATCTTCGGCACCGCCCCCGACACATCCCAGTAGATCATGGAATAGTCGAAGCTGCCGGTGAGCGCCCGCGTGCCCTCCCTATTGAGTTGCACCGTCTTCACCGGGCCGCCATGGCCGACGAGGTTGGCCGGCTCTTCTGCGCGTTTGTCGCCCGTTTTTTTCTGTGCGTCCTGCGCGGATACATCAGCCGAACGCGCCGGCCCGGGGGCATGAACCGCGGCCGCGCTAACCAAAAGGACCGCCGCCATTCCACGCGCGATCGCTTTTCTGCACTCTGAAAAACTGGCTCTATTTCGCAAAGAGAGATCCGACATTTTTTGCAGACGCAACAAGTAGCCGGGAAGGCTGCGTGGAGGATCGTCCTCCACGCGCCATTGTCTATTCGGCCGGAGCGGGTGCCGCACTTCCGGATTTCTTCTTGGTCTTCGAACCGGCCGTTTCCTTGACCCATTCGGAGTGGTGCTCCTTGGCCCAGTTCCGATCGACCTCGCCCGACCCCATGGCGTCGAAGGCGCCCTCCATACCGATCGTGCCGATATAGATATGAGCGATGACGACGACAATCAGGACCAGAGCGATAATCGCATGCCATGTGGTCATGAAATGCATCTGCTGGATCGGTTCCCAGCCGACGGGGAAATCGATCTGGAAGGGAAACAGCAGCGCTATGCCGGTCGCGCTCAGGGCCAAACCGCCCCAGATAACCAGCCAAAACAGAATTTTCTGGCCAGCGTTGAACTTCTTGGCGGCAGGATGAAGCCCCTTGGTGAACATGCCGCCGCCCTGCGCAAGCCATTTGAAATCGAGCGCGTTCGGGAAGTTATCCTTGATCCACAGCACGAGTATCATCACCAGCCCGGCGATAAAGGCGAACGCCACGTAATTGTGCAGCCACTTGCCGGCGAATGCGACACTCGCGAAGGCCGATTTTCCAATCACCGGCAGCAGAAAATATTTGCCGTAAGTGATATTGAGGCCGGAGAGCGCGAGAATGATGAAGGATACCGCGAGCAGCCAGTGACCAATGCGCTCGATATCGTCGAAGCGGGTCATTGTCTTGCCGCTCATGCCGTGATCGACGCGTATTCTGCCACGGATCAGATAGAAAAGCGCCAGCAGCACGATAGCAGCGAGAAGCCCCCAGGCGCCATAGGTCGCCAGCGGGCCGTTCCGCAAGGCGCGCCAGTTGTCGCCCTCCGACTGGACCAGCTGACCGGCCTTCTTGTCGGGGATGGAAACCTTGCCTTTGACGCCCTTGCGTACGGCGCGCCACATCTCCGACGAGGAATCGCTGCTCCGCGACATGCCCGGAACCGTGCCGCCGGTCACATTGGTCGCGTTGGCGGGCGGGCGGACGCTGCTCTGTGCGTCAGCGCGCTGTGATCCGGCAATTCCCGCAACGAATGTTACGCTGAACGCGACCAGCAGGAGCGCGGTAAGGCAAGCCACCCACGTCCTGGTTCTTGAAGCCGACGTCATGATCAATCCTCCCGTTATCGATAAGAGCGCATACCCCGATGGCGCAGGGTTTCCACCTGTTTGGGCGTCAGTTTGGTGTCGGCCTTGCCGCCATAGACGCCTTTGTTATACGCCGCCGGGCGTTCCGTATCCTTGCAGCCGGCAAGCGCCAGCGCCGTTGTCGCCAACGCAATAACCGTAATCTTGTATCCGCGCATGAGTCCTCATCAGTGATGCTGGCCGCGATCCTCTTTTATCCCGGACGGATCAACCCCGCTGCAACGGGTCCATCAAAAGGTTACCATCGCAAAATTGCTTAACGCAGTGTCTGGTGCATTATTCATAAAGAAAAACGGCAAAAAACCGCGATAGGAAGTGGGGCGGCCCCTAACAGGCCGCCCCATCCGTTTTCGTGTCCTACGAGCCTTGGCCCGGGTAGGCGCGTCCCCAGCCCCAGGCACCGGAGCCAAAGCCGCGCGCTACAACGCGCTCGCGGTAGATGCCGGAAACGACATCACCGTCACCGGCAAGCAACGCCTTGGTCGAGCACATCTCGGCGCAAAGCGGAAGCTTGCCTTCTGCGAGCCGGTTACGGCCGTACTTTTTGAACTCGGCATCGGAGCTGTCGTCTTCAGGTCCACCGGCGCAGAAGGTACATTTGTCCATCTTGCCGCGGGAACCGAAGTTTCCGACCTGCGGGAATTGCGGCGCGCCAAACGGGCACGCATAGAAGCAATATCCACAGCCAATGCAGAGGTCCTTGGAATGCAGCACCACACCTTCGTCGGTCTGGTAGAAGCAATCCACCGGGCACACCGCCATGCAGGGCGCGTCCGAACAATGCATACAAGCGACCGAGATCGATCTCTCGCCCGGCTTGCCGTCATTGATCGTTACGACCCGGCGGCGGTTAACGCCCCACGGAACCTCATGCTCGTTCTTGCACGCCGTAACACACGCGTTGCACTCGATGCAGCGTTCCGCATCACACAGGAATTTCATCCTTGCCATCGCGTGTACTCCTTATGCCCTGTAGACCTTGCAGAGAGACACTTTCGACTCCTGCATATTGGTCACGGAGTCATACCCGTAGGTGAAGGCCACGTTGGCGGCCTCGCCAAGCACATATGGATCAGTGCCTTCCGGATATTTACTCCTGAGGTCTTTGCCCTGGAAATGACCAGCGAAATGGAACGGCATGAACACAACGCCCTTGCCGACCCGTTCAGTAACCATGGCCATAACCTTGAGCTTCGCCTTTTCAGCACCTTCCACCCAGACCATCTGACCATCCTTGATGCCCAGATTGTTCGCGTCTGTCGTATTGATTTCGACAAACATGTCCTGCTGAAGTTCCGCAAGCCACGGGTTGGACCGGGATTCCTCACCGCCGCCCTCATATTCAACGAGGCGCCCCGATGTCATGATCAATGGATACTCTTTCGAGAAATCATTGACCTGGATCGAAGCGTAGCGGGTCGGAAGGCGATACATCTTACGGTCGGAGTACGTTTCGTACTTCGGCAGCAGATCACGCCGAGGTGTGTAGAGCGGCTCACGATGGAGCGGAACAGGATCCGGGAAGTTCCAGACCACGGTCCGTGCCTTCGAGTTGCCGAAAGGCGCACAGCCATGCTTGATCGCGACGCGCTGGATACCGCCCGAGAGGTCGGTCTTCCAGTTGGTCTTGTCGCCGGCGACTTTTTCAATGGCTGCTTTTTCACCCGCCGTGAGATCGCCATCCCAGCCGAGTTTCTTCAGCATGGCCATGGTGAACTCGGGATGCCCGTCCTTCAGCTCGTTGCCGACAGGATAGGACACGCCCTCGTTGCCGCCTTCGGCAAGCAAGCTCGCGCCTCCCCACTTGTCCGGCGCTTTCACACCGAAACGAGCACGGAAGTTCAAGCCGCCTTCAGCGACAGGCTTTGACGGATCATACAGGTTAGGTGTACCCGGGTGCGCCATTTCTGCGGTACCCCAGCACGGCCATGGCAAACCATAATACTCACCATCGGCCGGACCACCCCTCGCCTGAAGCGTGGTCTTGTCGAATGTGTGCTGGTTAGCCATGTGCTTCTTGAGCCGGTCAGGCGACTGCCCCGTATACCCGATCGTCCACATGCCTTTATTGAATTCGAGGGTGGTTTCCTCGACATTCGGCTCGTCTTTCTCGACCTTGATGTGCTTGAACATCTCGTCCGCGAAGCCGAGCTTCTTGGCAAATTTGTACATGATCGTTTGATCGGGCAGGCATTCGAAGAGCGGTTCAACGACCTTCTCGCGCCATTGCAGCGACCGGTTTGACGCCGTGACAGACCCGTAGGTCTCAAACTGCGTCGCGGCGGGAAGCAGATACACACCGTCGGTGCGATCTCCCATAACCGCGCTGAACGTCGGATAGGGATCGATGACGACGACGAGATCGAGCTTCTCGAGCGCCTTCTTCATCTCTATGCCGCGGGTCTGGGAGTTGTTGGCGTGGCCCCAGAACACCATGGCCCGGAGATTATCCGGCTGGTCCATCTTGTCCTTGGCTTCCAACACGCCGTCGACCCAGCGCGACACCGGAATGCCCTTCGACTGCATCAGCTTCTCGGATGCGAAACGGCCCTTGAGATAGTCATAGTCGACATCCCAAACACGCGCCCAATGCTTCCACGAGCCTTTCTTGAGGCCGTAATAGCCCGGCAATGAATGCGAGAGCACGCAGAAGTCCGTTGCACCCTGCACATTGTCGTGGCCGCGGAAGATATTGGCGCCACCACCCGTCCGGCCGATATTGCCGAGCGCCAGCTGCAGAATGCAGTAAGCGCGGGTATTGTTGTTGCCGTTGGTATGCTGCGTGCCACCCATGCACCAGATCAACGTGCCTGGTTTGTTGGTGGCAAGCGTGCGTGCGACGCGGCGAAGCTGCGAGCCCGGTGTGCCGGTGACCTTTTCGGTCTCCTCCGGATTCCACTTCTTCACCTCTTCGCGGATGAACTCCAGACCCCACACACGCTGACGGATATATTCCTTATCCTCCCAGCCATTCTCAAAGATATGCCAGAGAATGCCCCAGATGAGGGCGACATCCGTGCCCGGACGCATGCGGACATATTCCGTTGCGTGTGCAGCAGTACGCGTGAAGCGCGGATCGCAAACGATAAACGCAGCGTTGTTCTGCTCCTTCGCCTTCAGCAGATGCTGTAGGGCGACGGGATGAGCTTCCGACGGGTTGGACCCGAGAAGGATCATCGACTTGGAGTTATGGATGTCGTTGTAGGAATTCGTCATCGCGCCATAGCCCCAGGTGTTTGCAACACCCGCGACCGTGGTCGAGTGACAGATACGCGCCTGATGATCGCCGTTATTGGACCCCCAGAATGCGTAAAATTTGCGGAACAGATAGGCTTGTTCGTTCGAATGTTTCGCCGAACCGAGCCAATAGACCGAATCCGGGCCGGACTCTTTACGGATCGCCAACATCTTGTCGCCGATCTCGTTGATAGCCGTTTCCCAGCTGATCTTCTGCCATTTACCGCCGACGAGCTTGGTCGGATACTTCAGACGCCGCTCACCATGAGCATGCTCGCGTACTGAAGCGCCTTTGGCGCAATGGGCGCCAAGGTTGAACGGACTGTCGAAACCGGGCTCCTGCCCAATCCAGACTCCTCCCTGGACCTCGGCCAAAACCGTGCAACCAACCGAACAGTGCGTGCAGACCGATTTCTTGATCTCGATCGCACCACCGGCCGGCGATGCCGCCTTGGCCTTGGTGACCATTCCACTGCGCAGGCCTGTTGCGGCCGCGAGACCGCCAATAGCCAGTCCCGAATTGCGCAGGAATGTACGCCGGTCAACGGCGCCACCGGTCAGCTCGTTTAGGGCAGACGACAAACGGGGGCCTTTCGCAACCCCGTTTACCTTCTTCCTGAGCATCGCTTCCTCCTTCCAAAGGTTAAGCTCCGCAAAACACGCAGAGCCAGCGCCCCGCTACGCGCGGGGTTAGTTAAGATGACCTAGAAACGAGCCAAGTCGTAATAGGTCTTGACGTGGTCGGTCTCCTTGTAGAGACAACCAGGTTTATCGGCAGCCGTGCCCGCTTCGGCCGGGCTCTTGCCACTCACCAGCGCAACACCGCCAGCGACGGCACTAGCACCAGCGAGCTTCAAGAAGCCGCGGCGATCAGCTTTCGCACGATCACATTTGTCAGTCATGCTCTGCCTCCAGTTGAAAACGATGAGAGGCCAAATCGCCACTCTCAACGTCGTTTGACGGGCAACCGTTTGCCAAGCCCGCCTTCCCCAGCCATTTCAGGCCATCGAAAATGCCGTCTCTTCAATTCCCATGAATTGACGGCCGATGCTGCCCAAAGCTGCATAGAGAACCGATGTCTTCGCGCCCTCGAGGTCCGCGAAGAAATGCCCTGCCCACCCCAAAATGTGGGTCTCGAAAAATTGCTTCTGTGCCGCCAGCGGCTGCGGCTCGCCGAATTCGCCCGTGATAAGCCCGGCCATCATGTCCATCAGGGCCGCGATGTGATCTTCGGGCTCCTTGACGTCGGCCTCGCGCACGATGCCGAGTTCGCCCATATCGCCGCGCAATTTCGCCAGCGGCTTTTCGTGCAGAAATCCCGTTAGATAGTAGGAACCATAGGGGAGGAGCTCGCCCCGGCCCACGCCGATGAACAGATCATGATATTCCCGAGCGACATTCTCGGGCTCGCTGCGCGCGGCAAGCACGGTGAATGTGCGGAACGCCTTGGCGAGATCCGATTGCTCCGCCTCGTCGCAGGTCATCTTGGCCGCAACGTCGAGCGCTTCGCGACTCGGAGGCGCCGCAAGGTATCGCGCAAGAAAATGATAGAGCTGCGCCCGCAACTCATCCTCTGGAGCCAAGGCGCCGGCAGGGTCTCCAGATGCCTCTCCAATGGGCATTGGTTCCAAATTTTCCTCCCCAGGCCGTTGCCGGCCGCTGATTATTTGGCAGTGTGCAGACGGCGGCCCATCAACGCAACACCTCACACTAGCTCAAATCGCCGGACTTGGGAAAAACAAATGTTCGCCAAAAGCGATAATGAAATTGACGCGACCTAAGACCCTGCATTTTTCACAACTAAATCCTTTCCAAATCAATGGATTATATAATTTCCACAGGCAGAACCCCAGTCTACCGCCCGCCCCCTTGCGGCACCGAATTCGAATGCCGGCCCGTATCGCGGGCGAGGAGAATGTCAGCCTATGTGCCAATGTCCATTTGACCCCGCCGCACGCGCTGCTAAGCTGTATCGCCGGACGCGCTGGAGATGCGCTTCAGGCGTGCGGAATTTGTCGGTTCTGGCTTGCCAAATCGAGAAAACGGTCCTTGAGGAGTATGCATTATGGTGGTTGGGCCAGACAGGGACGGCGCCGCAGACCAACTGATCGACCCATTCGGCCGCCATGTAAGCTATCTGCGCGTCTCGGTGACCGACCGCTGCGATTTTCGCTGTGTCTACTGCATGTCGGAAAATATGGCATTCCTGCCGAAAAAGGACCTGCTTAGCCTGGAGGAGCTTGACCGGCTATGCTCCGCTTTCGTTTCGCGCGGCGTGCGCCGGCTGCGGATCACGGGCGGAGAGCCGCTTGTCCGCAAAAATATCATGTGGCTGTTCCGGGCCCTGTCCCGGCATCTGGGCACCGGCGCCCTCGACGAACTGACGCTGACCACCAATGGGAGCCAGCTCCAGAGATTCGCGGACGAATTATACGATTTGGGCGTACGGCGGGTGAATGTGTCACTCGATACGCTCAATCCCGAGCGGTTCAAGGCGATTACGCGCTGGGGCGACTATACTCAGGTGATGGGCGGTATCGAAGCCGCCCGCAAGGCCGGACTCCATGTCAAGATCAACGCCGTCGCGCTGAAAGGTGTGAACGACGACGAGTATGACGAGATGATCCGCTGGGCGCACGGCCGGGGCATGGATTTGACACTTATCGAAACCATGCCCATGGGCGACATAGACGGCGACCGGTCGAACCAGTATCTGCCGCTTTCCGTCGTGCAGGACCGGCTCATGGACAACTGGACGCTGAAGGACATTCCTTACAAGACCGGCGGCCCCGCGCGCTACGTCGAGGTTCGGGAAACCGGCGGTAAAATCGGCTTCATTACGCCGATGACCCACAATTTTTGCGAGTCCTGCAATCGTGTGCGCCTCACCTGCACGGGCACGCTCTATATGTGCCTCGGCCAGGATGCCTCCGCCGACCTTCGCGCGCCATTGCGGGCCAGCGAAGCCGACGACATGCTGATCGAGGCCATAGACCACGCAATTTTCCGCAAGCCCAAGGGGCATGATTTTATTATCGACAGACGCACTAAACGCCCCTCGGTATCACGGCACATGTCGGTCACTGGCGGCTAGAAGCTTTCAACTCTTCCCCCCGATTGCCGTTGAGATGGCGTAACCTTGCGCGCCGGCATGTCGCCAAACGGCGCGACTGCGTACACAATCCGTTAAGCACGCTTCTTTCCAACAACTTTACCTCTCTGGTCTAGGGTTTTCCTTTCATTTATTGACCAACTACTATCGGGAGCAGGGGAAGCCCGAAACCGGGGGGGCGCAAGTACGTGTCCATCATATCCGTTCGAAAACGCGACATCACGGCTGTCGCGGGTCTTGTGATGCTTGCCATCGCAATGCTCGGCGTCGGCATTCTGACGTCGCAGACGGTGAAGGAAATGCAGCTTATGCGCGACGCCGAAATGACGGCATTGCGCTGGGCGAAAACCTTCGATGACCGGCGCGAGGACACCTGGGCCCTGTTCCGCGATCGGCGTCAGACGGTCAACGCCAATAGCATTGGCCGGAAAACGCAGGATGTCGGCCGCATAATTTCCTATGAACTCTATGACCGCACGGGACAGCTTTTCTATTCCGCCGGCGTCGCGAATTGGCTGCCGGCGAAAAATGTCGGCGCAATGCTGGATTCGCCGGTCACGCGAAAACACAGTGAAGCGGGAATGCCGACCACCCGTTTGCATCGTCCAGGTACGACACATGACATCAGCCATTACGCGTCGGTCGCAATTCCGTTTCACCTCGCCGACGAGTATCTCGGTTCAGTCGTCGCCTTCGTAGACCAATCCGAGCAGGCCAGCTCGCTGACTTATTCTTTCTCAATCATCGCTAGCGCGACGGTTGTCTTGCTGCTCATCTCGCTGGCCGCCGCGGCTTACGTCGTCATCTCGAAGGGCCGCGAGCGTACCACCGCCGTGGCCCGGGTTCGCTATCTGTCGGACCATGACGAGCTGACCGGATTGCCTAACAGGCAGTTCTTCAACAACAAGCTCGAGGAACTGCTGTCGGAAACCGCATCAAAAAACAAGATTTCGGTTATCTTCATCGACATCAACCGTTTCAAGGAAATCAACGGCGCGCACGGCCATACCGCCGGAGACTTTGTGCTGCGCGGTGTCGCCGAGCGGATAAAATCGAAGATTTCCGGCAATGACTTTGCCGCCAGACTTGGCAGCAACGAGTTCGCGATCGCGCTTACCTCGGTCCAGGGGCCCAAAAAGGCCGCGGCATTCGCGAGCGCGCTGCGCGACATGCTCAATGCGCCCTACCGGGTCGACGGCGAGGAAATAAGCTGCACATTTTCCATGGGCGCGGCCCTCGCACCTTCGGACGGGGAAGACGCCGCATCGCTTGCGCATCACGCGAACCTGGCGCTCAACCGCGCCAAGACGGAAGGTCCCGGTGCGTTCAAATTCTTCGAACACGGCATGAATGTTGCGTTCCAGCGCAAGCGCGAACGCGAACAGGATATGAAAAATGCCATTGAACGCGGCGAGTTCGAGTTGCACTTCCAGCCGCAGATCAGCCTCGAAACGAATACGATTTGCGGGCAGGAAGCCCTGTTGCGCTGGCAGCATCCGCTTCATGGCAAGATTTCGCCTGCTTACTTCATACCGCTTGCAGAGGAAACTGAACTGATCGTTCCCATCGGCGAGTGGGCGCTGCGCTGTGCCTGCGCCGAAGCCGCTTCCTGGGCCGAGCCGCTCAATGTCGCGGTCAATCTTTCGCCGGTGCAGTTCAAGCATGGCGGCGTCGCCAGTATGGTCCGCAAGGCTCTCAACGACACCGGTCTCCATCCAGGCCGCCTGGAGCTGGAAATCACGGAGTCGATCTTGATAGGCGACCCCGAATCCGTTGTCGCGGAACTCGACAAATTGCGTGAACTTGGCGTCGCGATCGCCATGGACGATTTCGGCACCGGCTATTCGAGCTTGAGCTATATCTCCAGCTTCCCATTCAACAAGATCAAGATCGACAGGGCGTTTATCCACGCGATGACGCGCGACGACGCGCTCAACGCCATCGTCAAGTGCATTATCGCGATGGGTCACTCTCTGGACGTGGTGGTTACCGCGGAAGGCGTCGAGACCGAGGAACAGGCCAAGATGCTCCGCGATTATGGCTGCCACCAGATGCAGGGGTTCCTGTATGGCTACCCGATGAGCGCGGAGGATTGCGCGCAGCAGATTGCCACGTCGGTGGTCGCCAAGCCCCTGAAGACGCCGCGCCAAAAATCCGGAAATGCGGTTGCCGCCTGAGCGCTGCGCGACGCGTCCGGGTCGTGACCTGGGTCATAACCTCACAAATGCCGGCCAATTCGGGGCAATTCCGACGGGCCGGTTCTTCCGCCGCCATTGTTCGCGCGGTCAGCTTTCCATCACGATGGCCGGCGCGGCGCGCGCGCCCGACTGCTGATGGCGCTCGATCTCAGCCCAGGTCAGCGCAGCGATTCCGCGATAAACCTTGGCATGGTCGCTGTCGGGATCGGAGACCACGACCGGCTGTCCCGCGTCCGACTTCTCGCGGATATCCATATGCAGCGGGACTTCGCCAAGGAAGGGTACGCCGAGTTTCTCGGCCTCTTTCCGGGCGCCGCCATGGCCGAAAATGTCGGAACGCTCACCGCAGCCGGGGCACAGGAAATAGCTCATATTCTCCACGATTCCGAGCACCGGAACGTTGACCTGCCGGAACATGTTGAGGCCCTTGCGCGCGTCGATCAGAGCCAGATCCTGCGGCGTCGAGACGATCACCGCACCGGCCAGCGGCACCTGCTGCGCCATGGTGAGCTGCGCATCGCCCGTTCCAGGCGGCATATCGACGACGAGAACGTCGAGCTCGCCCCAGGCGACTTCCTTGAGCATCTGCGACAAAGCCGACATGACCATGGGACCGCGCCAGATCATCGGCGTATCCTCTTCAACCAGAAAACCCATGGACATGACCTTCAGCCCATAGCCCTCCATGGGCTTCAGCATATTGCCCTCGATCGGCTGGGGCCGGCCGGTAATACCGAGCAGCCGGGGCATGGACGGGCCATAGATGTCGGCATCGAGCACGCCGACCGTCAGGCCGTTGGCCTGCAGCGCCAGCGCGAGATTGACAGACGTCGTTGATTTGCCGACGCCGCCTTTGCCGGACGCCACCGCGATGATCTGCTTGATACCGGGCACGCCGGCGTTCTGCGGCGCGGCGCCGGGACCGCCCATCTGTCCGGTCATCGGTGGCGGCGGTGCGCCGGGTGAAGCCGGGCCGCCTCCCGCACCGTTGCCGCCGCCGGCCGAACCGGGTTCCCGGTCCGCGGTCAGGGTAACAGTGGCTTTCTCGACCCCATCCATCTCGCTGACGACCTGTTCCGCCGCGTCGCGCAGCGGCTCGAGTTCTTCCGCGCGGGCGGGATCGACCTTGATCGAGAAATAGACCTTGCTGCCATGAACCACGACCTCCGACACCAGATCGAGTTCGACGATATTACCGGAAAGGTCCGGCCCCTTGATCCGGGCGAGTTCAGCGAGAATCTGTTCCTTGGTCACCGCGCCGCCGGCGGCGGTATTGCTGGACGTCTCTGTCTTGTCTTTTACCATTGTCCTGCTGTCTCTCGGCGCTCCGGGGGATACGTCCGGCCCGGAATGCCTGTGCGAATTTCTGTCCGGGGGCGGGCTTACCACAGTTTGCGCTGTCCCAACAAATAGACTCAGCATCTGCTGTTTCGCATCCCCGTCTATTGCGTCGGGCGTGCGCCAGGCTTTACCTTCTGCAAAATTTCGCTTTCGGCCGCTTGCGGCCTCAACCCTGGAGAAGCTGGCGTGAAGGAATTCACGATATTGCCCGACCAGAACGACCCCCGGCTTTCGACGCCGGTGCGCGGCCGCGACCAGGACGGCAACGAGATAGAAACCTCGGTCGTGACCGAGCGCCCGCTAACGCTGTTCCTGAACAAACAGGAAATCGTCACCATGATGACGATCGGCGACTATCCGGACCTGCTCGGCGTCGGCTATCTGCTCAACCAGAATATGCTGCGCGCCGACGACGTCATCACCGGCATCGACCATGACGACGATCTCGATGTCGTCGTCGTGCGCACCGAACGCGAGACCGACTATGAGGAGAAGTTGAAAAAGAAAGTCCGTACGTCGGGCTGCGCGCAAGGGACCATGTTCGGGGATCTGATGGAGGAATTCGGAGACGTGAAGCTCGACGCGAGCGCCCGGGTGCACACCTCCTGGCTTTATGCCCTGCAGAAAAAGATCAATACCGCGCCCTCCCTTTACCTGAAGGCCGGCGCGATCCACGGATGCGTCTTATGCGAGAAGGACAAGCCGCTGGTCTATATGGAGGATGTCGGGCGCCACAACGCGGTCGACAAAATCGCCGGCTACATGTTCCTGAACGATATCGCCCCGGCCGGCAAAATCTTCTACACCACCGGACGGCTCACCTCGGAGATGGTCATCAAGACGGTCAAGATGGGCTTGCCCGTCCTGATGTCGCGTTCCGGCTTCACCGCCTGGGGCGTCGATCTGGCGCGGCAAGCCGGACTGACACTGATCGGGCGCATGCGCGGAAAACGCTTCGTCGTCCTCGCCGGGGAGGAACGCGTCATCTACGATCTCGACCCCAAGACGGTGGACGAGGAAGCGGAGAAACACGCCCGCAAGGCAAGCCTTCCGGAAGAAGCGGTGTGAGAAATACCGATGTCCGCACAACCGAGTGAACCCATCATCGGCGTCCTGCTGGCCGGCGGCCAGTCCCGGCGCATGGGCGGCGGCGACAAGTCCCTGCTGGAGCTGGCCGGCAAGCCGCTGCTGGCCCATGTTATCGAACGGCTGAGGCCGCAGGTCGCAACGCTGGTGCTCAACGCCAATGGCGATCCGGAGCGTTTCGGCGCCTTCGGGCTCGATGTCGTCGCCGACCCGGTGGAGGGCTTCGCCGGTCCTCTCGCGGGCGTGCTGGCCGGCTACGGCTGGGCGCGGGAAAATGCGCCGGAGGCGCGCTGGATTGTCACCGCCGCCAGCGATACGCCGTTTTTCCCCGGCGACCTCGTCCAGCGATTGCTGAGCGCCACCGGCGGCGCCTACCCGGCCATCGCGCTGGCCGGGTCGGCGGGACGTCTGCATCCGGTTTTCGGCTTGTGGCCGACGGCATTGGCGGAGGACCTGCGCGCGGCGCTTCACTCCGGCACGCGCAAGGTTCTCGACTGGACCGACCGGCACATGATGGTAAAGGAAGAATTCGCGCCGGCCGAGATTGGCGGCAAGACCGTCGACCCCTTCTTCAATGCCAACCGCCCGGACGATCTGGCCGAGGCGCAAGCGCTGTTCGAGGCGGCGGCGCGATGAGCCACAGGATATTCGGCATCATCGGCTGGAAGAACTCCGGCAAGACCACGCTCATGACACGCCTTGTGGAGGAATTTACGGGCCGCGGCCTGACGGTCTCCGCGCTCAAGCACGCGCATCATACATTCGACATCGATCACCCGGGGCGCGACTCCTACAGATTTCGCGAGGCCGGCGCACGCCAGGTCGCGCTGGTGTCTCCGCATCGATGGGCGCTGATGCATGAGTTGCGCGACGAGGAGAAACCGGCCCTGGACCAAGTGCTCGCCCAAATCGGCCCCTGCGACCTGTTGCTGGTCGAAGGCTACAAGGGCGGTCCTTTCGCGAAGATCGAGGCGCGCTCGACGCGCTCCTTGACGCAGGAACCGCTCTCGGACGAAGATCCCCGGATTGTGGCGGTCGCCTCGGAGACTGAAATGCAGACAGGCGGGTTGCCGGTCTTCGACATAAACGATATTGCCGGCATTGCCGACTTCATCGCCGCCCATCTGGATTTGACAAAAAAATGAGCCGGGAACATGACCCGAAAACTACAAGACGATTGCTTCCTGCACGACGAGGACCGTCTCACCCATAGCGAGGCGCTGGCGATCCTGCGCGAGCGGATCGCCCCGGTGAGCGCCGTGACGCAAGTGGCCGTTGACGAGACCGCCGGGCGCTTTCTCGCTGAAGATGTGATTGCGCCGCGCAACATACCCGCACACACCAACTCCGCCGTCGACGGATACGCTTTCGCTTTTGCCGACTATGACTCCGAAGCGGGGAGCAATTTGCAGATCAGCGCAACGGTGGCGGCCGGCCATGCGGCGGACGCGGCGATCGCACCGGGCACGGCCATACGCATATTCACCGGCGCCGCCGTACCCGAGCCCCTGGACACCATCGTCATGCAGGAGGACACCGTAAGGGAGGAGAAAGACGGCGCGGGATGGGTCACGATTCCGGGGGGGCTGAAGCCAGGAGCGAACCGCCGGCTGGCCGGCGAAGACGTCCGGCAGGGAGAGGCCATACTCAAGGCGGGGTGCCGGCTGCGGCCGCAGGACGCCGCCGCCGCGGCATCGGCGGGAAAGGCGGCCCTGGCCTGCCACGAACGCTTACGCGTCGCGGTCTACTCCACCGGCGATGAAGTGATCCGTCCGGGCGAAAAACTGGCGCCGGGCCAGGTCTACGACGCCAACGGGCCAATGCTGCGGGGGCTGATCGAGACAACCGGAGCGGAGTGCGTCGACCTCGGCATCCTGCCGGACCATCGCGACGCGGTGAGCGCCAGCCTGCAGGCGGCGGCCGACGTCTATGACGTCGTGATTACGTCGGGCGGCGCAAGCCGCGGCGAGGAGGACCATGTCGTCGAGGCGGTGGACGCACTCGGGCATCTGCATATGTGGCAGATCGCCATCAAACCGGGACGGCCGATGGCCTTCGGCCAGATCGGCGACAGCGTATTTCTCGGCCTGCCCGGAAATCCGGTCGCCGTGTTCGTCTGCTTCCTGCTCTATGTGCGCCCCGCCCTCGTCCGGCTTGGCGGCGGCACCTGGCCCGAACCGGCGCGTTATCCCCTTGGCGCTGCCTTCTCCGTGCCGAAGAAAAAGACCGGACGCCGCGAATTCTGGCGCGGCTTCCTGACCAAAAACGACGACGGGTTATTGATGGCCGGCAAATTCCCGCGCGACGGTTCGGGACTGATCACGGGCTTGTGCGAAGCCGACGGCCTGATCGAAATCGACGAGGACGCCGAACATGTCCGCGAAGGCGATATGGTCGCCTTCATACCGTTCACGGAGTTCGGAATTCGCAGATCGTAGGGAGATGAAGGTCAATGCGCGAATACAGCATCGGCGCGCCGCACGACCTTGAAGAGATCATTCCATCCGATCTGGTGGATCTTCTGACCAAAGCGGGATTGCGAAAATCCTTTGCAAAAAACCAATTGATTTACCGGCAGGGAGACCCGGCGGACCATATCTACCTGCTGTTGTCGGGCCGGGCCAAGACCGTATTGGTCGGCGCGACGGGTCAGGAAGCCCTGCTGCGGATACATCTGCCGCACAACATTCTGGGGCTCACCGCCCTGGCCGGAAATCCGGTACGCGACGCCGACGCCCTGGCGATTGAGCCGGTCCAGACGTCGGCAATCGCACGCGCGGATCTGCTCGCCATAATGCGCGCCGAGCCGCATCTCGCCGAACACCTGATCCAATTGCTGGTCGAGCGTATGACCGATTTCCATTACCGGGTCGGCGAGCTGCTCTCGCAAAGCGTGGAACAACGCCTTGCGCGCGCCCTGCTTGCCCTTTCACAACCCGATCCCCGGGCGCGGGACGCCTTGCGCCGGTGCGAGATCACGCTGACGCATGAGGAGCTTGCCAATCTCCTGAACACACGCCGGCCGACCGTTTCGGCAACCATAAGCCGGTTTACCGACGCCGGCCTGATACGCAAGTCAGGACGCAAGCTCCTTGTTATCGATGCCAGCGGCCTGGCTTGTCTGTGCGCCGCCAAACCGCGGCAGACATGATCCTCTATTACAGCGGACGGGATCACCCCTGCGGCGGCGGCTTTGAGCTGGTTAGCGGCCATCCCCTTTGTCCTGAACATGCCTGTCCGCCCGACTCTGACATTGTTCGGAGTGTGACATCCGTCACTATGAGAATGACGGCCTCCTTCCCATATAGTTGGTAATGGCCGCGTTTTTTGGGAGGAAATGCACATGTTGAAACGAGTTCTTATGACAACGGCGGCGCTGGCGATCCTCGCTATGCCAACGCA